>NZ_CAXBOD010000021.1:0-67009 GCF_963977235.1 uncultured Albimonas sp.
GGGTCAAGGGCGGCGCGCCGGCGGGCGCGGGTCGAGGGCGGCGCGCCGGCGGGCTCGACGCACGTCCCTGGCAGGGGCCGCGGAGGCCCGGCACGGGAGGGCCGCGGGACGCCGCCGATCCGGGGCGCCCCGCCGCGCCGGTCCGGGCGCGCCGCCCCCCTGCGTTGCGCGCGCCGCCGCGGCGGTCCATATGGACGGGCGAACCCAGAAAGCGGAGGCCCGCGCGCCGATGGACGATCCGATGACCTTCCTGTCGATGTTCGACTCCAGCTCCGTGGTGCTGGTCGTCGTGATCGTGTTCCTCGCGATCACCCTGATCCTGGGGGTGCGCATCGTGCCCCAGTCCGAACAGTACGTGGTCACGCGCCTGGGCAAGTACCACCGCACGCTGGCTGCGGGCGTGAACCTGATCGTGCCCTATCTCGACCAGGTCCATTCCAAGATCTCGATCGCCGACCAGGTGGTCAACGACGTGCGGCTCGACGTCGTCTCGCGCGACAACGTGGTGTTCTCGATCGAGCTGCTCTGCGTCTACCGGGTGGTGAAATCCGAATACGCCGTGTTCCGCGTCTCGGACGTCTCCGAGCTGGTGATCGGCCTGATCAAGAGCCTTGTGCGCTCCGAGATCGGCAAGGTCGAGCTCGACGCCATCCAGCAGGAGCGCGACAGCCTCAACGTCGAGATCCGCCAGGCGCTCGAGGCCGCGGCCGACGACTACGGCATCAACATCTCGCGGGCCGAGATCACCGACGTCGAGCTCAAGCCCGAGACCCAGCGCGCCATGGCCGAGGTGCTGGAGGCCGAGCGCATGCGCCGCGCCGCGATCCTGCGCGCCGAGGGCGAGAAGCGCGCGGTCGAGCTTGCCGCCGACGCCACCCTCTACAAGCAGCAGAAGGAGGCCGAGGCGCTGATGGTCACCGCCAACGCCACGGCCGAGTCCAACCGCCTGATCCGCGACGGCATGGCCGAGGGCGGCGAGGCCGCCGCCCGCTTCCAGATCGCCGAGCGCCAGATCGAGGCGTTCCAGAAGCTCGCCGCCTCCTCGAACTCGAAGATCATCGTGCTGCCGGGCGACGCCACCGACGGCTTCACCCGCGCGGCCACCATCCTGGCGAAGGACTGAGCCGATGCTGGCCCTGTGGCTGAGCGACCCGTGGATCTGGCTGGGGATCGGCCTGGCGCTGCTGCTGGCCGAGCTTCTGGTCTCGGGCTACGTGCTGCTCAGCTTCTCCTTCGGGGCCTTCGCCATGGCGCTGGGGCTGATCGTGTGGAACGTCGGCCTCGGCCTGGTGCTGCCCGCGCCCGCGGGGATCGGCGGGCTGCTGGCGCTGCTGCTGACGTGGATGCTGTTCTCGGGCCTGGCGCTGGCGCTGATCTGGCGCTTCTGGCGCGGCCGCTCCCGCGGGCCCGACGATCCCGACGACGACGTGAACGAGTTCAGGAACAGCCTCTGACGCGCCTCCCGGCCTGCGCCGGCGCCACCGCCCGTTCCGCTATTCCGAGACCGCCCTCGACCACCGCCGGATGCGCTGGTCTGGCTACGGCATCATGGGCGTGGGGTTCGAGGCGGGCATCTGCGCCCATGCCTTCCACGACGCCCGCGGCCGCCCGATGGACCGATGGACCATCGGCGCCTGCCTCGAGGAAGGCCACGACGCCGAGCGTTTCGCCCATGTCGAGGCCTGCGTGGCGGCCAACTGCCGGCCGACCCCGCCGCCCGGCTTCTTCCTGGCGCCTCCGGTCACCAAGGCGCGCGAGGGCGCCGACCTAGGCCCCGAGCTCGCGCCCTGTGCTGGACCTGCCGGCGCCCGCAGCCCGGGCCCGACGGCGCCTGGCGGGAGTGCGGGACCTGCAAGACCTGAGGACGGATGCGCGCGATCCGCGAGGCCTTAACGCAGGATAGAATTCAATTATACAAATATTAATTTACCCCTGCGTCAGCTTGTTGCCCTGCCCGCGTGTGGGTGGGAGACGGTGAGCCTCTCCCCGGAATTCAGGACCGGAGCGGCCGCGCCGCTCCGCCGACTTCGGGACATTCAGATCATGGCGTTTCTGGCAATCACCGTCGAGACCATGGACGATTCGGGCGAGGGCAGCCTGCGCGCCGCCCTCGACTCGGCCGCCGCGCTGACCGCGGACGACACGCTCTCGATCACCTTCGACGCAAGCCTCAGCGGGCAGACCCTGTTCCTTCAGTCCCAGTTGGTCGTCGACAGCGACGCGCGCATCGTCCTTGACGGCGACATCGACGGGGACGATGCGCCCGACATCGTCATCGCGGGCGACAGCGACCGGAACGGCGTCGTGGTCGCCGCCCACTCGCGGCAGTTCTTCGTCGAGGATGGCGTCCGCGTCTCGATCGCCTCGGTGCTCTTTCAGGACGGCGTCGGCCTGGGCGACGAAGCGGCCGGCGAGCAGGGCGGCGACGCCGTCGCGGGCATCCTGATGGTCGAGGGAACCCTGCAGATCCTCGAATCCGGCTTCACCGGCGCGGCAAGGGGCGGGAACGGACAGAACGGCGGAGACGGCGACGCCGGAGGGGTCGGCGTCCTGAAGCTCGGCGGCGAGATCCTGCCCTCGCAGTTCGGCATCGGCGAGGACTCGTTCAGCTTCCCCGGCCAGTCCGTCGGCGGCGCGTCGGGCGAGACGGCGCTGGGCGAGCTGCGGGACGACGCCGAGGCGGTGGAGCTGGTCGCCATCGGCGCGTCCGGCGACGACGAGATCGACCTGTTGTTCGACGACGCCCCGCCGGGCCTGCTGGGCCTGAGCGGGAACGACCGACTGGCCAGCTCGGCCGGCGTCTCGCTGTTCGGCGGCAAGCGCAGGGACTCGCTGACTGGCAGCATCAGGTTCGACGAGCTGAACGGCGGCGGCGGTAAGGACGAGATCGACGGCGGCCTGAAGGGGGACACGATCTCGGGCGGCGGCGGCAAGGACAAGATCGTGTTCCAGAGCGGCGCGAGCGGCTTCTCCGATCTCAAGATTCGCCAGAAGGGCGACGACGTGCAGTTCAAGTACGAGGGCGGCGCGATCATCCTCGAGGATGCCGACAAGGACGATTTCTGCGGCCGCGACTTCCTCTTCGCCTGACCCCGGGAACCGGACGCCCCCCCGAGGGCGCCGCTCCGGCTCCTCCGTGCGAGGCTTGCGAAGGCCCCTGGCGGCGGGGTTCGACGGCCCCGTCCCCGAACGCGAAAACGCCCGCCGGTCGGCGGGCGTTTCTGCGTTCCGGCGTGGGGGCCGGAGAGGTGATGGTGGGCGCGGCTGGGATTGAACCAGCGACCCCTACGATGTCAACGTAGTGCTCTCCCACTGAGCTACGCGCCCGTCACGAGGCGGGTGATTATCTCCCGCGGAGGGGGGTGTCAACGCCTCGCGCCCGGGAATTCCGCGGGAAGGCCGCCCCCGGCCCCGATGCGTCGCCGAGGCCTGTCCGACGCCTGCGCCCCGCCCGCGCGACGACGCCCGGACAGGGACGGGCGCGGCCCTGTCCGGCCTCAGAACGCCTTGAAGGTCAGGGTGGTGTAGGTCCGCTCGATCCCGTCGATGTCGTGCAGGTTCTGGTTCACGAAATGCCCCACGTCGACCTCGTCCTCGACGTAGAACTTGGCCAGCAGATCGTATTCGCCGGAGGTGGAGTAGACCTCCGAGGCGAGCTCGCGCCGCGCCAGCGCGTCGGCGACGTCGTAGGCGCGGCCCAGCTTCGTTTTCAGCTGCACGAAGAAGCACTGCATCGGGGGATCCTCCGGGTTTTCGGGGCGGGCGTTTCGAGCGCGCGCTCCGCCCGCCTTACCAGTCGATGAGCGTCCGCGTCAGGGGGCTGTCGGCCTCGGCCAGCGGCGCGACCACGTCGAAGTGATGCCGGCCGGGGTCGACGACCAGCCGGGTCTCGGCGAGCCCGCCCCACATCGCCGCGATCAGCAGCGACTGGCGCAGGAACTCGGGCCGCTCGTCCTCGCCCACCCACGCGGCGAGCCGCACGCCGGGGGCCGGCTCATGGAGCGCCGCGCTCTCGGCCGCGGCCTCCTCGGCGTCGAGCTGCAGCCCCTCGTTCATGGCGGTGAAACGCAGCGGCCGAAGGTCGTGCAGCCCCGAGATCGAGACGATGCGCGCCACCCGCGAGGCCGCCTCGGGCGACAGCGGAGAGCCCACGCACCCCAGCCGCGAGACCAGGTGCCCGCCCGCCGAATGCCCGGCCAGCGCAACGGGGCCCGCGACCAGCCGCGCGGCCTCCTCCACCGCGCGCGCGACCTGCGGCACGATCGAGGCGATCCGCGCGCGCGGCGCCAGCGTGTAGGAAGGGACGGCCACGGCCCAACCCCGCGCCACGGCGCCGGCGGCCAGATGCGACCAGGTCTCGCGCCCGAAGCGCAGCCAGTATCCGCCGTGGACGAACACGGCCACGCCCTTCGGCTCGCCCTCGGGCAGGAACAGGTCCAGCCGCTCGCGCGCCGAGTCGTTCAGGCCGCCGGGATAGGGAAGGTCGAGCTTCGCCCGCGGGCCCATCGCCTCGCGGAACGCCTGCGCGTCCGCGGGCCAGCGCTCGAGATAGGAGGCGGCCTCGGGGATGTGGCCGCCGTTGTCGTAGGCCTCGGTCCAGTCCGAGAGGCTCGGGCGGTCGAGCGGCCGCTCGGGCGGGGGGAGGGAGGGCCGGAAGCCCAGCATGGGACGGCCCTCCCGCCGGCGTCAGATGGCGCCTTCGATCCACTGCTTGAGCGCCGACTTGGGCGCCGCGCCGACCTTCGACGAGGCGACGGCCCCGTCCTTGAAGACCAGCAGCGTGGGGATGCCGCGCACGCCGTAGCGCGAGGCGGCGTTGGGGTTCTCGTCGACGTTCAGCTTGACGATCTTGACCTTGCCGTCGAGCTCGCCGGCCAGCTCCTCCAGCGAGGGGCCGATCTGCTTGCAGGGGCCGCACCACTCGGCCCAGAAGTCCACCACGACGGGGGTGTCGGACCCGATCACGTCGTTCTCGAAGGTGGCGTCGGTCACGGGGGTCGTGCCCATGGTCGCTCTCCTGAATTCGGCGGCGTCCGGAAGTCCGGCGCCGGGAGCCAAGAAGCTAGGTAGGCGGGGCGGACGGGTCAAGATCGCGCGTGCGCCGGGGCGCCAGGGCGCAGATATGGGGTCTCTGCGGCGCCACGGCCCCCGGACCGGACCGCCGGCGCCGCCGGAGGGACGTGGCGGAAGCCCGCCGCGCGCCCGCACCCTGCGCGCGGCGCCGGAGGGCTCCCCCGCCCTCAGACCGGCTCGGCGGCGGGGTTGGGCGGATCGGCGGGCTCGGCCAGCCGATCGGCCCTGGGATCGGCGGCCAGGCGGTCGAGCGCGGCCTCGAGCGCCGCGGGGGCGAGCACGTCGAGCCGCCCCGCCCCGGTCCAGAACAGCGCCGCCTCGATCTCCGCGCCGGGGTGGAGCTGGCTCAGCGCATGACGATAGGCCGCCATCTGGCGCAGGTAGGCCTCGGGCGTCGCCTCGGGCCTAGGGCCGGTCTTCCAGTCCAGCAGCCGCACCCGCCCAGGAGAGACCGCCAGCCGGTCGACCCGTCCCACCAGCCGCAAGCCGCCGGGCAGCTCGGCGCTCAGGCTCGCCTCGGCCAGCGCCTGAGGGGTCAGCCAGGGCGCCGCGTCGGGGTGGGCGAGGGCGGCCAGCGCCTCGGCCACGCACCCCGCCCGCACCGCCTCCGACAGCTCGGGGTGGGCGGTCGCGAGCAGCGCCTGCGCCCGCGTCTCCCGCAGCGCCTCAGGCAGAGGGGGCAGCACTTCGAGCAGCATGTGGATCGCGTCGCCGCGCCGGCGCGCCGTCTCGCGGTCATGGAGCGCGGCAGCGGGAGGCGTGGGGGCATGGGGCGGGGGGGCGTGTGCGGCCGGGGCCGCCGCCTCCCCCTCGCGATCGAGCGCGCTCGCCGCCACCCGCCGCCGCGGTCGCGGCGTGGGGAGCGGGCGCTCGGAGGCGTCGGGGGCGAGGCGGAAGGGCCCCCCGGCAGGGGGCGCGTCGGGGCTCGCATCGGGGGTCGGGGCCGCCGCGGGGCCGGTCATCGCAGGCGGGGTCCAGCCCTCGGACAGGCTCAGGACATGGTCGAAGGGCTCCGCGTCCAGGCAGTCGGGCGCGGCGATCTCGGCCGCGTCGCAGGCCTCCAGCGCCTCGGCGACGCGGGCGTGCCAGCTGCCCTCGGGATCCGCCTTCGCCCCCAGCGTCCCGCAGACCAGAAGGCGGGATCTCGCGCGGGTCAGCGCCACGTAGAGCAGGCGCAGGGACTCGTCGGCCTCCCGCTCGGCCCGCGCCTCCTTGGCCGCGGTCATCGCCGGCGCCTCCTCGGCCTTCGGCGAGGCCCACAGCGCCACCGGCGGGTCGCAGGGATGGGCCAGCACGTCCGAACCGGGCGGAGATTTCGTGGGTCCCGCGTCGGCCAGGATCACGAAGGGCGCCTCCAGCCCCTTGGCCGCATGCACCGTCATCACCCGCACCGCATCGCCTGCGCCGTCCATCTCCCGCTTCAGGGTCAGGTCCTCGGAGGCTTCCATGAAGGCGAGGAACCCCGGCAGGGTCGGCGTCTCGGTCGCCTCGTAGGCCAGCGCGCGAGCCAGGAGTTCGTCGACCGCGTCCTCCTCCTCCGGGTTCAGGCGGGCGCGGATGCGGGCGCGGCCGCCATGGCCGACGAGGGCGCGCTGCAACAGTTCGTGCGGACGCTCGTAATCCGCCGCCCCGACCACGTCCGAGAGCAGCGCCGCGGCGAGCGGATGGGCCGCCTCGGCCCCGCGCACCGCGTGATAGAGCGAGCTTCGCCCCCGCCCCAGCGCCAGCCCCTCGAGCGCCTGCGCCGAGACCCCGCCCAGCGGCGAGCGCAGGACCTCGGCCGTCGAGAGGTCGTCGTCGGGGTCCAGCGCCACGCGCATCAGCGACAGCAGGTCCCGCACCGCCAGCGAGGCGGTCAGGCGCAGCCGGTCGGCGCCGGCCACCGCCACGCCGCGCTGTTTCAGACGGTCGACCAGCGCGCCGGCCAGCGTGCCCCGCCGGCGCAGCAGCACGATCACGTCGCCCGCGCGCATCCGCCGCCAGCCGCCCTCGGCCTTGGGATCGGGGATCGCGGCGGTCTGGATCTGCTCCTCGACATGGGCGGCCACCGCATCGGCCAGCCGCAGCACCGGGGCGCGGGCGGGCAGCGCGTCGACCGGCAGATGCCAGGCGGGGGGCTCGGCCTTCTCGGGCGTCTCGAACAGGGGCCACAGGTCGATCCGGCCGGGCGCCGCGGCATGGAAGGCGCGGTGGCGCGGGGTCTCGGCCTCGGCGGTCAGGGCGGCGGCCGCGCTCTCGAAGGCCGCATCCACCAGCCGCAGGATCGAGGGGGCCGAGCGGAACGAGAAGTCGAGCGAGCTCTCCTGCAGCGCCGTCCCCTCCCCCGCGGCGGCGGCCGCGGCGAGAAACTCGCGGAAGTGCGCGCGCATCCGGCCGAACTCGCGCGGCGCGGCGCCCTGGAAGGAATAGATCGACTGTTTCTCGTCGCCGACCGCGAAGACGGTGCGGGGGCGGTCCTTCGCGCCCTGCCCGGCCAGGAACTCCTCGGCGATGGCGCGCACCAGGGCCCATTGCGGGGGCGAGGTGTCCTGCGCCTCGTCGATCAGGATGTGATCGAGGCCGCCGTCCAGTTTCCACAGCGCCCAGGCCGCGGTCTCGGACGTGGTCAGCAGCGCGCCGGCCGCCCGGATCAGGTCGTCGAAGTCGATGGCCCCGGCGCGGGCCTTTTCGGCCGCATACATCGTCATCACCGCGCGGGCATAGCGGTGCAGGTCCATGGCCTTGTCGAAGCCCGCATGGGCCAGCCGCATCGCGCGCAGCTCCTGCGCCTGGTCCGAGAGCTGTTCCAGCAGCTCGGTCGTCCAGGGGTGCGCCTCGGCCACCGCCTTGGTGGGCAGGCGCGAGAGCTTGCGCGGCTCGCCCCCCTTGGTGTGCATCGCGGTCTCGACCCCGAGGGCGGCGGCCAGGGCGTCGCCGGCCTCGAGCGCCTGCCAGGCGGGGCGCAGCTCGTCGGCGAATTTCGCGTCGGTGCTCTTGCCCCTGGCCATCACCTCGAGCAGCCGGCCGAGGTCGTCGGCCTCCATCCCCGAGACCTCGCGCTCGGCCGCCGCCTGCCAGCTCGCGGCGGGCGAGATGTCGAAGGCCGCGCGCAGCAGCGGCTCGGGGTCGTCGGGGAACAGGTCGCGGGCGCCGAGGATGGCGGCGGTCAGGCTCTCCATCCCCTGCTCGGAGAGGCGGTCGGCGGCGGCGTCGAAGGGGGCGCCGGCGCCCGCCGCCTCGGCCTCGCTCGCCAGCCGGTCGCGGATCTCGTCGAGCATCCCGGCGCGGGCGGCGTCGTCGAGCTCCTTGAACCCCGGAGGGGCGCCCGACTCCAGCGGGAAGCGACGCAGGAGCGAGGCGCAGAAGGCGTGGATGGTCTGGATCTTCAGCCCGCCCGGCGTCTCCAGCGCCTCGGCGAACAGTTTTCGGGCGCGGCGGAGGTCGGCGCGCTCGGGCGCTCCGGGCAAGCCGAGGTCGCGCAGGGTCGCGGAAAGCCGCGCGTCGTCCTGCAGCGACCACTCGCCCAGCAGGGCGAACAGGCGAGCCTGCATCTCGGCGGCGGCGGCGCGGGTGTAGGTCAGGCAGAGGATCTTCTCGGGCTTGCACCCATCCAGCAGCAGCCGCGCCACCCGCCGGGTCAGCACCGAGGTCTTGCCCGACCCCGCGTTCGCCGCCACCCAGGCCGAGGCCCCGGGCGCCGAGGCCCGCACCTGCGCGAGCGTGGCCTCATGGGGGGCCTCATGCGGGACGTCGTGCGGGGCGTCGTGCGGCGCGCTCATTCCCCGTCCTCCGAGCCGGTCCACTCGCCATGGCGGGCGAGCTGGTCATAGTCGCCGACGAACTCCTCTCGCGGCAGCCGCTCCCGGCTGCGATAGCCCTGGGCGGGGTCGTCGTAGCGGGTCACCAGCTCGGCCAGCTCCCCCCAGGCGTCCCCGGCCGAGCGCTTGACGAGGTCCACCACCCGGCTGGTCCCCCCCGCGCCTGTCCCCGAGAGCCCCACGTATTCCAGGTGGGTGACCGAGGCCGCCTCGACCCCCTCGAACCCGCCCGCCTCGGCGATCGCGGCCTCGAGCTGGAGCTGCACGTTGTAGACGCCGATCTGCTTCTCGGAAGGGGGCATGCCGCTCTTGTAGTCGTAGATCGCGAGCCCCCCGGCGCCCTGCCGGTCGATGCGGTCGGCCATGGCCGAGAGGGTGAATTCCCCCGCCGGCCCCGCCAGCAACCGCTCGCCCCGCGCCTCGAGGGCCGCGACCTCGCCGCGGGCGCGGCGGCCGGCCTCGCCGGTGGCGATCCAGTCGGCGGCCCGCGCGATCCGGCTCAGCCAGAGGCGGCGCTGCGCGGGCCAGGGGACGTGGTCGGGCAGCTCCCGGGCGGCGGCCGCCAGAAGGGCCGCGCGAAGCTCGGAGGCCGGCGCGGTGGAGGGCAGCGGGGCGATATCGCGCGCAAACGCCTCCATCACCGCGTGCAGGGCCACGCCCATGTCGCGGGCGTCGGGGGCGCGGCCCAGCGGCTCGAGCTTCTTCAGGCGCAGGACGTGGCGGGCGTAGATCGCGAAGGGATCGCGCACCAGCGTCTCGACCGCGGTGACCGAGAGGCGGCGGGGCCGCGCCTCGACCCGCGGGGTCGGGGCCGGGCGCGGCTCGGGCGCCACGGGGGGGCCCGCGTCCAGCCCATCGGCGGCGCGCAGCAGCGCCCGGCCCCGCGCCCGCATCCCCGCCAGCGAGTCCGCACTGGCCCCCTCCAGCAGGTTCTGCAACCGCACCAGCCAGCGCGCCGGGTTCGTGGGCCCCCCGTCGTCGCGCCTGGCCCGGCTGAGCACCGCCCGCGGCGCGTTCGCGGCCATCAGGAAGTCGTGCGCCGCCAGCCCGATCCGCCGTTCGGGCGAGGCGAGGCCCAGCTGCTCGCGCAGGCCCCGGTTCAGCCAGGGGTCGGGGGCGGGGTGGCCGGGCCAGGCGCCCTCGTTCAACCCGCCCAGGATGGTCAGGTCCAGCGTCTCGGCCCGCGCCTCGAGCGCGCCGAGGATGCGGATCCGCTCGGTCACCCGCTCGGGGCGCGGGCGCGACTGGCGGGATCGGATCAGGGCGGTCCAGAGCGCGCCGTAGGCGGCGGGGATCAGCGCCTCGCCATGGGCGGGGGCGGCCTCGGCCAGCTCGTCGACAAAGCGGCGGGCGTCGGCGCCGTCGGCGTCGAGCCACAGGGGCGGGCCCTCGGCCGGGTCGCGGTCCGGGTCCTCGGGGGGGAAATGCTCCGGCCCCAGGCTCAGCGCCTCGGCGGCGGCGCGGTGCAGGGCGACGCAGGCGGCCGCGCCGGAGGGCGGCTCGGCGAGCGGCGCCAGCAGGGCGCGCAGCCAGGCAAGCCAGGCGTCGAAGCCCTCGGGCGCCTTCGCGGGGCGGAGCGGGTCGGAGCGGCGCGCGTCGAGCCGCGCGGTCATCCGATCCCAGTCAATCTCGCGCGCGCCGCCGCGCAGCGCCTCGCGGGTCAGGAACCCCAGGCAGCGCAGGTGGGCGCGGCGCGCGGGCGCGCAGGTCAGCGGGTGGCGCAGGAGGGCGGCCAGCGCCTCGGCGGTCATCGGGCGGCCGATCCGGCCGGCAGCCAGACCCAGGAGGATGCCCGGCGGGGTCAGGCCCAGCGGACGGCCGGCGCTGTCGTCGGGCTCGATCCCCCAGCGGCCAAGCTCGGCCTTCACCCGGCGCGCGAGCACCTGGTCGGGGGTGACCAGTGCGGCCACGCCGCCCGCCGCGGCCTCGGCCATCAGGGCGCCGGCGATGGCGGCGGCCTCGTCGCGGGGCGTCTCGGCTTCCAGCAACGCGAGGTTCTCGGTCGCCGTGGGCGCCTCGGCGGCCAGTTCCTCCAGCGCGTCGAGCCAGTGGTCGGTCACCGGCGCCGGGCGCAGCGCCTGGGTCAGCAGGCGCAGGCGGGGGCGCGAGGGCGGCTGCGCCTCGCCCCACGGCGCCACGTCCTGCGGCTCGAGCCCCAGCGAGGCGACGAAACGGGCCTGGAAATGGTGGGGATGTTCGGGGCGCGGGGCCTCGCCGACCAGCTCATCCCACACGTCGCGGGGCATCTCGGGGTCCCAGCCGGGCAGCACCACCGCCCCGTCGGGCAGGCGGGCGACGGCGGCCAGAAGCTCGGCCGTCGCCGGGGTCGAGGCGGTGGAGCCCGCGGCGATCACCGGATGGGCCGGGGGGGCCTCGGCCCAGTCGGCGGCGAGCGCCGCCACGGCAAGGCGCCGGCGGGTCTCGGGATCGGGGGCGCCGTCGTCATTGGCCTGCACCCAGGCGGGCCAGTGCTCGGCCGCGATGGCGAGAAACCGGGCGGTCAGGTCCCAGTGGCGGGCGTGCTGCTCGAGGTCCAGCGCCTGCAGGTCCTGCGCCTCGCGCCCCGCCGCTTGCAGTTCATCCAGCAGGCCGCGCAGCGACATCGCGAGCGCGGGGGCGGCGACGGGATCGCCGAACTCCGGATTGGCGGCGAGGAACGCCTCGGTCAGCCGCATCAGCGCGAGCGTGCGTCGCAGGGGGCCCGAGCCGGCGGGGATGCCCGAGAGGCGCGCCTCCTCGGCCATCTCGCCGACATAGGAGATCCGCGGCAGCCAGGCCGCCGTCCGCCCCGCCTCGAGCGCCGAGGTCACCGCCCGCCCCGTGCGCCGCGTGTTGAGATAGAGCTGCACCCGCGCGATCGCCTCGGGCGCCTCGCCGCCGGGCGATGCGGCGAGCCGCGCCCGCAGGCCCTGCGCGAGCGCGGCCGAGAAATCAGCCCCCGGGGGGACATGGAACACCCGCGGCGAGGGCGAGGGGGCGAACAGGCTCATGACGCGGCCAGCAGGGTTTCGGCGGCGGCCAGACCCTCGGGCGTGCCCACGTCGACCCAGGCGCCCTCGTGCACCACGGCGAAGAGCCGGCCCGCGGCCAGCAGCCGGTCCCAGACGAGGTTGGTCGAGAACGGGCCGGGCGGCCCGTCGGCGAACGCCCCCGGCCGGATGATCTGGGCGGAGGCGTAGATGTAGGGCGCGCCTTCGGCCGCGCCGCGCCGCACCGGGCGGCCGAGGCCGGCGTGGAGATCCTCCAGGAAGAAATCCCCCGCCCTCGTGTAGGCCACGGCGTCCTCGCGGCGCACGAAATGCAGGAGCGCGTCCATCCGGTCCTCGTCCCAGGCCTCGGCCAGCGCCGGCAGCGGCGCCGCCCCGGTCCAGATCGCGTCCGAGTTCAGCACATAGACCGGCGCCTCGCCCAGCAGCGGCCGCGCCTTGCGCACGCCCCCGCCGGTGTCGAGCAGCGCCTCCGTCTCGTCGGAGAACACCACGCGGGGGGCCTCGCGGGCCGTGAGATGCGCGCGGATCTGCTCGCCAAGGTGGTGGAGGTTGACCACCGCCTCGGTCGCGCCCCCCTCGGCCGCGCGGTCGAGCGCATGGTCGATCAGGGGGCGGCCGGCGACCGGCAGCATCGGCTTGGGCGTCACCGCGGTCAGGGCGCCCATGCGCGTGCCCCTGCCGGCCGCCATGATCATCGCGCGCGCGGGGCTCATGCGCGCGCTCCCCGCAGGCGGGCGAGCGTCGCAGGCTCGGGCGGCGGCACGTGGGCGGAGACGAAGTCGCGCAGCCCGGCCAGCGCGGGGTGCTCCAGGTCGCGCGCAAGATGCGCCCAGACCCGCGGGATCAGGTCGAGGTAGCCGGCCTTGCCGTCGCGCAGGCGCAGGCGGGCGAAGATGCCCACGATCTTCATGTTGCGCTGGGCGGCCAGCAGGGCGGCGGCGGTTCCGAACGGCTCGGCCCCCTGCCCCGAGGCCGCCAGGTATCGCGCCGTGGTCGCGGCCCGCAGCGCATGGGAGGTGTCGCGCCGCGCATCCTCGGTCAGGGAGACGAGATCATAGGCCCCGTGCCCGCGCAGCGCGTCCTGGTAGTCGATCAGCCCCACCCGGGCCGCGCCCTTGCGCTCGGGCAGCCACAGCAGGTTCTCGGCGTGGAAGTCCCGCAGGGCGAGCGCCGCGCGGGCGCCCTCGACCGGCGCCATCGCCTCGCGAACGCGGCCGCGGAAATCCTCGGCCAGCGTCGCGGAGCTCTCGCCCAGGCCCGCCAGATACCATTCGGGCAGCAGCATCGCCTCGCGCTCGAGCGCGGCGGCGTCATAGGGGGGGACGGCATGGTCGCCTGCGGCTTCGGGGGCGGGCTCGGCCTGCAGCTCGGCCAGCAGTTCGGCGGCGGCGAGGTAGAGGGGGGCCTCCAGCGCCGGCTCCGCGGCGCAGACCCGGGCGTAGAGCGCGTCGCCCAGATCCTCGATCACCGCGAAACCGGTGGCGGGATCGGCGGCCAGGATCTCGGGCGCCGAGAAGCCGCGGGCGCGCAGGGCGGCGGTGATCCCGAGGAACGGGACCAGATCCTCGCCCTTCTCGGGCGGGGCGTCCATCAGCACGGCGCCGGCGCCGCCGGGCCCCGCGCGCATCCGCTCGTAGCGCCGGTTCGAGGCGTCGCCCGCCAGCGGCGCGATCGCGGCCGAGGCCCAGCCGGCCTCGGCCAGGAAGGCCGCGCGCAGGGCCGCGCGATCGGGGACGGCGGGGGAGGCGGCAGGGGTGTCGGGCACGGGCGCTCGCGGGTCGGGGTGCGGGAAGGGTGTTCTGGGATCGACGCCGGGGGCGCGTCAAGCCTGGCGATCGGGCGGGAAGTTCCGGGGGCTCAGGCGTCGAGCGCGGCCAGCGCCGCCGCCCAGCCCGGACCCGTGGCGCGCGCCTGCATCTCCCGCCCCTCGGCGTCGCCGGGCGGGAAGGCGAGCGCGATCTCGAGGCGCCGGGCGGGGGCGAGCGGGCCGAGGCGGTCGGGCCACTCGATCAGACACACGGCCTCGTCGAAGGCGTCCTCGAGGCCCAGTTCGGGGATCGCCGCGGGGCCGGCGAGGCGGTGCAGGTCGGCGTGCCAGATCTCCGCGATGTCGCTCTCGTAGGTCTGCACCAGGGTGAAGGAGGGCGAGGGGATCTCCTCGACCCGGCCCTCGCGCGCCAGGATCGCGGCGATGGCCGCGCGGGCGAGCGCCGACTTGCCCGCGCCGAGATCCCCCGAGAGCAGCACCGCGTCGCCCGGCGCCAGCGCCAGGCCCAGCGCGGCGCCGACGCGGTCGGTCGCCTCGGCGTCGGGCAGCAGGCGGCGCAGCAGGGGCGAGGCGTCGGATCGCGAGGGCGCGGGCATGGCGACTCCGGAAGCGCGGGGGGCGGTCGCGCGCGATCATCGCAAGCCCGCCGTCCCGGAGCAATGGCCCCCGGGGGCAGGACGCCGGCCGCGCCCGGCGGGACCGGCGGCGCGGGGGCCCGGGTCGAGCCCGCGGCGCCTTCCCGGCCGGACGCGCGGCGACCGCATGAGCTGGGGAGCGCCACCCCGGCGGGCCGAAACGACGTGGCCGATGGAGCGGTGGCCGGCCCGGCGCGTGACCCCTGCCCCTTGCGCGGCACGGTCGACCAGGCCCCCTGGCGCCCGGCCTCGGCGGGGCTGGGCCGGCTTCTCGACCCGCGCCCGGCGCGGTCAGGCGACGGCGGAGGCGCGTCTCTGGCCGGGGACGCGCAGGGCCTCGACGGGGAGGGTGCAGGTCACGCGGCGCCTGGGGCCGCCGGCCTCCTCGCGGCGCTCGATGCGGACGTCGCCGCCGTGCAGTTCCGAGAAGCGGCGGACCAGCGCGTGGGCGAGGCCGCGGCGCAGGCGGGCGTCCTCGGCCTCGCCGGCGGTGTCGGGCGCATCGGTCCAGATCTCGACCTCGCCGCCCTTGCTCAGGGCGCCGGCGCGCACCTCGTCGCCCGGGCCCGCGCGATGCACCGCGTCGGTCACTAGGTTGAACAGCAGCTGGCGCACCCGGGCCGCGTCGCCGCTGACCTCCTCGACGGCGCCGGCCGGCGCGGCGGCCTCCAGCGACAGGATCACGCCCCGCTCGCCCGCCCGCCGCCGCGCCATCTCCAGCGCCGAGACCAGCGCCGCGCGCAGATTCACCCGCTCGGGGGTCAGCGACAGCACGCCGGCCTGGGCCGAGGCGAGGTCCGCCACCCCGCTCAGCGCCGACTGCACCTCGGAGGCGGCCTCGAGCACGCGGTCGATCCGGGCCAGCGCCTCGGGCGTGGCGCCGGCGTCCTCGGCCTCGTCGCGCAGCGCCAGGCCCAGCCCCAGGATCCGCGCCAGCGGCGAGCGCACCCGGCTCGACACCTGTTCGAGCAGCGCGCCGCGGATCTCCTCGGCCGCCTCCAGCGCGGCGGTGCGCTCCAGCGTCGCCCGCTCGGCGCGCGAGGCGTCGGTGACGTCGGTGAAGGCGGCCAGCACCGAGCCGTCGGGCAGCGCGGCCACCCGCACCCGCAGCCGGCGACCGTCGGTCAGCGTCGCCTCGTCCGACCAGGCGGCGCGGTCGGCCGGCGCGCCGAAGAACGCCGCCAGCCGGTCCCAGACCGCGGCCGAGGGGCTGCGCGCGCGGAACATCGCAAGCGTCTGGGCCAGGCGCAGCGGCTCGGCGCCGCTCTCGGCCGAGCGCAGCAGCTCCAGCGCCTCCTCGGTCTCGTCGCGCGGGGCCCAGATCGCGGCGAAGGCGGGGTTCATGAACCGCGCCGCGCCGTCGGGCCCGAAGGCCACCACCCCCTCCTCGAGCCGGTCCATCACCGCGCGGCGGATCTCGGTCTCGGTGGCGAAGCGGCGCTCCAGCCGGGCAGTCTCCGAGACGTCCTCGAACAGGAAGGCCACTGCGCCCTGGGGATGGGGGCGGGCGACGACGCGGATCTGCAGCTCGCCGGGCAGGTGCCAGACCTCGGTGCGCTCGGGTCGGTCCTGGCCGCCCTCGGCGCGGAACAGCTCCAGCATCTCGGCGCGCCAGAGCTGGAAATTCTCGTGATCGGGCAGCCGGCGGTTGGCGCGCAGCTTCTCGAGCACGTCCGACAGCGAGGGCCGCCCCGCCAGCCACGCCGGATCGAGCCGCATCAGCGAGGCGAAGGCGGGGTTGAACAGGCCCAGCCGCGCCTCGCGGTCGAAGATCGCGAGGCCGATGGCCAGATGCGCGAAGGTCTCGGTCAGGGTCTCGACGAAGCGGCGCAGCGCGCCCTCGGCATGCACGGCCGAGGCGGCGTCGACGCCGTAGCCCAGCGCCCCCCCGTCCGCGGCCGGAAGCTCGGTCAGCTCGAACCAGCGCCGCTCCCCGGTGCGGGCGTCGAAGACCGAGCGGCGGCCCTCCGGCGGGCGGGCCCCGTAGCCGTCGCCCCCGTCGTGGCGCAGCTCGGGCAGCGGGGCCGCGTCGGTGCCGTAGGCCTCCTGCGCGCTGGCCAGCCGGCGGTAGAGCGCGTTGCCCCACACGATGCGTCCCGCAGGCGAGCGGCGCCAGGCGAGCAGCGGCGCGGCCTCGAGCGCCTCGGCCGCCTGGTCGCGGTCGGAGGCGAGCATCGCCAGCATCCCGCGCAGGCGCGCGATCTCCCGCCGCGCGGGGCCCGCGGGGGTCAGCGCGAGGCGCGCCTCGCCCGCCTCGGGGCGTCCGGCCAGCTCCCACGAGCGGCCCTCGCGGTCGTCGGCAAGGGCGCGGAACGGGCGGCCGTCGGCCTCGAGCGCGCGCAGGGCGAGACCGAGGTCCGCGGCCCCCTCCACCGGGGTCAGGCGGGCGACGAACGCGTGCAGCGGGCCGGCCTCGGCCGAGAGAAAACTGCGGGCGGCGCGGTCGCGGGCCAGCACCCGGTCGCCCTCGATCCGGAAGCACAGGCTGCGCGGCGCCTCGCCCCCGGCCGGGTCGGACCCGGACGCCTCGGACGCGCCCCGCGTCGCAGGCGAGCCCCGGGAGGCCATCGGCGAGAGCCACGAGGCGCCGCCGCGGAGGCTCGCGCCGTCGCTCCCCGCGGGCAGACCCGCGCCGTCGGTTCCCGCGCGGAGCCCCGCGCCGTTGGTCCCCGCGCGCAGACCCGCGCCCTCGGTCCCGGCGCGCAGGCGCGGTCGGCGACGGATGACCGCCATCAGGGTGACGAGGGCCGCCCCCGCGCAGGCGAAGACAACCGCGAGGGACATATCGCCTCCGGTCCCGAGCGTGTTGCCCACCACGGCGGAGGCGGCCGTCAGAAGGGACGTGACTTCGACAAGTTCCAGCACCGGCGATCCCCCGGGCGTGCGGGCGGCCGGTCGCCGCCCCCTATATCAATTCAACCTATACGAAAGTCTCCGCAGATCAAACACTCCCTAACGAGAACGGTTCGTTCTCGCCCAGTGGGCCGCGGGGCCGCCCCTCGGGCAGATCGAGGGCGCCGCGGGGCCACACCGCCTCGACCACGGCGCCGGGGGCGCGGGCGGTCTCGGGGAACAGGCGGATCTCGGGGTCGCGGGCGTCGGGGGCGCGGGCCTCGGCATCGCCGCCGTTGGCGAAGCTGACCCGGGCGCCGGTGCGCTCGAGCAGGGTCTTGGCGATGAACAGGCCGAGGCCCATCCCCTCGTAGCCCGCCCGCGCGTCCTCGGGCGAGGCGTCGGCCTCGGGATCGGCAGCGGGGCCGGCGGGGGGGCGGGGCTTGCGGTCGCTCGTCGTGGCGGCCGAGGGCGTCGCGGGCGCCGAGGGTCCGCCCGCGCCCGCGGCCGGGCGCATCCGGGCGCGGACAAAGGGATCGCCCAGCCGGCCCAGCATGTCGCCGCCAAAGCCCGGCCCGTCGTCGCCCACCGCGATGCGCAGCTGGCGGTCGTTCCAGTCGATGTCGATCCAGACGCTGGCTTCGGCGAAGTCGACGGCGTTCTGCACGAGGTTGCGCAGGCCGTGGATCACCTCGGGCCGGCGCATCGCCTCGGGCTGGGGCGGGGGCGGATCGGTCAAGGGGCGGCCCTGCAGGCGCAGGATCACCCGCTTGCCGCGGTCGCGATGGGGGCCCGCGGCCTCCTCGACCAGACGATAGATCGGAGCGGTGCGCACCTGCCGGTCGTCCTTGCCGGTGGCCGAGAGCTCGCGCAGGATCTCGCGGCAGCGCTCGGCCTGCTGGCGGATCAGCTCGACGTCCTCATGCAGCTCGGGCTGGTCGCGCAGCTCCCGCGCCAGTTCGCCGGTGACCAGCTTGATGGTGGCGAGCGGCGTGCCCAGCTCATGGGCCGCGGCGGCGGCGAGCCCGCCGATCGCGGTCAGCCGCTGCTCGCGCCCCAGCGCCTCCTGCGCGGCGCCCAGCGCCTGGGTCATCGTCCACATCTCGGCGGTCACCCGGCGGGCGTAGCCGGCCACGAAGGCGAGGCCGGTCATCATCGCCACCCAGCTTCCCACCACGATCAGCGGCGGCGGCGCCACGGACGAGCCGTCGGCGAAGACCAGCGGCACATGGGCGAGCGACAGCAGGCTGATCTCGGCCGCCGCGAACAGCCCCAGCACCAGGGTCGAGCGCAGCGACAGCGCGGTGGCCGAGACGATCACCGGCGCCAGCATCAGCAGCGCGAACGGGTTGGTCAGCCCCCCGGTCAGGAACAGCAGCATGCCGAGCTGGGCGAGGTCGAACAGCAGCGTCAGCGCCACCCCCCGCTCGCTGAGGCGCTTGTTGGGGGCATGCACGGCCTCGGCGACGATATTGAGGCTGACCGAGGCCGCGATGGCCCCGAAGCAGGCGCCGATCGGCAGCTCCATCTCCAGCACAAGGTCGGCGAACAGCACCGCCGCCCCCTGCCCCAGCGCAGCCAGCCAGCGCAGCGAGGTCAGGGTGCGCAGCCGCACCCAGTCCACCCGCCCCCGCGCGGGAATGCCGAAGGGAAGTCCGTCTGCCATGCCTCCCGTATAGCTCGCCGCCCCCCGGCAGGGAAGCGGCCGGCGCGGGGCCCGGCCTCGCGGCGGCCGGCGAGGCGACCCTGCCTGCGCCGCCGCACGGCGGATTCGGCCTCTCTCGCGCCTCGCTCCCGCGCGAGGCCGGCGCCCCGGGGCTCCCGCGCGAGGCCGGCGCGCCGGGGTGGCGGCCTCGGCGCTTTCGGCATGGCATTCCCTGGGGTCATCTCCAGCCGGCCCGGAGACGGCGAGGGAGGGGACCCATGCCCGGGAAATCGAAGTTCAAGCACACGCCCAGGCTGGCCGACGCGTTCGCCTCGCCCGCCGAGCTGCTGATGCGCATCTGAAACGCCGAGGACTATGACGAGACCTTCGACAAGACCGGAAAGAAGACCGGCGAGCTGACCCTGACCGGCGACGGCTTCACCGCCGTGCTGCGCGTCTCGCTCGACAAGAAGGGCCGCCCCAGGGACATCGAGCGGGTGGATATCGCCGACGCCGACGGCGCCCGGCTGGCGCAGGGCACGGGGCTCGAGGCCGATGTCGACGACTTCTTCGAGGACCTCGACCGCGCCCTCGACCATCTTCTCGACGGCGACCTCGACGGGGCGCCGCATCACCTCGCCGACCTCTACGACACGGCGCCGATCCGCTTCGTGGGCGCCCGCCGCGCGGACCGGATCCTGGGCGCCGAGGGCCAAAACGCGATCAAGGCCAGGGGCGGCGACGACGTCGTGCTCGGCTCGCTGGGCAAGGACAAGGTCAACGGCGGCAAGGGCGACGACGGGATCTACTACGGCGCGGTCGAGGTGAAGCCCCGGCAGACGGGGGTGAGCGCCGACCTCGAGAAGCACAAGGCCGTGATCGACGGCGACCGGCAGACGATCAGGAGATTCGAGGCGCTGGGCGGCACGCGTGGGCAGGACAAGCTGGCGGGCGACGACCGGGGCAATGTCCTGTCGGGCGGCGAGGGGAACGACACGCTCGAGGGCGGCGGCGGGACCGACGCCCTGACCGGCGGCGCCGGCGAGGACGAGTTCCGCCTGAGTTCGGAGTCCGGCGCCGACCTCGCGACCGACTTCGAGGTCGGCACGGACCGGATCCGCGCCAACGTCGGCTTCCCCGACCTGACCTTCGCCGACGTCGAGGGCGGGACGCAGATCCGAACCTCCGGCGGCGACCTCGTGGGCACGATCGCGGGCGTGGACGCGGCAACTCTCGACGGGGCGGCCCACTTCCTCTGACCGCGCAGGTCGGACCTCCCCGGCCCGGGCGCCCTCTCGCCTCCCGTCGAAGACCCGGCGCGGCCTCGCGTCGCGCGGGGTTTCTTCGAGGCCCGCGGTCGGCCATTTATGCGCCGCGGAGGGGCCCCCCGCCCCCGCTGTCGGAGGATCCCCCCATGCCCAAGCCCAACGCCGCCCGCGCCGCCGCCTTCGCGGGCCTGGCCGTCGCCGTTGCCGGGCTCGGCGCCGGCGCCTGGTTCGCCTTCGGCCCCACCGGGGGCGACGACCGCTTCGCGCAGTGCCGCTCCTCGACCGTGGCGCCCGGCGCCGCGAGCATCGGCGGCCCGTTCACGATGACCGACCACACCGGCGCCACCGTCACCGATGCCGAGGTCATCGACGGCCTGACGCTGGTCTACTTCGGCTACACCTTCTGCCCCGACGTCTGCCCCTTCGACACCGCCAACATGGCCCAGACGACCGAGATCCTCGAGGAGCGCGGGATTGACCTGACCCCGGTCTTCGTCACCATCGACCCCGCCCGCGACACGCCCGAGGCGCTTTCGGACTTCGTGGGCGCCCTGCACCCGCGGATGGTGGGCCTGACCGGCACGCCAGAGCAGACCGCCGCCATCGCGAAGGAATACAAGGCCTACTACGCCAAGCAGGGCGACGACCCCGAGGTCTACCTGATGGACCACTCGACCTTCACCTACCTGATGGCGCCGGGCGAGGGCTTCCTTGATGTGTTCCGCCGCGACATCCCCCCCGCGGAAGTGGCCGACCGGGTGGCCTGTTTCGCCGAAAGGTTGTGAATCGGGCGGTTTTTTCGCGTCGTTGCGACGTTCCGTCCGCGCGCGCCTTTGACACGGCGCTCGATTTCCATAGTGTCCCCCCAGATTCGCCGGGCGAACGGGAGACACGCTGTCCATGACCGACCAAGAAGAAGACGACCGGGCCCCGAGGGACATCGGACCCGACAAGTCGCTCCTTGTGCTTGACGACGACGAGCCGTTCCGCCGCCGCCTGACCCGAGCGATGGAGCGTCGCGGCTTCGAGCCGACCCCGGCCGAGAGCGTGGCCGAGGGGCTCGCCCTCGTCCGCCGCGCCCCGCCCGCCTTCGCCGTGATCGACCTGCGGCTCGAGGACGGCAACGGGCTCGACGTGGTCGAGGCCCTGCGCGAGGCGCGCCCCGACAGCCGCATCGTGGTGCTGACCGGCTACGGCGCCATCGCCACCGCGGTCGCCGCGGTGAAGATCGGCGCCACCGACTATCTCGCCAAGCCCGCCGACGCCGACGACGTCGAGGCGGCGCTGCTCTCCGAGGGCGAGCAGAAGCCGCCCCCGCCCGAGAACCCGATGTCGGCCGATCGCGTCCGCTGGGAGCATATCCAGAGGGTGTTCGAGCTGTGCGACCGCAACGTCTCCGAGACCGCGCGCCGGCTGAACATGCACCGGCGCACGCTGCAGCGTATACTGGCCAAGCGCAGCCCTCGCTGAGGGCCGGCTCCGCACAGACCTTCCCAAGGGCGCCGCACTCCGGCGCCCTTTTCGCGTCGCCCCTTCGGCCGCCCGCTCCGAACGGCCCGCGAAGCGCCTGGTCCCCGCAGCCGTCCGTGGCGGGCGCTCATCGCAGCCGTGCCGGGGCCGGGACAGGGACCGCGCAGCCGACCGCCGCGGGGGGCCCGGGCTCGATCCGGTCACCGGCGGGGCTCAGGCGTCAGGCGGCGACGAACGGGTTCGGGGACCGGGCGCGTCCCTGCTCGCTCGCGGGTTTGGAAGCGGGGCGCCTTGCGCCCCCCGTCCCCGGAAAGGCATCGTCCCTTCCTCCCCCCAAGGCCGAGGCGCCCAACCATGTCCGACCTTCTCTATCTCACGCGCGCGGACGTCGAGGGGCTGGGGATCACCGCCCGCGAGATGACCGACATGCTCTCGCGGCTGCTGCGGGGGTTGGGTTCGGGGACCTCGGCGAACGCGCCCAAGGGGACGATCCGCCGGGCGGACGGGCGGCTCTGCATGGCGATGCTGGCCGCGTCCGAGGATCCGCCCCGCTTCGCGACCAAGTCGCTGGGCCTGTCGCCGGCCAATGCGGCCGCGGGCCTGCCCTCGATCGGGGCGCTGATCTGCCTGCACGACGCCGCCACCGGCCATCCGATCGCGGTGATGGACGGCGACTGGATCACCGGCGTGCGCACCGCGGCCCTCTCGACCCTGGCCGCCCTTCACCTGGCCCGGTCCGACGCGCAGGTGCTCTCGCTGATCGGGACCGGCGTGCAGGGCGCCTGCCACCTGGCGCTCTTCACCCAGGCGTTCCCGCTGACCACCGTGCGGATCTTCGGCCGCGGCCGCGCCAATATCGAGAAGCTGGCCGCGCAGGCCCATGCGCTCGGCCTCGCCACCGAGGAGCGCCCGTCCCCGCAGGCCGCGGTCGAGGGCGCCGACCTCGTCGTCTCCTCGGTGACGCCGACGCCGGAGCTGCCGCGCTTCCTCGACCCCGCCTGGCTGGCGCCGGGGGCGTTCGTGTCGATGGTCGAGCTTGCGCGCGCCTGGCAGGTGGACCGCCTCGCCGGCCGCGCCCGCGTCTTCGTCGACGACCTCGAGCAGGAGCGCCGGATGGAGGATCCGCTGCTGGCGTGCTCGCTGATCGAGGGCGACCTGGCAGGCCTTGCGAGCGGCGAGGCGACCGGGCGGCGCGACGCCTCCGAGATCACCGCCTTCGCCTTCCGCGGGCTGGCCCTGGGCGACCTGGCGCTCGCCGCGCTCTGTCACGAGAAGGCGCTCGAGGCCGGCGTGGGCCTCCGCCTGCCCCGCTGAGACCCCGCCCGGGACCTGCCCGCACCGGCCCGTCCGCCCTGGCCTGTCCTCCCCCGCCCGGCCCGCCCCAGCCCGGCTCGCCGCAGCCCGGCTCACACCGTCCTGCCCGCGCGAGGCTCCGGCTCAGGGCCGGGGCGCGCCCGGCGGCGCCGTCCCGCCGCCGATCCCGGCCGCGTGCGGACGGCGGGCCCTGCGGGGTCTCCGTCGCCGCGCAGGCCCCCCTGAGACGGCCCGCAGATCCCGGGCGCCGACCTTTCCGGCCAGGCGCCCGCGCCCCCGGGCGCGAGGGTGGGCGGGTGGGGAGCGCTCGGGGGCGCGCGCCGCCCCCCCGGGGCGGCGCCCCGCGTCGCCCGGCCCTGAGCGGGCCGCAAAGCCGAAGGGGGCCCGCAGGCCCCCTCCGTCGCGTCGATGCGGACGGGATCACTCCACCAGCTTGACCACCACCGTGTCGGAGATCTCGACCTCGATCGGGTCGCCCTCGTCCAGCGAGGCGACGAAGGCCCGCGCCTCGTCGTTGGTCAGGTGATAGCGCACCACGTTCCCCTCGGGCGAGCTGAACACCGCCACGTCGGTCTTGTCGTTCCACACCACGAAGCGCATCACCGAGCGGGTCAGCTTGCCCCCCACCATCGCCGGAGAGCCGCCCGCCGAGGCCTGGGTCGAGACCACCTCGGATTCGGTGCTTCCGGTCTCGTCGGTCCCTTCGGCATGCCAGGCGGTGATGGCGCGGGTGCGCAGGGCCTCGACCACGTCTCCCGGCTGCACGCCGATGGCGCCGGACATCTCGGCCGGGGGACGGTGCACGAAGGTCTCGCCGGTGGCGAGGTCGCGCATCATCACCTGGCCCGCCGCCATGTCGACCGACAGCACCTCGGCCCGGGTGCGGGTGGTCTCGGCGACCGAGACGCCGTCGGGGGCGTCGAGCGTCGCCCCGGGCTCGGTCGCGGCGCAGGCGCCCAGCGCCAGCAGACCGACGAGCGCCACGGCGGCGCGCGCGGCGCGCCGGGGGGCGCGGGCGTGCGCAGGCATGGTTTCGCTGTGGTCGCGGCGCGGACGGATCATCTATCGGACTCCCTGACTGACCGCGACAGGGAGCCCGCCCGGCCCGGTCGCGTCAAGCCCTCGACGCCCCTCGGCCGCGCCCCGGCCCCCAGGCGCGGCGCCGCCGCCCCACTCGACTCCTCGCGGCGTCGCCGCCCCACTCGACTCCGCGCGGCGTCGCCGATCCGCTTGAGCCAGCTTGGCGCCGCCGCCTCGGCACGCTCTCCCCGCCCCTTGCAGGGCGCGCCGCCGCGTCCCCGCAGGCCGCCGCGGTTGACTCCGCCCCGTCCTGCGCGTATCTGCCCCCGGAATTCCCGGGAGCCAGATCGCTTCCGGTCCCCGCCGTGCGCGGGGATCGCCTCCGGCCAGCGCGTTGCGCCCGCCGGAGCGCTTTACGTTTGCGCCGCCCCAGCCGACGCCCCGTCGCGGCCCGGGCCAGAAAGAAGGAGCGCCGGCATGTTCGAGAGCCTTTCCGAACGCCTCTCAGGCGTCTTCGAGAAACTCACCAAGCAGGGCGCCCTGTCGGAAGCCGACGTCGTCACCGCCCTGCGCGAGGTGCGGGTGGCGCTGCTCGAGGCCGACGTCTCGCTGCCGGTGGCCCGCGACTTCGTCAAGGCGGTGCAGGAGAAGGCGACGGGCCAGGCGGTCACCAGGTCGGTCACTCCGGGCCAGCAGGTCGTCAAGATCGTCCACGACGAACTGATCCGCGTGCTCGCCGGCGACGGCGCCGAGATCGGCAAGCTGCGCGTCGACAATCCGCCCACCCCGATCCTGATGGTCGGCCTGCAGGGCTCGGGCAAGACCACGACCACCGCCAAGCTCGCCCTGCGGCTGAGCCAGCGGGAGAAGAAGAAGGTCCTGATGGCCTCGCTCGACGTCCGCCGGCCGGCGGCGATGGAGCAGCTTCAGGTCCTGGGCCTGCAGACCGGCGTCGAGGTCCTGCCCATCGTCAAGGGCGAGAGCCCGGTGCAGATCGCCCGCCGCGCCAAGATGACCGCCGAGCAGGGCGGCTTCGACGTCTACATGCTCGACACAGCCGGCCGTCTGCATGTCGACGACGAGCTGATGGACGAGGCCATCGCCGTGCGCGACGCGGTCCGCCCGCGCGAGACGCTGCTGGTGGTCGACGGCCTGACCGGCCAGGACGCGCTGAACGTCGCCGAGAACTTCGACGGCCGCATCGGCGTCACCGGCGTGGTGCTGACCCGCATGGACGGCGACGGCCGCGGCGGCGCGGCGCTGTCGATGCGCGCGGTCACCGGCAAGCCGATCAAGTTCGTCGGCCTCGGCGAGAAGATGGACGCGCTCGAGGAATTCCACCCCGAGCGGATCGCCGGCCGGATTCTCGGCATGGGCGACATCGTCAGCCTCGTCGAGAAGGCCCAGGAGACCATCGAGGCCGAAGAGGCCGAGCGGATGATGAAGCGGTTCCAGAAGGGCCGCTTCGACATGAACGACCTGCAGAAGCAGTTCGAGCAGATGCTCCAGATGGGCGGCATGGGCGGCCTGATGGGCATGCTGCCGGGCATGGGCAAGATGCAGAAGCAGATGGACGAGGCCGGGATGGACGACAAGGTGCTCAAGCGCCAGATCGCCATCATCCAGTCGATGACCAAGGCCGAGCGCAAGAACCCCGACCTGCTGAAGGCCAGCCGCAAGAAGCGCATCGCGGCCGGCTGCGGCATGGACGTGGCCGACGTGAACAAGCTTCTCAAGATGCACCGCCAGATGGCGGACATGATGAAGAAGATGGGCAAGATGGGGACCAAGGGGCTGATGCGCGGCGGTCTCGGCGCGCTGCTCGGCGGCAAGGGCGGCGGCATGCCTCCGGGGATGGCGCCCGGCATGGGCGGCCCCGGCGCCGGCGGCCAGGCGCCCAAGCTGCCCCAGGGCATGGGCGGCATGGGCGGCGGCCTGCCCGGCGGCCTGCCGGGCCTGGGCGGCGGCGCCCCGATGCCTCCGGGCCTGTCGGGCTTCGGGAAGAAGAAATGACCTTCCGCCTCGAGATCCCCACCCTCGAGACCCAGCGGCTGCGCCTGCGCGCGCCGCGGCCGGACGATTTCGAGACCTTCGCGACCTTCTTCGCCGCGCCGCGGACCGAATATATCGGCGGCCCGAAGAACCGCTCCGACTCGTGGTGGGAGCTCGCGGGCACGCTGGGCATGTGGGCGTTCCGCGGCTTCGGGATGTGGATGGTCGAGGAGAAGGCCACCGGCGCCGTGATCGGCCGCGTCGGCCCGTGGGCGCCCGACGGCTGGCCCGAGCCCGAGATCGGCTGGTCCCTGTTCGAGGGGCGCGAGGGACGCGGCTACGCCACCGAGGCTGCGCTCGAGGCCCGCGACTGGGCCTACCGCACCGCCGGCTGGACCACCGCGATCAGCCTGATCGCGCCGCAGAACGCCGCCAGCAAGGCCGTCGCGACCCGCCTGGGCTGCGCGCCCGAGGGCCGTTTCGTCCACCCCGAGGAGGGCTGGGAGGCCGAGATCTGGCGCCACCCCTCGGCCGCGGAGCTCTCGGCATGACCACGACCGTCGTCATCCCGACGCTGGAGACCGAGCGGCTGATCCTGCGCGCCCTGCGCCTCGACGACTTCGAGCCGCTCGCCGCTTTCTACGCCGGCCCCCGCGCCCGCTTCATCGGCGGGCCGATGACCCGCCAGCAGGCCTGGACCAAGTTCCAGTCCTTCCTGGGCATGTGGGCGCTGCGCGGCTACGGCATGTTCGCCCTCGAGGAGCGCGCGACCGGTTCCCTCGTCGGCCGCGCCGGCCTGCAGTGGCACGAGCAGACGCCCGAGCCGGAGATGGCCTGGTCCCTGCTCGACGGGTTCGAGGGGCGCGGCTATGCGGCCGAGGCCGCGGTCGCCGCGCGCGACCACGCCTTCGAGGCGCACGGGATCGACGCGCCGATCAGCCTGATCGACGCGGCCAACGCGCCGAGCCTGGCGCTGGCGCGCCGACTGGGCTGCGTGCGCGAGGCGGGCGATTTCACCTATGCCGACGGCCATGTCGTCCAGGTCTGGCGCCACCCGGCCCGGGCCACGGCCGCCGCATGACCAGGGGGGAGGAGACCATGACCGACACGGCGACGCAGACCGCCGGCGGCCCGCAGGAGCCCGAGCACGTGCTCCGCGCGCGGGAGGTGCTGGCCAAGCTGCGCGGGGACATCGACAACCTTGACGCGATCCTGGTCTACACGCTGGCCCAGCGCTTCAAGGCGACCCAGGCGGTCGGCCGGCTGAAGGCCGAGCACGACCTGCCCCCCGCCGACCCCGACCGGGAGGCCCGCCAGGTCGCCCGACTGCGCCAGCTCTCGGCCGACGCCGAGCTGGACCCCGAGTTCGCGGAGGCCTTCCTGGCCTTCATCATCCAGGAAGTCATCCGCCACCACGAGAAGCTGAAGAGCTGACCTGACCCCCGGGCGCGACGCGCCCGTCCAGACCCCCCGGGCCCCGTCCCGGATCGAGCTTCCGGGCGCCAAGTCCCGGATCGAAACCCAAGGAGACCAAGACCATGGCCATCAAGATTCGTCTCGCCCGCGGCGGTTCCAAGAAGCGTCCCTTCTACCGCGTCGTCGCCGCCGACAGCCGCTCGCCCCGCGACGGCCGCTTCATCGAGAAGCTGGGCACCTACAACCCCCTCCTGCCCAAGGACTCCGAGGACCGCGTGAAGCTGAACGTCGAGCGCATCCAGGAGTGGATCGCCCAGGGCGCCCAGCCGACCGACCGCGTCGCCCGCTTCCTCGAGGCCGCCGGCGTCCGCGACAAGGCCGAGCGCGCCAACCTGAAGAAGGCCGTCCCCGGCAAGAAGGCCACCGAGCGCGCGAAGGAGCGCGAGGACAAGGCCGCCAAGGCCGCCGAAGCCGCCGCCGCCGCGAAGGCCGCCGCCGAGGCGCCGGCCGAGGCCCCCGCCGAGACCCCGGCCGAGGACGCCTCGGCCGAGTGATCGGGCCTGGGCGGCGGGCCCGGCCCGCCGCCCGCATTCCCGTCCGCCTGCCCGCTCGCGCGAAAGGCTCTGTTAGACCCTGACCGCTAGGCTGCCGCCTTTCCAAGGCGGAACCCGGAGGCAGGGACCATGGCCAAGGCGCGCAAGCGGGAGCGGAAGTTCTGGATCGGCATCGGCTCCTCCGACCATGTGGAGGAGGCGGTGTCGCGCAGCTTCTGCCTCCTCTCCCACGGGACCGAGGCGGCGCTGGCCGCGATGCTTCCCGGCGACGGGCTGACGCTGTTTGCCAAGCGGCCCACCGACCACGCCTCGGAGCTGGTCGAGCGCTTCGAGGCGATCGGGGTCATCGGCCCCGGCACCGCCTGGACCCGGGGGCGCGACGGCGGCGTGATCCGCCGCCTGCAGGCCCGTTGGGTCGGCCCCGCCGAGCCGGTCCATGCCGAGGCCCTGGCGGCGCGGCTCGACTTCGTGAAGGCTCCCGCCCGCTGGCGCGCGTCGCTGGCCCGGGACCGCAAGGCGATCGGACGCGAGGATTTCGCCCGCATCGCCGAAGCCATGGACCTTCCCGGCTTCGCCTGGGAGGTCCGCAACGACCGCGGGCTCGACTTCGCGGTCGCCGCCGAGGGACAGGACGTCCCCGGCGCCTCGCCCCTCGACCGCGGGTGGGGAACGCAGGATCAGCGGTCGGATGGAGGCCCGTTCCGGATGCGCAGGAAATGAGCGAAGACCCGATCGGCAAGGTCTGCGTGGGCGCCATCGCCGGCGCCTTCGGGGTGCGCGGCGACGTGCGCCTGAAAAGCTTCTGCGCCGACCCCGGCGCCATCGGCGACTACGCGCCGCTGACCGACGAGACCGGACGCGAGTTCGGCGTGAAGATCTCCCGCCAGGTGAAGGGAGGCTTCGCCGCCCGCCTGACCGGCGTGACCACCCGCGAGGACGCCGAGGCGCTGCGCGGCGTGCGCCTCTACGCCCCGCGCTGGAAGCTGCCGAGCCTGCCGAGCGACGAGTTCTACCATGCCGACCTGGTCGGCCTGCCGGTCTTCGACGGCGGCGGCGCGCGCCTGGGCAAGGTGCGCGCGGTGCACGACTTCGGGGCCGGCGACATCCTCGAGATCGTCTCGCCCGAGCATCGCCAGCCGGTGATGCTGCCCTTCACGCTGGCCGCCGTGCCGATCGTCGACCTCGCCGCCCATCGCATCGTCGCCGACCCGCCGCCCGGCGTGTTCCCCGGCGACGACGACGAGGGCCCCGAGCCTGACGAGGACGGGGACGAGGATCCCGGCGAAGACCCCGGCGATCACGTCGCGCGCAAGGACCCCGGCGCGTGAGCGACGAGCCCAAGCCCGCGGACGCGCCGCAGACGCCGGCGCCCGGCCGCTCGCACGGGCGGCTGACGATCTCGGCCTCGCGCCGCCCCCGCGACCTGATGGAGGAGACGCGGGTCAAGAACGCCTGGCGCGCCACCGTCGTCACCCTGTTCCCCGGCATGTTCCCCGGGCCCCTGGGCGACAGCCTGCTGGGCCGGGCGCTCGCCGAGGGGATCTGGGCGCTGGACAAGGTCAACCTTCGCGAGTTCGGCCTCGGCAAGCACCGGGCGGTGGACGACACTCCTGCGGGCGGCGGCCCGGGCATGGTGCTGCGCGCCGACGTGGTGGCCGCCGCGCTCGACGACAGCCCCCGCCCCGGCCCGGTGCTGATGATGTCGCCGCGCGGCCGCCCCTTCGACCAGGCCATGGCCCAGTCGCTCGCCGCCGCCCCCGGCGCCACCTTCATCTGCGGCCGCTTCGAGGGCGTGGACGAGCGCGTGCTCGAGGCCCGCGGCATCCACGAGGTCAGCCTGGGGGATTTCGTGATGACCGGCGGGGAAATCGCCGCGATGGCATTGATCGACGCCACGGTTCGGCTTATACCGCGCGTCCTCGGGAACCCCGAGTCCGTGGAGACGGAGTCCTTCTCCCACGGGCTTCTGGAAGCCCCGCAATACACGAGGCCCCCCGTATGGGACGGGCGCGAGATCCCGGAGACGCTTCTCTCCGGCAATCACGCCCGGATCGCGGAATGGCGTCGCGACGCGGCCGAAAGGCTGACCAAGGAACGACGACCCGATCTCTGGCGGGCGCACCGGGAGCGAAGCTCCGGTCCGGACCCGATTGAAGCCCAGAGCGCTCGGTCGCGCATCAGTCCGTCCCCCGCCCAGCCGGGACAGGGGAAAAAAGACGGCCAGGAAAAGGAATAGAGGTCATGAACCTCCTTCAGACGCTCGAGCTCGAGCATGCCAAGGAACTTGGCAAGACCATCCCCGACTTCAACGCCGGCGACACCGTGCGCGTCGGCTACAAGGTGACCGAGGGCACCCGCACCCGCGTGCAGGCCTTCGAGGGCGTCGTGATCGGCCGCAAGGGCGGCAACGGCATCGGCGGCGCGTTCACCGTCCGCAAGATCTCGTTCGGCGAGGGCGTGGAGCGCGTGTTCCCCATCCACTCGCCCAACATCGATTCGATCGAGGTGGTCCGCCGTGGCCGCGTCCGCCGCGCGAAGCTCTACTACCTGCGCGCGCGTCGCGGCAAATCGGCCCGCATCGCCGAGAAGACCAACTACAAGCCGCGCGAGGGTTACTCCGGCGGCCGCGCCCTGCCCGGCGCCGAGTAAGTCTTCCGCACGGGGCCCCGCCCCTGCCGATCCCAAGGCGCGCGCCCCCCGGGCGCGCGCCTTTCGCGTTCAGGCCCGGTCTCGCGTCCCCTCGCAGTCCGGCTCGCCGCTGGCCGCGGCCGGAGCGCCCCGTCCCGACAGGCCCGTCAGGCGAAGGCCGTCGCGGCGCCCTGATGAAGCTCGGCCACGATCCGCCTGACCTCGGCCCGCCCGACCGCGTTGCGCGAGGCGATCTTCATCGCCGCGAGGTTCTGGAGGTCGTCGATCGGGGCGGCGATCAGCACCTGGCGCGGAGCGGTGGGCGCGTAGGGGTCCAGCCCCTCGGCCGCGAAGATCTCGGCGTCGGGCGTCACGAAGACCGTCTCCAGCCAGGCCGACAGGTCCCGGCGCCGGGCCACCCGCAGGTCCAGCTCGTTGCGGATGGTCTTCACCGCGACCTCGAGCTTGGCCGCCTCGGTCAGGAACACATGCGCCGCGCCGGCCAGTTGCAGCAGCATCCGCGCGGCCCCCGTCCCCCCCGAGAACAGCGCCACGCCGTTGTCCTTGTAATCCAGCGCGAACTGCAGGTTCGAGCGCATGATATGCGTGTAGTAGCGCAGGAACCCCTCGCCCAGCGCCACCCGGTCCGAAAGGTCGGGGCCCCGCCGCTCCAGCTCGCCCCTGTAGGCGCGGTAGGAGACGAAGCGGTGGTCGTCGCCCCCCGCGCCGCCGAAGACCAGGGGCTTGGCCCAGGCCGGGGCGCCCTCGTGCAGGCTCTGCTCGGCCGAGGCGAGGCCCAGCTCCGCCAGCCGCGCGCGCAGCGCGTGCTCGGCCTGGTATTCGTTGAGGTCATGGGCCTTGGCGACATAGTTGTCATAGGCGTCCACGCCCGCGATGCGCAACTCGGCGTCCGAGAGGATCCGCGCCTTGCCCACGGCGGCGAAGTCGTCGGCCTCGCGCGCGGCGGTCCAGCCGGGGCCGGACCAGTTTCCGTATCGCAGCAGGTCCCCGATGAATCCCGACGTCATGGCGCGTCCCCTCCGCTCTGGCCGGCGCCCGCGCGCCGCTTGTCGTAACGGAAGCAGCCTAGCGCCTCTCGCGCGATCCCGGAACCGCGAGACGCGCGGATGGGGGCTGGCGCGGGGGCGGCGTCTCGTCGAGGATGCGGCCCGGACCCGACCTCGCCCCAGCCGACGGACCCCGCCATGACCGCGCCCTCCCCCGAAGCGGCTTTGCCCGACACGCCGTCCCCCCCCACGCCCTCCCCGGACGCGCCTTCGCTCGATGCGCCCGGGGCCGGGGTCGCCGCCAACCTCGCCCGCTGGAACGCGCGGGCCGAAATCCACCTCGCCGACCGCACCGGCTTTTACGACGTCGCGGGCGTGGTGGCAGGCGAGGTGGGGTTCGCAGGCGTCAGCGATGACGACCTCGGTCCGGTCGAGGGGCTGCGCATCGCCCATGTGCAGTGCCACTTCGGCCTCGACAGCCTGATCCTGGCGCGCAAGGGGGCGGAGGTTGAGGGGCTGGATTTCTCGCCCGTCGCCATCGAGGGCGCCCGGGCGCTCGCCGCCCGGACCGGCCTGCCCGCCCGCTTCCACCTGGGCGACGCGCTGAGCGCGGCTCAGGTGATGGGGGCCGGGCGGTTCGACATGGTGTTCGTGACCTGGGGCACGATCTGCTGGCTGCCCGACGTCTTCGCCTGGGCCGCCCAGGTCGCGGCGCTGCTCAAGCCCGGCGGACGGCTATTCTTTCGCGACTCTCACCCCGCCGCCCAGGCGCTCGACCCGGTCGAGGGGCGACTGGTCCCCTGCTTCAACTGGCGCACGCCGCGCCACGCGCCCCTGCGCTTCGAGGAGGCGACGACCTACACCGGCGACGAGGCCCCCCTGCCCGCGCTGGCCGATCATGAGTGGATCCACCCCGTCTCCGACATCGTCGCCGGGCTGATGCAGGCGGGGCTGCGCCTCGACGGGCTCGAGGAGCACGACTTCCTGGTCTGGGACATGTGGCCCGGCTGGACCGAGCAGGGCGAGGACGGGCTGTGGCGCTTTCCCCAGGGCGCGGTGCGCGTGCCGCTGAGCCTGACCGTCCGCGCCTCGCGCCCCGCATGAGCGCCGCGCCCCGCCCGTTCCGGATCCGCCCCGTGGGGCCGCGTCCGCTTCGCCTGGCGCGCCGCGCCCCGCGCCTCTGCGCGCTGCTGGCGCTGGCCTGGGGGCTGGGGCTCGCGGCCCCCGCCGCGGCCTGCGGCACGCCCGAGACCGCCTGCACGGTCTCGGGCGACTTTGGCGAGGGCGAGTATCGGCTCGCCCTGCCCGAGGGGGCGGCGCCGGGCGCGCTTCTGCCTGCCATCGTGGTCCTGCACGGCTACGGCGGCCTGGCCGCGGTCGCGGTGCGCCAGGAGACGCTGGCGGGCGAGTGGCTCGCGCGCGGTCACGCGGTGATCGCGGCCCAGGGCGCCCCGCGGCGCGAGGGCGAGACGGGCGGCGCCTGGAACGCCTTCGCCGATCCCCGCCGGCGGGACGACGTGGCCTTCCTGCGCGCGGTGCTGGCCGACGCCGCGAGCCGGGCGCCGATCGACCCGGCGCGGGCGCTGCTGGGCGGATTCTCGGGCGGCGGCATGATGACCTGGCGGGTCGCCTGCGACGCGCCGGAGGCGTTCCGCGCCTACCTCCCCGTCGCGGGCCTCCTCTGGCGCCCCCTGCCCGAGACCTGCGCCGGCCCCGCCCCCCTCCTGCACCTGCATGGCTGGAGCGATCCTGTGGTCCCGCTCGAGGGCCGCTCGGTCGCCGGGGGGCGGATCACGCAGGGGGACCTTTTCGCGGGGCTCGACCTGATGCGGGCGGCCAACGGCTGCGCGCGCGACGACCCCGACGCCTACGACCTGGGCGAGCGCTTCTGGCTGCGCGCCTGGACCGACTGCGCCGGCGCGCCGATGGCTTTCGCCCTGCATTCGGGCGGCCATGCCGTGCCCGAGGGCTGGGCCGCGCTGTCGCTGCGCTGGCTCGAGACGCTGGAGACCGCGCCGCAATGACCCTGCGCCCCCTCGCATGATCCGCACCCTGTCCCTGACGCTGACCGCGCTGATCGCCTTCGCTGCGAACTCGGTGCTGTGCCGGGCGGCGCTGGACGCCGGCGCGTTGCAGGGCGCCCCGCCCGACGCGGCCGCCTTCACCGCCGTGCGGCTGATCTCGGGCGCCGCGATGCTGTCGCTGCTGCTGGCGACGCGCACGCCGCTGGGCCCGGCGCTGCGGGGCGCGCAGCCGGTCTCGGCGCTGGCGCTGCTGGCCTATGCGGGGCTGTTCTCGCTCGCCTATCTCGACCTCGACGCGGGGATCGGAGCGCTGATCCTGTTCGGGGCGGTGCAGACCTCGATGTTCGCGGGCGCGCTGATGATGGGCGAGCGGCCGCCGGCGATGCGCTGGGTGGGGGCGGGCTGCGGGCTGGCGGGGCTCGGCTGGCTGGCGGCGCCGGGGGCGAGTGCGCCGCCGCTGATGGCCTCGCTGATGATGGCGGGGGCGGGGGCGGCCTGGGGGGTGTATTCGCTGCGCGGGCGCGGGTCCTCGCGGCCGCTGGCCGACACCGCGGGGGCCTTCGCGCTGGCCGCGCCGCTGGCCGCGATCCTGTGGGCCATTGCCTGGGCGCTGGACGCCGCGCCGGGCCTGGGCGGGCGCGAGGCGGCGCTCGCCGTGGCCTCGGGCGCGTTCGCCTCGGGCTGCGGCTATGCGGTGTGGTATGCGGCGCTGCCGCGGCTGGAGGCCTCGATGGCCGCGGTCGCGCAGCTTGCCGTGCCGCTGATCGCGCTGGCGGGCGGCATGGCCTGGCTCGGCGAGGCGCCCTCGCCGCGCTTCTGGACCGCCGCGGCGCTGATCCTGGGGGGGCTTGGCGCGGCGACCCTCGCCGTGCGCCGGCGGGCGGCCTGAGCGAAGCCGCTACCAGTCGGCGATCACCGCCGGATCCAGCGCGACCGGCGCCCGCGCGGCCCGCAGCGCGTCGTGGGAGGGGCTCTCGGGGTTTCCCCAGATCCCCGCGGCCGCGCGCATTCCCTCGGGCGCGCCGCGCCTCGCGGCCTCGAGGTAGTGCAGCAGCGCCACCATGTCGTCCTGGCGCACATGCCCGCCGGTCTCGAACAGCGAGCCCAGCACCAGCCACGCGGCCGGAGAGCCCTGCTGCGCGGCCTGCTCGAGCAACGCGTAGGCCACCTCCTGGTCGCCCAGCCGCCACAGCGCGCGGGCGAGCTGGAAGCGCAGGCGGGCGAGGTCCGGACGCTCGGCCACAGCGGCCAGGCAGGCGGCGCGCGCGGCCTCGGCCGGCAGGCGACGGCCCGCCACCGGCGCGGCCTTGCGCTCGGGGTCGACGCCCCAGGCTGCCAGCCGGTCGCAGTCGGCGATCGCGTCGGGCGCCGCGGCCAGGCTCGCCCCGTCGCTCGGGGCCTTGCCGGCGGCCGGCGCGGCCAGCCCCAGGCCCAGCGCCGCGGCAAGGATGAGGCGCAGGGCGGGGGATCGGGGGCGGGCGGAGGTCACGGGCGCAGGCTCCTGACACGGGAAACGGTCGGCGGGCGTGCGTGACAGTCTGACGAAGCTTTCGTGACGATCAAGCCTCGGTTTCGCGACAATGCGGTCGAGGCGGCGCGTGCCGGCCCCGCCCGACCGCCGCCGCAGGGCGACGACGCGACGCGGCGTCGGGCGCCGCCTGCGTCCCCGCCGCGCTCGACTTCCCGTTCCGCCCGCGGCAATGCTGCGCCCCGTGCGGAAGAAGAGGGCGTGAAACCATGGACTACGCGGCGATCACCGAGACCTTCACGAAACTGGCGCTCGAAGCCGGCGACCTGATCCTGGAGGTCTACGCCTCGCCCGACTTCGAGGTGAAGTCGAAGTCCGACGACAGCCCGGTGACCGAGGCCGACACCAAGGCCGACGCCCATATCTCCGCCGGTCTGCGCGCCGCCTTCCCCGATCTGGCGCTGGTCACCGAGGAGCAGGCCGCGACCCACACCCAGGAGGTCTCGACCTTCCTGATCGTCGACCCGCTGGACGGCACCAAGGAATTCGTGAACCGCCGCGGCGAGTTCACCGTGAACATCGCGCTGGTCGAGGACGGCGTCCCGACCCACGGCGTGGTCTACGCCCCGGCGCTGGGACGGCTGTTCCGCACCACCGCCTCCGGCGGCGCCGAGGAGATGAACGTCGAGACCAGGGCGGTCGAGCCGATCTCCGTCTCGACCCCGGACATGACCGGCCTGAACGTCGTCGCCTCCAAGTCGCACCGGGACAAGGCCACCGACGACTACATCGGCCAGTACTCGGTCGCCGACTTCCTCTCGGCTGGCTCCTCGCTGAAGTTCTGCCTGGTGGCGACGGGGGAGGCCGACCTCTACCCGCGCCTCGGCCGCACGATGGAGTGGGACACCGCCGCGGGCGACGCCGTGCTGCGCGCGGCCGGCGGCCATGTCGACCGGATGGAGGGGGGCGGGCCCCTCCGCTACGGCAAGTCGGGCTTCGCGAACCCGTTCTTCGTGTGCTATGCCCCGGGCGTGGACGTGAAGCCCCTGTGAACGAGGGGCGCTGACGAACGAGGCCGCGGACCATGCGCGCCGCCATCATCATCCCCGCTCGCTACAAGAGCTCCCGTTTCCCCGGCAAGCCGCTGCAGGCGCTGAAGGGCGCCGACGGCGTCTCCAAGACCCTGATCCGGCGCAGCTGGGAGGCGGCGATGGCCGCCGACGGCTTCGCCGAGGTCGCGGTCGCCACCGACGACGAGCGCATCGCCGAACACGCCGCGGGCTTTGGCGCGACGGTGATCATGACGCCCGAGTCCTGCCGCAACGGGACCGAGCGCTGCGCCGCGGCCGTCCAGGGGCTCGAGGAAATCCCGCATCTGGTGGTGAACCTTCAGGGCGACGCGCCGCTGACCCCGCCCTGGTTCGTCGAGGCGCTGCGCGACGCCATGGCCGCGGCGCCCGAGTTCGACGTCGCCACCCCGGTCCTGCGCTGCGACGCCGAGGCCCACGCGGCCTTCCTCGAGGATCGCGCCGCGGGCCGGGTCGGGGGCACCACCGCGGTCTTCGACCGGGCGGGCCGCGCCCTCTACTTCTCCAAGGAGGTGATCCCCTACACCGGGCGCGCCTTTGCGGCCGACGAGACCCCGCCGGTCTTCCACCACGTGGGCTGCTACGCCTACCGCCCCGCCGCGCTCTCCGCCTACGCCGGCTGGCCGGAGGGGGAGCTGGAGCGGTGGGAGGGACTCGAGCAGCTGCGGTTCCTCGAGAACGGGACCCCGCTGAAATGCGTGGAGGTCGACGCCCGCGGCCGCGTGTTCTGGGAGGTGAACAACCCCCAGGACGTGCCGCGGGTCGAGTCCGCCATGGCCCGCGCCGGCCTCAGCTGAAGCTGGGTGCCTGCGCCCACGCGCCGCGGGAATTGCGACCGCGACGCCGAGTTCCGGTCACGACGGCGTCACGTCGTCGTGTCCACAGTGCCCCGCGCCGCGCGGGCGTCGGATCGGCGACGGTCCGCCCGCGCGAGGCGACGGCGAACAGGATCGAATGGCGCGCCACGGCTCCGGCCGCGGACGCAGGCCGCAACGAGGACGAGAATGAGCAACAAGGTCACGAAGGCGATCTTTCCGGTCGCGGGTCTGGGCACGCGCTTCCTGCCGGCCACCAAGGCGATCCCCAAGGAGGTCCTGCCGCTGGTCGACCGTCCGCTGATCCAGTACGCGATCGACGAGGCCCGCGCCGCCGGCATCCGGGAGTTCATCTTCGTCACCTCGCGCGGGAAATCCGCGCTGGAGGACTATTTCGACCTCGCCCCCGAGCTTGAGCGCGCCCTCGAGGACAAGGGCAAGACCGACCTGCTGGGCGAGGTGCGCAAGGCCAACATGGACAGCGGCCAGATCGCCTATGTCCGCCAGACCGAGGCGCTGGGCCTGGGCCACGCCGTGTGGTGCGCCCGCCGCCTGATCGGCCCGGACGAGCCGGTCGCGGTGCTGCTGCCCGACGACGTGATCTCGGCCGAGACGCCCTGCCTCGAGCAGATGATGGACTCCTACGCCGACACCGGCGGCTGCATGGTCGCCACCATGGAGGTCCCGCGCGAGCAGGTCTCGGCCTACGGCGTGCTGGACGTGGCCGAGGACATGGGCCGGCTGGTCAAGGCGCGGGGCATGGTCGAGAAGCCCAAGGTGAACCCGCCCTCGAACCTGGCGGTGATCGGGCGCTACATCCTTCCCCCCACCGTGTTCACCACCCTCAACGCGGGCCAGAAGGGCGCGGGGGGCGAGATCCAGCTGACCGACGCCATCGCCCGCGAGATCGATGAGGGCCGCGACGTCTACGGCTACCGGTTCGAGGGGCGGCGCTTCGACTGCGGCTCCAAGTCCGGCTTCCTGAAGGCCACCGTCGCCTTCGGCCTGGCGCGTCCCGACCTGGGCCCCGACTTCGCGGAGTTCCTGCGCGACACCGTCAACTACATGCCCGCTCCGGGGGAATAACGCGACCATGGCGAAAGTTCTGGTGACCGGCGGCGCCGGCTACATCGGCTCGCACGGCTGCAAGGCCCTGCGCGCAGCGGGGCATGAGCCCGTGGTCTTCGACAACTTCCGCACCGGCTGGAAACAGGCGGTGAAGTTCGGCGAGATGATCGAGGGCGACCTGCTGGACGAGGCCGCCCTCAAGGCCGCGTTCGCGCAGGTGAAGCCCGACGCGGTGATGCATTTCGCGGCGCTGTCGAACGTCGGCGAGTCGGTGGCGAACCCCGAGCTCTACTGGCGCAACAACGTCGGCGGCTCGCTCAACCTGCTCTGCGCGATGCGCGACGCGGGCGTGGGCTCGATCGTGTTCTCCTCGACGGCCGCCACCTATGGCGAGCCCGACCAGGACCCGATCACCGAGACCGCGCCCCAGCGGCCGATCAACGCCTACGGCGCCTCGAAGCTGGCGGTCGAGGCGCTGCTCGACGACTTCGAGAAGGCCCACGGCATCCGCTCGATCGCGTTCCGCTACTTCAACGTGGCCGGCGCCGACCCCGACCGCCAGATCGGCGAGCATCACGTGCCCGAGACGCACCTGATCCCCAACGTGCTCGACGCCGCGGCCGGCGCGCGCGAGGCGCTGACGGTGAACGGCGACGATTATCCCACGCCCGACGGCACCTGCATCCGCGACTATGTCCACGTCATGGACCTGGTCGACGCCCATGTGCTGGGGACCGAGTGGCTGCTGGCGGGCAAGCCCAGCCAGCGGCTGAACCTCGGCACCGGCTCGGGCTTCTCGATCTGGCAGGTGATCGACGCGGCCAAGGAGGTCGTGGGGACCGAGATCCCGCTGTCCGTCGGCCCGCGCCGCCCCGGCGATCCCTCGCGGCTGGTCTGCGACGGCGCGCGGGCGCGCGAGGTGCTGGGCTGGGAGCCGAAACGCTCGGTGATGGCCGAGATGATCGGCGACGCCTGGGGCTGGCGGCAGACCGGCCGCTACTCGGCCTGAGCGCGGCATGGCCCGGCGCCTGCTGGACCTGACCCGCACCGTGGCCCGCGCCGGGCGGCTGACGCCCGGCGCCATCGACCGGACCGAGCGCGCCTGGGCCGCGCGCCTCTCGGCCGACCCCGAGGCGCGGTTCCTGGTCTCGGCGGGCCCGCGCCATCTGCTGCTGGACGGCGCCGGCGCCCAGACCCTGATCGCGGCGCTCGAAAGCGGCGAGGAGCTGCCTCCCGCCGACCTCCGCGGCGCCTTCTCCCCCTGGAAGACCGAACGTCAGCGGCGCGCCGACAGCCTCGCGCGGCGCCTGTCGCTGGGGATGGGCGAGGATCTGACCGCCCTGCTCGCCGCCCAGCCCGGCCGCTGGACCTATCTCAACATGGCCCAGGCGCAGCTCGACGCCGCCCGACTGAAGGCGCTGCGCGCCGGCGGCGCGCGGCGGGCGGTGGCGATGGCCCACGACCTTGTGGCGCTGGAGCGGCCGGAGCTGACCCGACCGACCGAGCCCACGCGCCTGCTCGCCTTCCTCGCCGCCGCGGGCCTGTGCGACGGGCTGATCTACGCCTCGCGCGAGACGGCCGAGATCGCCGCCCGGGGGCTCGAATCCCCGCCTCCGGGCCGGCTGGCTCCGCCGGGGGTGACGCCCCTGCCCACGCCCTCGGGCGCGGACGCCGACGACGCGGCCGAGGCCGAGGGCGCCTTCGTGATGCTGGGCGCGATCGAGCCGCGGCGGAACCACTTGGCCATGCTGTGGATCTGGCGGCGCCTGTGGGACGAGCTGGGCGACGCGGCGCCGCGCCTGTTCATCCTCGGCCGCCGGGCCTCGGAGTCGGAGATGGTGCAGGACATCCTCGACCGCTCGCCCATGGCCGGGCGCATCGTGTTCGAACGCAGCGAGCTGTCGGACGCGCAGGTCGCGGGGCGCCTCTCGGTCGCCTGCGCGCTGCTGGCGCCGAGCTTCGCCGAGGGCTCTGGCCTCGCGGTGGCCGAGGCGCTGACGCTGGGCTGCCCGGTGCTGGCCGCCGACATCCCCGCCCTGCGCGCCGCCGGCGGCGAGACGCCCGAGTTCATCGACCCGCTGGACCTGCCCGAGTGGCTGGAGGCGATTCTCGCCTACGCCCATCCCGCCGAGGACGGACCCGACCGGCGCGGCGCCCAGCTGGGCCGACTCGCCGCCTGGCAGCCGCGCGCCTGGGCTGACCACTTTGCAGAAGTGGATGATTTTCTGGAGGAAATCGGGGCCTGAAACCGAAGGGCCAGGATCAGGGATCCTGTCACGCACGCGTCACGCCCGCACCTTCATACAGACGATGAAGGCGGGCCGCGCGCGGTCTGCGTTGGGGAAACCGCGGCACGCGGTTCCGTGGCCCGCCACCCCCTCCGGCCGCGAACCGCGCCGGGGGGGAGCTCCCAGAGACGGCCTCCTTCGGGGGGCCGGAACGCGGCGCCCGGGGACGGCACTCCTCTGGGCGCGCGTGGGAGCGGAGGGGCCGGGCGGCGACGCCCGGCCCCTTTGATGTCGGAACACATCGGCAGGGGAGGCAAGGCCCGGCCGCGCCTTTCGGGGCCCGCCTCCGGCATATCCGGGCGCCGAGCCCGTGCGGCCTTCAGCCCTGCGCGCGCACCAGGGCGGCGAAGCGACGCGCGATCGCCGGCGCCTGGCCTAGGTGGGCGGCGGGGTCCAGCGCGGCGGGCCAGTCGATGTCCTGCGCGCCCTGCGTTCCGGCCAGCACCTCGACCAGCGGCCGGCCGCTGCGCGCGGCCTCGGCGCAGGCCGTCTTGACCAGCGCCTGGGCCTGCGGACGCGGCAGGGTCTCGGCCAGGCGGAAGCTCGCGGCCTCGGCCATCATCAGCCCGCCCGTGGCGTCCATGTTGGCCCGCATCCGCGCCGGGTCCGGGCGCAGCGAGGCGACCTGCGCCTCGGCATGGCGCAGCGCCGCGGCGGAGGCCACGCACAGCTGCGGCAGGCTCAGCCACTCCAGCGTCCAGGCGGCGCCGTCGCGCTCATGGCCGGCCAGCATCGCCTCCTGCGCGGCGCCCGAGAGGCGCGAGGTCAGGCGGGCCAGCGAGACCAGCGCCTCGGCCGCCACCGGGTTGGCCTTGTGGGGCATGGTCGAGGAGCCGCCCCCCTCCCCCGCGCGCAGCTCGCCGACCTCGGACTGGGACAGGACGACCAGATCGAGGCCGATCTTGCCGAGACTCGCGGTCTGGATGGCGAGGGCGGCGGCGAGCTCGGCCAGCCCGTCGCGGCCGGCGTGCCAAGGCAGCTCGGGACAGGCGAGGTCGAGCTCGGCGGCCATCGCGCGGGCCACCTCGTCGGCCCGCGGCCCCAGCGCGGCGGAGTTGCCCGAGGCGCCCGCCAGCGACAGCGCCAGAACCCGCGGGCGCATCTGGGCCAGTCGCTCGCGCGCGCGCAGCAGCGGCGCCCCCCAGGCCGCGAGCCGCGCGCCCAGCGTGGTCGGCGTGGCGATCTGGCCGCGGGTGCGCGCGGCCATCGGCAGCTCGGCCCAGCGCTCGGCCCCGTCCGCGAGATGGCCCAGGATCGCGGCGAGCCGCGCGTCGCACAGCGCCAGGAACGGCCGCAGCCGCAGCACCAGGGCGGTGTCGAGGATGTCCTGGCTGGTCGCGCCGTGGTGCACGAAGGCCGCGTGCTCAGGCGCGCCCATGGCCGCGCGGAACGCTTCGACGAAGGCCGGCACGACCACGCCCGAGGCGGCGGCGCCGGCGGCCAGCGCGGCGGGATCGATCGCGACCTCGCGCGCGGCGCGGTGGATGGCGCGGGCGGCAGTCTCGGGGATCAGCCCCAGCTCGCCCTGGGCCCTGGCCAGCGCGCCCTCGGCCAGCAGCATGGCGCGGATCTCGGAGGCGTCCGAGAACAGCCGCGCCGCCTGCGGGTCCGAGAGGTGCTCGCGCAGCATCGGGCTGTCGAAAGGGCTGGCGGTCATCGGCGGCTCTCCGCGGCAGGCTGGAACGGCGCGCACCCTGCCCCCGCGCGCGCGCCGACGCAACGCCGCGGGGGTCCCGGGGACAGGCAGGCGAGACCTCGGCGGCGCCGTGGCGACGGCTCGCGATGCAGACGACGATCAGGGGGCCTGGAGCATCCCCCGAGCCCGGGCGCCGGCGCCGAATGGCGCCGTCCCCCGCCCCGGCGCGCCGGGGTGGGCGGGCGGGAGGCGTGCCGGGGCGGGGGAAACCTGCCCGCCCGCGCGGCGATCAGCCGGCCGCGGCTTCCGCCGCAATGTCGGAGGCCTTGCGCCGCCCGCGCTCGGTGGCCGACTTAAGCTGCCCGCAGGCGGCCATGATGTCCTGCCCGCGCGGCGTGCGCACCGGGCTGGCGTAGCCGGCGCGGTTGACGATCTCGGCGAAGCTCTCGATCCGGTCCCAGTCCGAACGTTCGTAGGGGGAGCCGGGCCAGGGGTTGAACGGGATCAGGTTGATCTTGGCGGGGATCCCGGCGATCAGCTGCACCAGGCGCTTGGCGTCGGCGTCGGAGTCGTTGACGTCCTTGAGCATCACATACTCGAAGGTGATCCGCTCGGCGTTCGACAGGCGCGGATACTCCCGACACGCCTTCAGCAAGGCGTCGAGGTTCCACTTCCTGTTGATCGGTACCAGCACGTCGCGCAGCTCGTCGCGCACGGCATGGAGCGAGATCGCCAGCAGCGAGCCGATCTCGGCCCCCGCCCGCGCGATATTGGGCACCACGCCCGAGGTCGACAGCGTGATCCGGCGACGCGAGATCGACAGCCCCTCGTTGTCCATGGCGATCTTCATCGCGTCGCGCACGCCCTCGAAGTTGTAGAGCGGCTCGCCCATGCCCATCAGCACGATGTTGCTGAGCATCCGCCGCTCGGGCGGGCGCTGGCCGGCGACGGGCCACTCGCCCAGGTCGTCGCGGCAGACCAGGATCTGCGCGACGATCTCCTCGGGCGTCAGGTTGCGCACCAGCTTCTGGGTGCCGGTGTGGCAGAAGGTGCAGGTCAGCGTGCAGCCCACCTGGGAGGAGACGCACAGCGTGCCGCGGTCCTCCTCGGGGATGTAGACCGCCTCGACCTCATGTCCGCCCGAGAGGCGCAGCAGGTACTTGCGGGTGCCGTCGTTGGAGACCTGGCGGGTGACGATCTCGGGCCGGTCGAGGCGGAAGTGCTCGGCCAGCTGGGCGCGGTAGCCCTTGGCCAGGCTGGTCATCTCGGCGAAGTCGGTGGCGCCGCGCTGGTAGATCCACGACCACAACTGCGTCGCGCGCATCTTCGCCTGGCCCTCGGGGGTTCCGGCCTCGATCAGCGCCTCGATCATCTGGGGGCGGGTCAGCCCGACCAGCGGCCGCAGCCCCGCGGTCGCCTTCGGCGCGAAACCGGGCGTGTCCTGCGTCAGCGGCGCGGCCGCAGCGGTGGGAACCGAGGTCATGGCGTTCTCCGGGGCTCGGGTCGGGCGTCTTCGCGAGGCGCGGCGCAAGGATCAGGTCTCGCGGTCCGCACCGGTCACTGCGACCGCCAGCGCGGCCTGCATCACTTGCCGCGAGACCGCCTGCGCGGCCTGCACGAATGGCAGCGCCCCCCGCGAAAAGCGGAGGGCGCGTCGCGCGTCACATAGCATTTCCACGCGCCACCTCCAAGGGGGGGCGCGCGCAGGGCGCGAATCGCGCGCTCGCCAAAGGGGCGCCGGTCCCGGAGGCGGACGCCCCCCGGCCCTACTTGCAGCGGTTCTGGGCCGAGGTCATCGCATCGGTGAAGCCCAGCAGCGAGAAACGGTCGATCGTCGTGGTCCCGCGCGCCGAGACGCCGGTCATCACGATCGCCGCCCCCGCCTTCATCGCCGAGAGGATCTCGCCGTCGTCGTTGGGATAGGTCCAGGCGTTCTCGCCCTCGGTGAACAGCTCGAACTCGCGCGAGCCGATCTCCGCGGTCACGGTCGATCCGTCGCGGAACGGATAGCCCGCAACCATCGCGATCTCGCTGTCGACGCCCTGGCGGGGCCGCACGGCCACGGTCAGGTAGATGTCGCCGCGCTGGACCTGCACCGGCTTGCCGGCGCGTTTGGCCACCGAGCTCTGCGGCTGGGTCACGATCCAGCACACCGGCCCGCCGGCGTCTGCGGTGAACACCGACCAGTCGCGGAACGCCTCGACCCGATTGGTGGATTGCTGCGCGGTCGCCTGGGCAGGCGCCCCCTGGACCGCCGCCAGGGCCAGCGCCGCCGCAGCCAGCCGCGCACCGATGCGCTTGATGCCCGCGCGTTTCGCCTCAGCCTTCATGCTCGCCTCGATTCGCCTGCAATCGTCGTTCTTCCTGCCCCGCCGGCGAGCCCTTGTCGCGACGTCGCGGAGCGGCCGCGTCGCGGTCGTCCCCAAGGCGTCGCCGACGGGCTCGTCCGTCGGTTCGCGCGCCGGTCTTTCCTGCCGACGCGTTGCGGCCTAATCTAGACGCAAATCGGGCGACGGCGCCACCCCGCCGCGCTCGGGCCCGCATCACGACCCCGCGTCGCCGCACGCGGGTCTTTCGCGAACCGCCCGCGCGCCTTGCCCGCGTCGGGCCGCCCCAGAGGGACCCTGCCCACGTCCATGCCGCACGACCCGCGCCAAGACCCGCCCGACGACCGCCCCGGCGGAGCGGGACGGACGGCGCCGTCGGGCGCCGCTACGGAACACCCCTCGCCCCTCGCCCGGGACGGCGACGAGGGCCCCTCCGACGCCGAGCTGCTGGCGCGCCTGGCCGCCGCCGACGACCGCGCCGCCTTCGCCGAGCTTTTCGCCCGCTACGCCGGGCGGATCCGCGCCTTCCTGCTGCGCGGGGGCGCCCATGGCGACGTGGTCGAGGAGGCGACGCAGGACGTCTTCGTCTCGGTCTGGCGGCGGGCTTCGACCTACGATCCCGCGAAGGCCGGCGTCTCGACCTGGATCTACGCCATCGCGCGCAACCGGCGCATCGACCTGATCCGCCGCCAGACCCGCCCCGCGCCCGACCCCAACGATCCCCTGTTCCAGCCCGACGCGCCCGAGGATCCCGCCCGCGCCGCCGCCACCGCCGACCGCGACGCCCGCGTGCGCGACGCCCTGGCCGGGCTCGGCAAGGAACAGCTTGAAGCGGTGCGCCTGACCTTCTACGCGGGGCTCACCCAGGCCGAGATCGCCCAGGCGACCGGGGCGCCGCTGGGGACGGTGAAGTCCCGCCTGCGCCTCGCCTTCGCGCGGCTGCGCGAGGCGCTGGGCGAGGACTTCTCGGTGGAGCTGAACGATGACTGATCCCGCCCCCGTCGGCCCTGCGGCCCCCCTGGTCGACCCCTCCGCGCCCGGATTTTCCGAGGTGCTGGTCGAGGCGATCCGCGGCGACCTTCTCGAAAGCGTCCACCGCGGCGCGATCGCGATCTGCACGCCCTCGGGCGAGGTCGTGCAGGCCTGGGGCGATCCGGAGCGGGTGATCTACCCGCGCTCCTCGTGCAAGATGCTCCAGGCCCTGCCGCTGGTCGAGAGCGGGGCGGCGGCGGACGCGGGCCTGCGGTCCGAGCAGCTGGCGCTCGCCTGCGCCTCGCACAACGGGGCCGCGATCCACTCGACCCGCGTCGCCGCCTGGCTCGAGGGGCTGGGCCTGTCGGAGGCCGACCTGCGCTGCGGCCCGCAGGAGCCCGCCGACCTGCCCGCGCGCGACGATCTGATTCGCGCCTGCGCCTGCCCTGACCAGACCCACAACAACTGCTCGGGCAAGCATGCGGGGTTCCTGACCCTGAACCGTCGCCTGGGCGGCGGGGCGGAGTATGTCGAGGTCGACCACCCCGTGCAGCGCGCCGCCCGCGAGGCGATGGCCGAGATGACCGGGGACCCGGATCTGGGCTACGGAATCGACGGCTGCTCGGCCCCCAATTTCGCAACCACGCTGAGGGGCTTTGCGACCTCGATGGCGCGCATGGCCCGGCCTGCGGGCCTGGGCCCCGCGCGCGAGGCCGCCGCCCGCGCCCTGGTCGAGGCGATGATGGCCCACCCCGAGCTGGTGGCGGGCGAGGGCCGCGCCTGCACCGGCATGATGCGCGCCATGGCCGGGCGCGCCGCGATCAAGACCGGGGCCGAGGGCGTGTTCGGCGCGATCCTGCCGGGCCTCGGCCTGGGCGTGGCGCTCAAGATCGACGACGGCGGGACGCGGGCCTCGGAATGCGCGATGGCCGCGATCCTGGTGCGCCTGGGCGTCGCCGAGGCGGGCCATCCCGAGGTCGCCTCGCGCCTCAATCCGCCCCAGAGCAACCGCCGCGGCCTGCGGGTCGGAGAGGTGCGCCCCGCCGCCGCCCTGGGCTGAGCCCGCCTTGCCGCAGCGTTGCCCCGCGGCGGGCCGGTTGGGAATTTGATAACCATCATCGTGGGTTGGCGGACGCGTTCGTCAACTTCGCCTTCACTCCCGCCGGGCTATCCCCCTCCTCGGTGGAGTGGACATGGCCGGATCGGAACCCCGGCCAGATGATGGGAGCAGCAAGATGAACATGGTGACTCGACTGGCCCCGCGTCGGACCGATGCGGCCCTGGACCTCGAGGCTCTGAAGGCGCTCGAGGATGCGCTCGGCCCCGATGAGTGCGCCGAGCTGGTGGACGATGGCCTGCTGGAGGCGACCGATCGCCTGGTGGCCATCGAGCGCGCGCTGGAGGAAGAATCCTGGAGCCGGCTCGGACGCCTGGCCCGTGAACTGGCGCTGATCGCGCCGCGCATCGGCCTGACCTCGCTGGCTCTGCAGGCCGAGGCGCTGGAGGATTGCTGCCAGTGCCTGGACCGCACCGCGGCCCACGCGGTCGGCCAGCGCCTTCTGCGCTGCGGCGAGGCCGCCTTGTCGGCCAGCCTGCTGCGCCCGGCCGGCTGACCCCCGGCCCCCGGACGAGCCGAGACCTGACCGTGGCGCGCCGACCCTGTCGGCGCGCCCGTCGCCGTTGGGAAGACCTCGGGGGCCTTCGAAGCGTCCTCGGGCGTCGCCGCGCGCCCCGGGTTCGTCGGAACGGGGCCCGTCCCTGCGCCTGACCGCCGCCGCCCGTGTCCCGGGAGGGAGCGGCGCGACCCCGTTGCGCCCGGGACCCGCCGCAGGCCCGCGCCGCGTTGCCGCGTCAGGGCCCGGGACCAGCGGCGCTCGGGATCGGCCGAGGGCCGGCTCGGCGGGCCGGACACGGCGTTGCGGGCGGCGAACCAGCGCTCTGCCGCGATGATTCGGAGCCCGGGACGAGCGGGGCCCGGGCTCGGCCGCGGGACCAGTCCGGACGGTCGGGGAAGGTCTTGCCGGCGTCGGAGCGCCCGCCCGCCTGCGCACGCGCAGGGGGCGGGCGGACGTCCGGGCCCGGCCGTGGCCTACTCGGCGGCCTGGGCGAGGGTTTCGTGGTGGCGGGCCAGCGCCGCGTCGGGATCGGCGAGCAGCTTCTTCACCCCGCGCGCGGCCTGGCGGATGCGCTGCTCGTTCTCGACGAGGCCCAGCCGCACGTAGCCCTCGCCATACTCGCCAAAGCCGATGCCCGGAGCGACGGCGACCGCGGCCTCCCGCAACAGGATCTTGGAGAAGGCCATCGAGCCCAGCGCGCGGAACGGTTCGGGCACCGGCGCCCAGGCGAACATGGTCGCGGGGGGCGAGGGGATCTCCCACCCCGCGCGGGTCATGGCGTCGACCAGCACGTCGCGGCGCCCCTTGTAGAGGGCGCGGATCTCTCCGATGCAGTCCTGCGGGCCGTTCAGCGCCGCGGCGGCGGCCACCTGCACCGGGGTGAAGGCGCCGTAGTCGAGGTAGCTCTTGATCCGCGACAGCGCGCCGATCAGCCGGGCGTTGCCGACCGCGAAACCCATGCGCCAGCCGGGCATCGAGTAGGTCTTGGACAGCGAGGTGAACTCCACCGCGATGTCGCGCGCGCCGGGGACCTGCAGGATCGAGGGCGGCGGCGCGTCGTCGAAGTAGATCTCGGCATAGGCGAGATCGGACAGCAGCCAGATGTCGTGGCGCCTGGCCAGCCGCACCAGCTCGACGTAGAAATCGAGGTCGCAGACCTGCGCGGTGGGGTTGGAGGGGAAGTTCACCACCAGCGCGGTCGGCGCGGGCACGGTGTGGATGCAGGCGTTCTCGACGTCGCGCAGGTATTGTTCGGGGTTGAAGCGCCCGCCCGCCACGGGGATGTGGCGCAGCGCCCCGCCCGCGATGATGAAGCCGTAGGGATGGATCGGGTAGGACGGCGAGGGCGTCAGCACCACGTCGCCCGGCGCCGTGATCGCCATGGCGAGGTTGGCGAGCCCCTCCTTCGAGCCGAGCGTCGCCACCACCTCGGTCTCGGGGTCGAGCGTCACGCCGAAGCGGCGCTGGTAGTAGGCCGCCTGCGCCCGGCGCAGGCCGGGAATGCCCTTCGAGGCGGAATAGCGGTGGGTGCGCGGGCGCTTCACCGTCTCGACCAGCTTGTCGACGATATGGGCGGGCGTGTCCTGGTCGGGATTGCCCATACCGAAGTCGATGATGTCCATCCCATCTGCGCGGCAGGCGGCCTTCAGCCGGTTCACCTCGGCGAACACGTAGGGCGGAAGGCGCTTGATGCGGTGGAACTCGTCCGAGGGTCTGGGCATGGGCGGGGTCTCTGGTCGCGGCTGTCCGGGGGTTTCCTTCCCCGACGTTCTTCCGCGTCGGGTGGGGCGTTATAGGCGCGAACGGCGGCGGAATGAAGGGCGTATCGCGGCGCGACACGAGCGGCGAACGCGGCGCCCCCGCGCCGCGCCGCCGGTGCGCCTGCGGCCCCCTCGGGCCGGCGGCGCCGGCCCGCGAGGCGCGCCCGCCGATCCCGCCCGCCGGTCCGCCCTCAGGGCGCGCCAAGACCCGCCAGGTAGTGCGCCAGGCTGCGGTCAGGGCGCTGGGGGAAGACCTCGGCCAGCGTCTCCATCCGCTCGATCCGGTCGAAGCGGAAGTTGCGGTAGTCCTGCCGCGTCTCGCACCAGGCCATCAGCGTCCAGCGCCCGGTCCAGGCGATCAGGCCCAGCGGCCAGACGGTGCGCGAGGACGGCTCGCCGGACGCGTCGCGATAGTCGAGGCGCAGCTTCCGGCGGGCCTCGCAGGCCTCGCGGATCGCCTGGTGACGCGCGCGCATGGCGGCGTCCGAGGGGATCACCGGCGCGCGATAGGGCAGCGCGTCGGCCTCGGCCAGCAGGCGGTCGTCGAGGATGGCGCGGATCTTGGCCTCGGCCGAACGGGCGGCGGCGGCGAGCGCGGGGTCGGTGAAGGCCTGCGCCAGGCGGCCGCCGACCAGCAGGGCCATGACCTCGGCGCGGCTGAACATCAGCGGCGGCAGGTCGAAGTCGGGCGAGAGGCGATAGCCCACCCCCGCCTCGCCCGCGATCGGCACGCCCTGGGCCTGCAGGTCGGCGATGTCGCGGTAGACGGTGCGCAGGCTGACCTCCAGCGCCTCGGCCAGCGCCCGCCCGGTGACCGCCAGCCGGCGGCCGCGCAGCAGGGTGACCAGCTCGAACAGGCGGTCAGCGCGGCGCATGGGCGGATCGCGGTCCGGGGGCGTGAGGGCGCGGCAGGCGCCGACGCACGGCCTCCGGGCCGGGCGCAAGACCGCTCCGGCCGGCCCGCGCGCCGAGGCGGGGGGCGGTGGTCATGACGGGGGCTCCCTTCCGGGCTGGAGGCTGGCGTGACGCTCATCACGTGACGTCTGGCACGCCGCCGCTGTCAACCTCCTGTCAGCAGACTGGCGGCGGCCGGCCGGGACCGGCGCCGCGAGGCTCGCCGCCGGCGCCGCGGCGCCCCCAAGGGCGCCCAGGCCGGCCACGCGCCGGGGCGGACCGCGAGACGGCAGGCGCGGCCGCCTTGCACCTGGCGCGACATGCAAAGGGCGCGCCCCCGGCCCGCCGCCGGCACGGACGACGGCCCGCGACGCTCCCGAGGCCAGCTACCGGGCCCCGCCCGCAACCCGCGCCACCTCCGCCCGCCGCGGCGAGCCGACGGCCTGCAACCCGCGCAGGCCGTCGCGCCGCGGCCCGGCCGAGGCCGGCTCAGGCGCGGCGGATCAGCGTGCCCGCGCCGTGCGAGGTGAACAGCTCCAGCAGGCAGGCGTGCGGCGCGCGGCCGTCGAGGATCACCACCGCGTCCACCCCCGCCTCGATCGCATCCAGCGCCGTGCGGCACTTGGGGATCATCCCCCCCGAGATCACGCCCGAGGCGATCAGCGATTCGGCCCGATCCTGGGTGATGTCGGTCATCACCTCCCCGTCCTCGCCCTTCACGCCGGCCACGTCGGTCAGCAGCAGCAGCCGCTCGGCCTTCAGCGCCCCCGCGATCGCCCCCGCGGCGGTGTCGCCGTTGACGTTGAAGGTCTCGCCCGCGCGCCCCACGCCCACCGGCGCGATCACGGGGATGTAGTCCGAGGCGATGAAGGTCTCGAGCAGCCCGGGGTTCACCTCCACCGGCGTGCCGACGAAGCCCAGGTCCAGCACCTTCTCGATGTTGGACTCCGGGTCGCGGGTCTTCTTGAGCGTCTTTTCGCAGATCATCAGGTCGGCGTCCTTGCCCGACAGGCCCACGGCCTTGCCGCCCTGGCGGTTCAGCGCGGTGACGATCGCCTTGTTGATGCGGCCGGCGAGCACCATCTCGACCACCTCGACGGTGGCCTCGTCGGTGACGCGCAGCCCGTCGACGAATTCCGAGCGGATCGCGAGCCGCTTGAGCATCTCCTCGATCTGCGGACCGCCGCCGTGCACGATGATCGGATGCACGTTGCACTGCTTCATCAGCACGATGTCGCGCGCGAACCGCTCCAGCGCCGCGGCGTCGCCCATGGCATGGCCGCCGAACTTCACCACCACGCGCGCCCCGTCGTATCGCTGCAGGAAGGGCAGCGCGTCCGAGAGGGTGCGGGCGGTGGCGATCCAGTCGCGTTTCATCGGCAGTCTCCCAAGCAGCGCCCGCGGCGAGACAGGCCTGCCGGGCGACCGGCAAGGTTCCTAACCCCAAGCGCCCCGCGGGGGAAGGGGCCTGCGCCGCTCGCGTCCCGCGAAATCGCCCGAGGGGGGGCATCCGCGGCCGGTCGAGGCCCGCGCCTTGGCGGAGATCGCGGCCCTCCTCCAGGCCCGGCCCCGCGGTCGGCGCTCGGTCGGCGCTCGGTCGGCGCTCGGACGCGCGCGTCATGGACCGGCCTGACGTCGCTGCCCTATACCCGCGCCTCGCGCCGCCGCGCCCATTGCCGGCGACCGATTGTCCCGCGGCCGGCCTCACGACCCCGAATGCCAGCATTAAGTTTCATCTATTCCAGCACCTTGAGCGTGGCGGCCCGTCCTGCGGTATGAAATTCGCTCCCCCCCGCCAGACCCTCTGGCGCCCATGCGTCAGCCGCCTCGCCCGGCGCCGCCAGTCCCGCGAAAAACCGTTTCGTGCGCAAGGGGTTGGCCTCGCTCCCGGCGGCCCCGCCCGGAGCGCTTCGGGTCGGCTCTGGCGCTCTTTCGTCCAGGGGTTCACGCGAATGCAAACCAGCCTTCGCCCCGACAGCCGATGACGGAAGCGCTTCAGGCCCCTAAGTTGTCCGGCGTTGGGGGGACCCTCTGTGCAGGCGCCCCGTGCGCCGGGAGAGAGTCTTGAAACGCATTGTCGAGAGAGACCTGCAGGTTGACGAGACGCCGGTTCTGACGCCGTCCGAAAACATGCGGGGAGTGGCGGTCCAGGGCGCCGACGGGCGCAGCCTGGGGCACGTCGACCACGTCGTCATCGACAAGCGCGCCGGCCGGCTGGCCTATGTGGTTCTGGCCTATGGCGGCGTGCTGGGCATTGGCGAGCGGCTGCACCCGCTGCCGTTCGACGCCCTCGCCTACGACCGGTCGATCGACGGATACCGCGCGATGGTGACCCGCGACGATATCGAGGGCGCGCCGCATTCCCTGGCCGACGAGCGCCGCTGGTCGGATCCCGAGTGGCGACGCAAGATAGATTCGCACTTCGCGATCCCGGGCGGTCTTCGCTGCGACGCCTAGGCGCCTGAGCGCCGGGGAGCCTGAAAACCGGGCGCTTTAGCCCGGTCCTCAGGCGCCTGCCCCGAAGATCCCGGACCCGCTGCGGAACGGGGCCGGGCGCGGCGCGGTCCGTCTTCCCTCCGTTGGCGCGGCCGCGTCGCCTGCGCCCTGGCGCGCCCCTTCGGGCGGTCGCGCCGGGGCGTCTTGCGTGCGTCCGCCGTGTCGCCGGGTACGAACGCGGCGCTCGTCCCGCGCCGATCCCGGACCGCCGCCGCGCGCCCCCTGCCAAGCGTCCGGCAGCGCAATTCCATCGCCGCGTTCCGGTCTCTAGAGCTCCAGCAGCCCCGCCACCGCGGCGCGCACCCGCTCCAGCCCCGTGTGTTTCTGGGAGGAGGTCGTCAGGATCTCCGGATAGGCCGCGGCGTGCCGGGCGAGATCGCCCTTCAGCGCCTCGGCCACCTTGTCCACCGCCCCCGCGGCCGGCTTGTCGGCCTTGGTCAGCACAGCCTGGAACGGCACGGCCGAGCGGTCGAGCAGGTCCATGATCTCGTGATCGACCGACTTCGCCCCGTGGCGCCCGTCGATCAGCAGGAACACGCGGCGCAGCGTCGGCCGCCCGGCCAGATACCCGCGCAAGGTGGCCTGCCACTGCTCGACCAGCTTCACCGGCGCATCGGCGTAGCCATAGCCCGGCAGATCGACCAGCCGCAGCCGGTCGCCCATCGTGAAGAAGTTCAGCGCCTGCGTGCGCCCGGGCGTGTTCGAGGCCCGCGCCATGCTCTTGCGCCCGGTCAACGCGTTGATCAGAGAGGATTTGCCCACGTTCGAGCGTCCGGCGAAGCAGACCTCGATCCGGTCGGCCGGCGGCAGGTGGTGCAGTTCCGGGGCCGAGAGCAGGAAGTCGACCGGTCCCGCGAACAGCAGCCGACCGGCCTCGGCCAGTTCGGGGTCGGGATCAGGGTCGACGACAAAGGGCGTGCCGCTCATGCCGCGGCCTCCGGGATCGTGACGAGGTCGCCCTGCGCGACGTCTCCCCCTTCGATCACCTCGGCAAAGACGCCGAAGTTCTCCGCCTGACCCAGGCCGGTCAGCAGCGCCAGCATGTCGAGATCCCGCTTGCCGGTCTCGGGATCGGCATGGGTGGCCGAGCAGCGGCCGATCGGCTCGGTCACCCGCAGCAGGCAGGCGCCCAGGCGGATCTCGCGGCCGATCCAGGAGGTCTCCTCCCAGGGCGCCAGCCCCTCGATCCACAGGTTTCCGCGAAAGCGCCGCCGATCCATCGGCCGGCCCGCAGCCTCGGCGACCGCGGCAAGCGAGGCGTCCGAAAGGACCGAGAGCCACTGCGCGGGCTGGTCGGTCATCCCGCGGCCCGGCGCATGGGCGAGCCTCGCCGGGCGCGGGGCGCCGGCGGGGATCAGCGCATCGGCCCAGGCGACGAAGGCGGCCTCGCCCTCGGGCGTGGCGGGGTCGACGGTCAGGGGCGGGAGGTCGGGGTGGCGGAAGGTGATCTCCCCGCCTCCCTCGAGAACGGCCTCGCCCTCTGCCGTCACCGCCATCAGCGAGGGGAACGTCGCCCCGCGCAGGAAGGTCGAGCACCGCGCCCAGGCGGGCGCGTCGAAGTCGAAGCGCGACTTCTCGTGGGCGAGCGCCCAGACACGGTCGCCCGGCAGGGTCCGCCCGGCCTCCAGCGCGACGCGCGCCAGCGCCTCGCTGCCCAGGGCCTTCACCGGGTGGCGATGGATCGCGCTGATCCGGGGCATGTCGCCTCGTCTCCTGTGATGAGGGCGGCCAGGGCGGGCGACCGTGGCGCGCAGCGCCGCGGAGTCCCGTCCGGCCGCCCGGATGGGGTCGGGGTCCGAGCATGGCGCGCCGCGCCGCCCGCGTCATCCCCCGGGATTGGAAACGGCCGCGCGCCGGAAGGGGCGCGCGGCCGCGGTCATGTCTCGCCGTCCGGCGCGCGGCCCGGGCCGCGCGCGTCAGCCTTCGGCCTTCTTCTTCCGCTTGAACGACCGTTTCACATTGCCCAGCACGTCCACGTCCACGCCCTGCGTGCGCATGATGATGTACTGCTGGGTGAAGGTGATGATGTTGTTGGCCACCCAGTAGATCACGAGGCCGGCCGCGAAGCTGCCCAGCATGAACATGAACACCCAGGGCATCCAGGCGAAGATCATCGCCTGGGTCTTGTCCGTGGGCATCGGGTTCAGCTTCTGCTGCAGCCACATGGTGATGCCCAGCAGGATCGGGAACACGCCGATCGAGACGATCCCCAGCATGGACGAGTGGTCCGGCGCCGCCCAGGGCAGCGCCCCGAAGAGGTTCATCCAACTGGTGGGATCCGGCGCCGAGAGGTCGTGGATCCACAGCATGAACGGCGCGTGGCGCATCTCGAGCGTCACGAACAGCACCTTGTAGAGCGAGAAGAAGATCGGGATCTGCAGCACGATCGGCAGGCAGCCCGCGGCGGGATTGGCTTTCTCCCGCTTGTAGAGGGCCATCATCTCCTGCTGCATCTTCACGCGGTCGTCGCCCACGCGCTCCTTGATCTTCTCCATCTCCGGCTGGAGCTTCTTCATCTTCGACATGCTGACATACGACTTGTAGGCCAGCGGGAAGAGGACGAGCTTCACGCAGAAGGTCATGGCGATGATCGACCAGCCCATGTTGCCGATCAAGCCTTCGAAGAACAGCAGCATCTGGGCAAAGGGCTTGGTCAGGAAGAAGAACCAGCCCCAGTCGATGGCGTCGACGAAGCGCGGGATTCCCGCCGCCTCGTAGGCCTCGATGGTCTTGAGCTCCTTGGCGCCGGCGAACAGCTGGGTCGCCACCGCCGCGGTGGCGCCGGGCGCGACCGCCTGCACGGGCAGGCGCATCTCGGTGCGGTACTCGGCCCCGTCGGGGCGGGCGACATACTTGAAGACCGCGTCGAAGGGCTGGCCCGTGGGGGCGATCAGCGTGGTCATCCAGTACTTGTCGGTGAAGCCCAGCCAGCCCGCATTGCTCACCGGCACCACCTGCTGGCGCACGCCGGGGCCGCCGGAGCCCTCGAGGTCCTCCATGTCGCCATAGTCGAGCTCGTTGAGCACGCCGTCGAACTTGCCCAGCGCCCCCTCGTGGAGGATGTAGAAGTTCACCGTCTCCGGCTCGCCCCGCCGCACGACATAGGCGTAGGGCGCAAGGCTGACCGCGGCCTCGGTGGTGTTCTCGACGCTCTGCTCGATCGAGAACATGTAGTTGTCGTCGAGCGAGATGGTGCGGCGGAAGATCATCCCCTCGCCGTTGTCCCAGGCCAGCGTCACCGGCGCCGAGGAGGTCAGGACATCGCCCTTCTCCAGCGTCCACTCGGTGTTCGGGCCGGGGGTGGCGACCGGCGTCTCGGCGGTCGGCAGCCAGCCGTAGACGGCCAGGAACGGATGCGGCGTGCCCAGCGGCGCCAGCAGCGTCACGTTGGGCGAGTCGTCGTCCAGCGTCTCGCGGTAGTCGTCGAGCGTCAGCTCGTCGATCCGACCGCCGCGCAGCGAGATCGAGCCGGTGACCCGGTCGCTGTCGATGGTCACCCGCGGGGTGTCGGCGGCCTGCGCCTCGGGCCCGGTTCCGCCCGAAGGCGCCGCCCCCGTGGCGCCGCCGCCCGCAGGCGCGCCGCCCTCGGTCGACGAGACCTGGGCCGTCGGCTCCTGGGGCTGCTCGACCGGCTGGGGCGGGAACAGCACGAACCAGACTGCGACCACAACGAAGCTCAGCACCGCGGCGATGAGCATGTTTTTCTGTTCGTTCATCCAGCGCTCCCGGACGCGCAACTCGGAGGGTCGGCCGCCTTGAACCTGCCACAGAGGACGAGGTCAAGGCGTTTCGGGGACGCGCCTGGGCGCCCTGATCCCGTCCGCGGCGCCCACGCCGTGCGCAGGCGCCTGCAGGGCCGCTCCCGCGACCTGCGCGGGACGGGCGGTCAATGGCGCCCCCGGCCCGCCGACGCAAGCCCTTGCGCCCCGCGCGCCTGCGCCCGGGCCCCGCATGCCCCTGACGGACGGCGGCGCGGGAGGGGCCTGCGGCGCGACGCCTCCCCCGCTCGCGGCGCCGTGATCTCACCCGAGGCGGCCTCCCCTTGCGACGCGGCGCGCCTTGACGTGGGCGCCTCGGCTCGCGAGACTCGGGGACGAACTGCGTCGCGCTCATGGGAGGGCGCGGCCGGAGGGAGCGAAGCGATGGGTCCCCGCCCCCAGCGCGGTCCGTGCCGCCCACGCCGCGAGGCCCGACGCCCGGGCGCGGCGCGCCCGGCCCGCCGCCGCCGCCCGCGCGACCCCGGTCCCGGGTCCGCCCCGCCGCTTCGCCAGTCAGGGAGCCGCGGCGCATGACCGCCGAGCTCGTCGCCGCCGCGCCGCCGCTCTACGAGCTTCGCCGATTCCGCGATCCCGACCAGCTCGCCCAGGTGGCCGCCGAACGCATCGCCGAGATCCTGCAGGCCGCCGTCGCCCGGCGCGGGCGCGCGGTCGCGGCCCTCTCGGGCGGGGCCACGCCCCAGCGCACCTACGCCCGGCTCGCGCGGCGGGATCTGGACTGGTCGCGGATCACCATGACGCTGGTCGAGGACCGCTGGGCGCCGCCCTCGGATCCCACCTCGACGCAGAACATCCTCGACCTGTGCCTGTTCATGGACAGCCGCGCACGCGGGGCGCGGTTCTCGCCCCTCTACACCGGCGACCCCACGCCCGAGGCGGGCCTGCCCGGGGCCGAGGCGCGGCTGCGCGCGCTGGGCCGGCCCTTCGACCTGGTGGTGCTGGGGCTCGGCCCGGACGGCCATGTCGCGGCCCTGTACCCGGGCGCCGAGGGGCTGGCCGAGGCGCTCGATCCCGACGGCGCGGCGCTGCTGGCCCCGATCCGGGCGCCGGGCCGCGGTGGGCCGCGCGTCACCCTGACGCTTTCGGCGATCCTGCAGGCGCGCCGCATCCTGCTATTGTTCTCGGGACCGGCCAAGTCGCGCGCCTTCGCCCGCGCGCTGCAGCCCGGACCGGTCGAGGAGATGCCGATCCGCGCCGTCCTGCGCCAGCGTCGAACGCCGGTCGAGGTCTTGTGCGCGCAAACCGACGGAGCCGATGTGACCACTCCCATCGACGCGGCCTGGAAGGCCGTAGAGACCGCCCGCGACCGCCTGGCCGGGCGCCGCATCGCCGACCTGTTCGCCGCCGACCCCGCGCGCTTCGAGACGCTTTCGGCGCGCCTGGACGACATGCTGTTCGACTATTCCAAGACCGGGCTCGACAAGGGCGCGGTCGAGGCGCTGACCGGTCTCGCGCGCGCCGCCGGGGTCGAGGCCCTGCGCGAGGCGATGTTCGCGGGCGAGCCGATCAACGCCACCGAAGGCCGCGCCGTCCTTCACGCCGCCCTGCGCGCCGCCCCCGGCGACTCCTTCGCCGCCGAGGGCGAGGACGTGATGCCCCAGGTGCTGGAAACCCGCGAGCGCTGCCTGGCCTTTGCCGAGGCCGTGCGCAGCGGCGCCTACGCCTCGGTCTCCGGCAAGCCCTTCACGGATGTGGTCAACATCGGCATCGGCGGCTCGGACCTCGGCCCGGTGATGGCGGTCGCGGCGCTGGCGCCGGCGCACGACGGGCCGCGGTGCCATTTCGTCTCCAACGTCGACGGGGCGCATGTGCGCGACGTGCTGGCGGGGCTGGACCCGGCCACGACGCTGGTGCTGATCGCCTCGAAGACCTTCACCACCATCGAGACGATGACCAACGCCCACACGGCGAAAGCCTGGATGGAGGGGGCGCTGGGCGATCGCGCGGGGGCGCATTTCGCCGCCCTCTCGACCGCCCTCGACAAGGTCGAGGCGTTCGGCATCGACCAGAGCCGCGTCTTCGGCTTCTGGGACTGGGTCGGCGGGCGCTACTCGGTCTGGTCGGCGATCGGGCTCAGCCTGATGATCGCCATCGGCCGCGACGACTTCGAGGAGTTCCTGCGCGGCGCGCGCGTCATGGACGCCCATTTCCGTCAGGCGCCGCTGAGCGAGAACCTGCCCGTCCTGCACGCCCTGGTCGGGGTCTGGCACCGCGACGCGCTGGGCCTGCCCAGCCGTGCGGTGATCCCCTACGACCAGCGGCTGGCGCGCCTGCCGGCCTATCTCCAGCAGCTCGACATGGAATCCAACGGCAAGACCGCGCGCCTTCGCGACGGGCTGGCCGGCGAGACCGGTCCCGTGGTCTGGGGCGAGCCCGGCACCAACGGCCAGCACGCCTTCTTCCAGCTGCTTCACCAGGGCACGACGGTGATCCCGGTCGAGTTCCTGGTCGCCGCCAACGGCTGGGAGCCGGACCTCGCCCACCACCACACCCTGCTGCTGGCCAACTGCCTCGCGCAGTCCGAGGCGCTGATGGCCGGCCGCTCGGAGGCCGAGGCGCACGAGATGATGATCGCCGAGGGCAAGCCCGAGGCCGAGGCCCGTCGCCTCGCCCCCCACCGCGCCTTCCCCGGCGACCGCCCCTCGACGACGCTGATGTATCGCCGGCTGGACCCGTTCACCCTGGGGCGGATCGTGGCGCTCTACGAGCATCGGGTGTTCGTCGAGGGCGCGATCTGGGGGGTGAACAGCTTCGACCAGTGGGGGGTCGAACTGGGCAAGACGCTCGCCAAGGCGCTCGAGCCGATGGTGACGGGCGAGACCCCGGCGACGGCCAAGGACGGCTCCACCGCCGGCCTGATCGCCGCCCTCCACGCCCTGCGCGAGGGCTGAGGCGCAGTCCCCGCGGCCGCTGCGTTCCCGACCTGGACGCCCCTGCCCGCCGGCGCCGCTCCGCGGCCTCGGCGCGCGCTCATCGGCCTTGTTCGAAGGGCTGCCTCCCTGCCCCTCCCTGTCCAGCCGGATGCCTCGCCCTCGGCTCAGACCCCGACGGCCTCGGCATCGCAGAGACCTTGCCGGGCCGCGAGCTTGGGCCGTCCGGGGCGCCGGACGTCATGCGGACGCGCGGGCGCGGGGGAGGCCCGGCGACGCGGCAACCGCGCCGGTCCCGGCCGGCCGCTCGGGCCGGGCGGGGCGGCGTCGGCCGTTCCCGCGGCGCGAGCTCAGGAGGGGCCGCGCAGGGCCGCCTCGATGCCCGCGATGTCGATCTTGCGCATCTCCATCATCGCGGCCTGCGCGCGGGCGGCTGCGGCGGGGTCGGGGTGCGAGAGCGACTCCATCAGCATCCGCGGGGTGATCTGCCAGCGGAACCCCCAGCGATCCTTGCACCAGCCGCACATGATCGCCTCGCCGCCATGGCCCACGATCGCGTCCCACAGACGGTCCGTCTCGGCCTGGTCCTCGGTGTACACCTGCAACGAGTAGGCGTCGTTGGGCTGCACCTGCGGGCCGGCGTTCAGCAGCGCATAGGGCAGGCCGAGCAGCGTCATCTCGACCACCTGAACCGCGCCCGCGGGCGCGTGGCTTGCGCCGTCGGGCACGCGGATGAGCGTCTCGACTCGCGAGTCAGGGAAGGTCGCAGCGTAGAACTCCGCCGCCGCCTCCGCCTCGGCGTCGAACCACAGGAACACGGCGGCCTTGCGTTTCGTCATGGCCTTTCTCCTCAAGGGGGCGCGGTCGGGCGACCCGGTCGGCGATCCCGCCGCCGGCCATTCCGGCAGGCTTGCAATCGACACGTGAGACGTCACGGGCGACAGCGTCAACCGGGCATCGACGGGGTTATGATCGCCCCCATGGCGCGCCTCGGCATGATCGCCGCGGACACACCCGGGACACGCGCCGGAGCCGGCGCGTTCAGAGGAGAGGCAAGACATGCCTGAACGTGTGGGAGAGGGTGGTGCCGGTGATAGGACTCGAACCTACGACCCCATCATTACGAATGACGTGCTCTACCAGCTGAGCTACACCGGCAACCGGGCGCCGATCTAGCCGAGGCGCCGGGGCTTGGCAAGCCTCGCGGCGCCCCGGCGGACGCAACGTCGCCCCCTTCCCGCAACGGAAACCGGATGCGGGCGCGGAGCGGAGGGCGCCCGGTCCCTTCCCGGAACGGCGGCGAGATCGGGAGACGAGGCGGATAGCCTGCGGGCACACCCCCCGCGGCGCTCGGCAAGGCTCTGGTGTCGAAACCCTTTCTGCCCCTTCGCCGGCGCAGGTCAGCCGCCGCCGCAGGGCGGGAGGCAGGACCGCGAGGCGGGCGGAACCGCGCGGTCCGCTCGGCCGGGAATATCCGGGGGGCGGCGGGGCGCTGGGGGTCGGGCAGGCCGGACCAGGCGGGCCGGACGGGCAGGCCCGGGCTCCGAAGCGGCAAGCCCCGCGGCCGGGGGCCGCGGGGCTTGCTTGATCCTGCAGGCTGCGGCCGCGCTCAGGCCGCGGGGGCGCCCTTCTCGGGGGCGGCGGGGGCCGGCTCCGCCTGACCCTCCACCGCGTCCTCGGCGGCTTCGGGGATGTCCCGCTCGGCGGCGGCGCGGCCCTCGAGGCTGGCCAGGATCACCGGCAGCAGCGCCTGCTGGGCGGCCGAGGTCTCGCCGGCGCCCGAGGGCTGCTTCCAGGACAGGGAATCGACCGCCCGACACTCCTCGCAGACCGGGGTCCAGGCCTCATGGACGTGGCCGCAGGCGTCGCAGGTCCAGGCCTCGCCGCGGGGCGCCGAGAGGGCCTTGGCGAGCCAGGCGCGCACCACATGGTCGTCGGCGCCCGAGCCGCGCTCGACGGCGGCCATGATCGCCAGGCTGCGGGTGGTGGGTCGGGTGTCGGTCAGATTGCCCAGCGCGCGACGGGCGCCGGGGAAGTCCTCGTCGGCAAGCGCCAGCTCGGCCTCGAGCATCTGCGACTCGGGGTGGTCGGGGTTCTCGGCGGTCAGACCCTTGAAGCGGCGACGACGAGCCTCGGGGCTTTCGTCAGGGACGAGGGCCGCGAAAGCGCCGGCGATCTCGGGGTGGGGCGAGGTTTTCCAGGCCTGCCGGAGGACCCGCTCGGCCTTCGAGACCTGCTTCTGCGCCGCCAGCGCGCGGGCGGCGGCCACCGCGGCGGGGGCCAGCGCCGGCGAGCGGCGGTTGGCCTCCAGCGCGGCGTCCTGAGCGCGGGCGTGATCGCCCTGGGCTTCGGCGACGCGCGCCTCGGCCAGCGCCAGCACGGCATCGCGACGGGCGCCGACCTCACGCGGGAGGGCGCCGGCGCGCACCTCGGCGGCGAGCGTGCGGCGGGCGGCGGCCCAGTCCTCGGCCCCGGTCTGCAGGTCGAACAGGCGCGTCATCACGCCCGCGTCGCGCGGGCGCAGGGCGAAGGCGCGCTCGGCCAGCTTCTGGGCCTTGGCGGTCTCGCCCCGCTCCATCGCCTGATCGAGCAGGCCGCGCACGCCGATCGCCTGGGTGCGCTTGGTCCGCGCGAGCGCCTTGAAATAGACCTCGGCCCGGTCCTCCTGCCCCGCGGCGCGGGCGGCCTGGGCGGCGAGCAGTTCAGCCAGTTCCGGACGGTCGAGCAGCTTGCCCGCCCGCTCGGCCTTGGCCAGGGCCCGGCGGGGGTCGCCCTCGGCCATGGCGATCATGCCGCCCTCGAGCGCCTCGAGCCCCCGACGGGTGCGCGAGCGGCCGAAGAAGCGGCTGACCGCGGTCTCGTCGCCCGAGAGGAACCGCGCGCAGGCCAGCAGCAGCCCGATCAGCTTCCACAGCAGCCACAGCGCCAGGACCGTCCCGAGGAAGATCGCCACGAAGGTCAGCGGATCGAACGAATAGGCGCGCCCGTCCCAGACGATCTCGATCCCGCCGGGCGTGTCCAGAAGCACGCCGATCCCGTAGGCGACGGCCGCGGCCAGCGCCACGAACAGGCCCGCGCGCACCAGAAGCCAGATCATCCCGTGCATCCTTCTCTCTTGCGTCCGGTCGCGCCGGACGAGTTCGCGGCGCGCCGCCCCCCGCGCCGCGAGCCCGAGGGCGCGGCGGACCGGGGGCGGCGCGATTTTTTCAGTTCGCGCCCAGCAGCTCGGCGCGCCAGGACTCGGCGGCGTTGATCGCCGACAGACGGGCGCGGGCGCGCTCGGTCCACGGGCCCATCGCCTGCGAGGCGGCCGGCGGCAGACCCTCGAGCGCCTCAAGCGCCTGGGCGAGCTCGCCCTCGCGCAGGGCGGCGGCCGCGGCGCCCAGCTGGGCGTCCAGGCCCTCGCCCTCGACCCGGTCGACCGGCACGCCCTGCAGGCGGGCGCGGAAGGCGGCCAGCGCCTGGCTGGCGAAGGCGTCGCCGGCCTCGTCGGCGGCCTGGGCCTCCATCGCGTCATGGGCGATCGCGATGAAGCTCTCGCGCAGGTCGGTCATCCGGGCGACGCCGGCGTCGGCGGGGCCGGCCAGCGGCTCGGGCGCGGGGCCGAACTCGGACAGGGAGGCGAGCGGACCGGCGTAGGGGCGGCCCTCGTCGAGCGCCACGCTCATTTCCGCAAAGGCCGCGTTGACCTGCGCGCGGCGCTGGGCGTCGGCGGCCTGGGTCTGGGCGTTCTCCGCCGCGGTCTCGGCGGCCGAGGCGCGCTCGTCGAAGCGGGCTTCGGCCTCGTCGAGGCGGGCGGCGAGCTGGTCGACCCGGCCGGAGACCGACCCGAGCTCGGCGCGCAGCGCGTCGGTGGCCGCGGCGAAGCCCGACAGGCGCTCCGCCGCCTCGGGGGGAAGGTCGCCCGCGTCCTCGCCGAGATTGGACAGGCTGCCCGAAAGCGAATCCAGCTGCGCGCGCAGGTTCGACTGCGCGGCGGCCAGGTCCTCGACCTGCTGGCCGAGCCCGCCGTCGCCGCCCGCGGCGCCGCCAAGCCCCTCGATCCGGCTTTCCAGCTCGGCCACGCGGGCCTCGAGACCGGAGGCGTCGCCCCCGGCAGCCTCGTCCAGACGCGCCTCCAGCGCGGCGTTGCGCGTGACGTTGGCCTCCTCGATCTGGGCGCGCAGAGCGGTCAGCTCGGCCTGCGTCACCACGCCGGGGGCCTGCACGGCCTCGGCGATCGGGGCGGGCAGCCAGGGGGCGACCCGCGGCAGGGCCCACAGCGCGATGGCCGCGCCCACCAGCAGGATCACCAGCGCCTGCAGGGCGCGGGCGGCGAGGCTCGAGCGGGCCTGCTCGTCATGATCGTCGTGGAACGGGTCGTCCTCGACCCGCAAGTCGCGGTCGAGATCCCCATCCCGGGCGTCGTCCCGGGCGTCGTAGTCGGCGCCGCTGTCGAGGCCGGCGGCAAGCTCGTCAGGCCGGTCCTCGGGCCAGGTCGAGCCGTCGCCGTGAGGAAAATCCTCGTCGGGGCGGTCAGAATCCGGCCGCTCGGCGTCCTGGGCCTCGCGCAGTTCGGCGCTGGCGATGGGGTCGAGGCCCGCCTCCTCGGCGGTCTCGCGGCGCGGCTCGGGGCCGGCGACGCTCTCGGGCTCGACGCCGGGCCGAGCGGCCGCGGCTTCGATCTCCTCGGCGGTCATCGGCTCGGTCGTCGCGGTGGGCGGGGGGCCGTCGGGGTCGGGCTCCGAAACGGTCGGCTCGACCGTCGCGGCGTCCTCGATCTCGTCCGGGCGCAGGGGCGCGCCGGAGGGATCGACGGACGGGGTCTCCGTCTCCGTCGCCGCCTCCGTCGTGCCGTCGGGGAGGGTCTTCCCCTTGGCGGGCGTCTGATCGGGGTCCGTCTTGTCGCTCATCTCGCCGTCCTGATCTCCCGTGCCGGGGACCGAAGCCCCCCCGGGACGTTATGGGATGCGCCGGCCACAGAACAACAGCGGCAGGTGCGGCGAACCGCGCGAAGGGCTCCGCGGAGGGGGCCGGCGCGGTCGTGCGTCAGGGCTCTCGCCCCGCGTCGTCGGCCGCCGCGGCCTTGTCCTGCGGCGCGGCGCGGGGGGCGCGGCGGGCGGATCGGGCGACCTCGCCCATGGCCGCGCGCATCGCCTTGCGGGTCGGCGCCCCGGCGACGCGGACGCGGGCGAAGCCGAGGTCCGAGAGCCCCTCGGCCGCCGCGAGGCTGATCGCGACGGCCACGGTGCGGCGCAGATCGTGGCCCGGGCCCAGCAGGCGCGCAAGGATCCCGCCCGATCGCGGCGAGAAAACCGGGATCATCTTGACCTGCCCCGCGGCCAGCGCCGCGTCCGCCTCGGGCGGCAGCGCGTCGGCTGCGGCCATGGCGTAGACCACCACCTGGCGCGCGCGGATCCCGGCCGCGGCCAGCGCGTCGGCGAGCGCGTCGCCGCCGTGCCGCCCGCAGAGATGCACGACCTCGGCGCCCGCGGGGGCGTGGCCGGAGATCAGGGCGGCCAGCGCGGCCGCGTCGCCGTCCGAGGCCCGCACATCGGCGAATCCGGCGGCGCGGGCGGCCTCGGCCGTCGCCTCGCCGACGCAGAAGCAGGGCAGCGCGCGCAGGGCCTGCCCGCCGGGCGCGCCGGCGGGCGGCGCGGCGCGGGCGCCGCTGGCCGAGGTCAGCGCCACGCCCCAGGCGCCGGCGGGATCGGCCACGGCCTCGAGCGCCTCGAACCGCATCAGGGGGGCGGGCAGCGTGCGCCAGCCCGCGGCCTGAAGCTGTTCGGCGAGGCGCCCGCCCGAGGGTTCGGGCCGGGTCACCAGCGCCAGGGGGGCCAGCGACAGGGTCGCGCCCGGCGAGGCGGGGGCCTGCGAGCCCGAGGACTTCCGCTCGGAAGCCGTCTCGCGGGTGGCCATCTCGTGGGGGGCCATCTCGTGGGGGGCCTGCGCCGCGCTCATTCGAAGAAGCCCGGGCCGCCGCGGCCGCGCAGCTCCGCGGCCGCGTCCGCGCCCATGGCGGCGGCGTCGCAGACGGGGCCCTCGCGCTCGGTCGCGTGGCGGACCGAGCCGTCGGGGCGGATGATCTCCCCGCGCAGCCGCAGGCGGTCGCCGGGCAGCAGCTCGGCCAGCCCGCCGATCGGCGTGCGGCAGGAGCCGTCGAGCCCGGCGAGGAACGCCCGCTCGGCCAGCATCGTCTGGCGGGTGTCGGCGTGGTCGATGGCGCCCAGCAGGGCGGTGACGGCGGCGTCGTCCGTGCGCTGCTCGATGCCGATGGCGCCCTGGGCGACAGCGGGGAGCATGGTTTCGGGCGCGATGGCGCGGGCGGCGTGTTCGTCCATCCCCAGCCGGCGCAGGCCGGCGCAGGCGAGGAAGGTGGCCGCGGCCACCCCGTCGGCCAGTTTGCGCAGCCGGGTCTGCACGTTGCCGCGGAACTCCACCACCTGCAGGTCCGGGCGGCGGTGCAGCGCCTGCGCCCGGCGGCGCAGCGACGAGGACCCCAGCACCGCGCCCCGCGGCAGGTCGTCGAGCCCCGCGAACTCGAGGCTGATGAAGGCGTCGCGCACATCCTCGCGCGGGAGGTAGCAGGTCAGCGCCAGCCCCTCGGGCTGCTCGACCGGCATGTCCTTCATCGAGTGGACGGCGAGGTCGATCTCGCCGGAGGTCAGCGCCTCCTCGATCTCCTTGGTGAACAGGCCCTTGCCGCCGATCTCGGACAGGGCGCGGTCCTGCACCCGGTCGCCGGTGGTCTTGATCGGCACGATCTCGAAAGCCTCCCGCGGCAGGCCGTGGGCGGCCGCGAGACGCTCGCGCGTCTCCTCGGCCTGGGCGACGGCCAGGGGGGAGCCTCGGGTGCCAAGGCGGAGCGGACGGTCGGGGCTGAAGCTGCGCTCGGTCATGCTGGGGGACTTAGCGCCCGGCGCGGGCGCTGTCACGGGCCTCCATCGCCGCCATCAGCTCATGGAAGCGGGCGAGGAAGCGCTCGCGCGCCTCGCGGGGGGAGAGCGGGGTCAAGCGGAAGCCCTCGGCGCCGGGGAATTTCGGGTGGCCGAAGAACCTGTCGGCCTCGAGCGTCGAGAACCCGGCAAGCTGCGTCGCCTCGAACCAGGCGCAGGCCCGGTCGGCGCGCTTGATCGCGGCCTTCACGCCCTTGGGCGTCTCGGCGGGCAGGCCGAAGCGGACGTGGACGGCCCGCTCGAGCCGCGCCTCGAAGGCCTTGTAGTCGATCCCGAGCGCCGCCTTGAAGGGCGAGATCATGTCGCCGATGACGTATTCGGGCGCGTCGTGCAGCAGCGCCAGCAGCCGGTCGCGGGGCTTGGGGGCGGCGACCAGCCGGCCGAAGATCTCCTCGACCAGCAGCGAATGCTCGGCCACCGAGAAGGCCCAGTCGCCCAGCGTCTGCCCGTTCCAGCGGGCGACGAAGGCGAGGCCGTGGGCGATGTCCTCGATCTCCACGTCCAGCGGCGCGGGGTCGAGAAGATCGAGCCGCCGACCCGACAACATGCGTTGCCAGGCGCGGGGGGGCGTGCCGGACATGGAACCTCCGAAGACGGCGGGAAGGCGAGGGGCGCGAGGCTTAGGGCGCCGCGGCCGCTCCGTCGAGGGGGGCCGCCGCGGCACGCCGCACGGCCTGCCCGTCCGCGCCCCGTCAACCCGAAATTAATATCGGGCCAGCATAGCCGACGCGCCGGCGCCGACAATACCGCAGGGCGTTTCGTTGCGATGCAGCGTCGGCGCTGCTAACGATCCAGTCCAGCAGACACCGACCCTCCCGGCGGCGGCCAACGCGGGCCGCGCCGATCCCCGCGCAGGAGAGACGCATGACCGACTACATCGTCAAGGACATCAGCCAGGCCGATTACGGCCGCATCGAGCTCGATATCGCCGAGACCGAGATGCCCGGCCTGATGGCCCTGCGCGAGGAGTTCGGCGACTCCAAGCCGCTCAAGGGCGCGCGCATCGCGGGCTCGCTGCACATGACCATCCAGACGGCCGTGCTGATCGAGACGCTGGCCGCGCTGGGCGCCGAGATCCGCTGGGCCTCGTGCAACATCTTCTCGACCCAGGACCACGCCGCGGCCGCCATCGCCAAGGCCGGGATCCCCGTCTTCGCCGTCAAGGGCGAGACGCTGGAGGAATACTGGGACTACGCCGACCGGATCTTCCAGTTCCCCGAGGGGGGCTGCAACATGATCCTCGACGACGGCGGCGACGCGACGATGTACATCCTCATCGGCGCCCGCGTCGAAGAGGGCGAGACCGACCTGATCGAGACGCCCCAGTCGGAGGAGGAGGAATACCTCTTCGCCCAGATCAAGAAGCGCCTGAAGGAAAGCCCCGGCTGGTTCGTCAAGCAGCGCGGCATGATCAAGGGCGTCTCGGAGGAGACCACGACCGGCGTGCATCGCCTGTATCAGCTGATGGAGAAGGGCCGCCTGCCCTTCCCGGCGATCAACGTCAACGACTCGGTCACCAAGTCGAAGTTCGACAACAAGTACGGCTGCAAGGAATCGCTGGTCGACG
>NZ_CAXBOD010000022.1:0-65252 GCF_963977235.1 uncultured Albimonas sp.
GGGGGGGGGGGGGGGGGGGGGGGGGGGGGGGGGGGGGCCCGGGCGAGACGGGCGCGGGGATCGCCGCCACCAAAAGAGGGGTGGCCGTCGGGATCCGGCGAGCATGAATGCACAAGGGGGCGGCGATGGCCAGAGCCTTCGCCGCCCCCCGGGGTGTCGGTCTGTCCGCCCTATCGGGAGAAGAACAGCTCCGGCAGGTAGAGCGCGATCTGCGGGAACACGACGATCAGCGCGAGCCCCAGCAGCGTGACCAGCACGTAGGGGATCACCGAGGCGTAGATCTCGCCCATGCCGATCCCCTTGGGCGCCACCCCCTTCAGGTAGAAGAGGTTGAAGCCGAAGGGCGGGGTCATGTAGCCGACCTCCATCATGATCACGAACAGGATGCCGAACCAGATCGGATCGAAGCCGTTGGCCGCCACGATCGGCAGGAACACCGGCAGCGTGATCAGCATGATCCCCACCGGGTCCAGCACCATCCCGAGGAAGAACAGCACCGCCATCATGAAGGCGAGGCCGCCGTACTTGCCCCCGGGGATCAGCTCGACCACGTCCGAAATCAGCGCCTGGGCGCCGAGCGCGGTGTAGGCCGCCGAGAAGGCGTGGGCCGCGAACAGGATCCACATGATCATCGTGGTCAGCCGCAGCGTCGCCTTGGCCGAGTCCGACACGTTCTTGAAGTTCAGCTGCCGGTTCACCGCCGCCGCCGCCATGGCGCCGAAGACGCCGATCGCGGCCGCCTCGGTGGGCGTGGCGAAGCCGCCGAAGATCGAGCCGAGCACGATGAAGACGATGAACAGCGGCAGGATCACCGCGGCCAGCGACTTGAGCTTCACGTCCCAGCCCGCGCGTTCCTCCTTGGGCAGGGCGGGGCCCATGTTGGGCTGGATCCAGCAGCGCACCGCGATGTAGATCGAGACCAGCAGGAACAGCAGCAGCCCCGGCCCGATGCCCGCCGCGAACAGCCGGCCGACCGAAACCTCGGTCTGCAGCGCATAGAGCACCATCAGGATCGAGGGCGGGATCAGGATCCCCCAGCCGCCGCCCGCGTTGATCGCGCCCAGCGCCATCTTGGAGTCGTAGCCCCGCTCGAGCATCCGCGGCAGGGCGATGGTGCCCATGGTGACCACGGCCGCGCCGGAGATGCCGCACATCGCCGCGAAGATCGCGCAGATCGCCACGGTGCCGATCGCGAGCCCGCCCCGCACGCCGCCCCACCACACATGCATCATGCGGTAGAGGTCGTGGGCGACGCCGCTTCGTTCGAGCATCATCGCCATGAAGACGAACAACGGGATCGCCACCAGCGTGAAGCTCGACATCGAGTCCCACAGCTTCGAGGCGATCAGGTAGAAGGCCATGTCCCCCCACTTCCACCACAGGAAGATCGAGGACAGCCCGCCCAGCACGAAGGTCAGCGGGGTTCCCAGGAACAGGAAGAACAGCAGCGCCCCGAAGAAGATCAGGGTCATGATCTCGACGCTCATGCCTCGCTCTCCTCGCCATGGGCCGACCCGGCGGAGCCGGGGGCGCCGTAAATCTCGTCAGGGACCGGCAGGCCCATCAGCACCCGCACGTCGGCGACGATGCGCACGATGCCCTGCAGGAACAGCAGCAGCGCCGAGACGGGGATGAAGAACTTCACGAACCAGATCTGCGGCTTCCAGGCGGAGTTCGACCGCTCGAGCTTCTCGTAGCTCTCCATCGCGAGGTCGAGGCCCTGCCACAGCAGCACCCCCACGAACAGCAGGAACAGGAAGCAGGTGGACAGGTCCGCCAGCGCCTTCCGCTTCACGCTGAAGGTTCCGTAGAAGATGTCGACGTTGACGTGGCCGCGCTCGGCCAGCAGCCAGCCGCCGGCGATGGTGCCATAGACGGCGAAGACCAGCTGTGCGGTCTCGGACGTCCAGATCAGCGGACGGCCGGCGAAGTAGCGCATGACCACGTCGCACAACAGCAGCAGGAACAGAGGGATCACCACCCAGGCGGCGACCTTTCCGATCCATCGGTTGAGCGAGGTGATCGCTCGGGCGAAGGCGGCGAACATGGGACCTCGGATGCTTCGCGGACCGGCGCGGGGCCGGGACCGGGTCAGGGGAAGGACCGCCCGCGCCTCCCCTGAGGGAGAGCGGGCGGCGGAACGTCGGGGCCTGCGCGCAGGCCTGGCCGCCCGGGTCGCGGGCCGGCCCGGCCGGCGGATCAGGCGCGGGCGATGCCCAGCTGGGACATGAACTCGCTCAGCCGGTCCGCCGCGGTCGCCGCGGCCTCCGACCGCTCGGCCTCCTTGGCGAGGATCTGCGCCGAGGCCGTGGCCATGCGCGCCAGCACGTCGTCGGGGAACTGCTGCACCGTCACGCCCTGGGTCTCGATCCCGTCCTTGATGGCGAGAGTCTCGAGCAGCTGATACTCGGTGGTGCGCGCATAGTAGCGTTCCTCGAGCAGGGCGGTGAGGTGCAGGCGCAGGTCTTCGGGCAGCGCCTCCATCGCGTCGGCGTTGAAGATCCAGGCGTCGGAGCTGAAGGCCAGCGCCGGCTTCATGTGGAACTTGCACACCTCCCACAGCGACAGGGTCTTGGCCCCCACCGCCGCGCCGTAGTGGGCGCCGTCGACCACGCCCGTGGACAGGGCCTGGTAAAGCTCGGAGGTCGGCACGAAGCTGGGCGAGGCGCCGGCCGCGGCCAGGTAATCGAGCAGCGCGCCCGAGGCCCGCAGCTTCAGCCGGCTGAAATCCTCGACCGAGCTGATCGGGTTCTTCAGGATCAGCTCGGTGGGATAGGACTTCTCGGCCTTGTAGATGACGCCGTGCTTCTCGGTCTCGGCGCTCATCATCGCCTCGATCCCGAGGTTCTTCTGCAGGTGGCTCTGCTGCCAGAAATCCTGCAGCGTGCCCGGGATCCCGTAGGCGAAGGCCGAAACCGAGGAGACGTCGGCCATGTAGGAGGCCGAGGAGGTCCCCGCCTGCGCCACGCCGCGGCTGACGATGTTGAAGATCTCCGGCCCCTTGGCCAGCTCGCCCGCGCCGAACAGCTGCCAGCGGAAGCGGCCGTCCGTGCGTTCCTCGAGCATCGAGGCCAGCTTGCCGAGCGAGCCTTCGAAGGACGACGAGGCCTTGGGCCACACCGCCTGCACCCGCCATTCCACTTCTCCGGCCGCGATGGCCGGACCGATCAAGGCCGGGGCCGCGAGCGTCACGGCGCCCGCGCCGGCCGCGCCGCGCAGCCACGCGCGACGGCTGGGATTGATATCCTGGGTCATGGGTCTCCTCCCCTGACGTGCCGATCCGGCCAATCCGGGCCCGATCCGGGCGCCGGATGCGCATGACGTCGGCGTCGCCCGTCGCCGGGCGAGGCCGTCACCGACCGCCCCGCCCGGGGCGGCGCCAAGCGTGGGCCGCCCCGCCCGCATGCGGAGCGGCGGTCACGTCGGTTCGGCTCAGGAGTAGCCGAGGTCCTTCATCAGCGAGGTGAGGTTGTCCGCGCACTTGGCGGCCTTCTCGGACTTCGCCGCCTCTTTCTCGATGATCTTGCCGGAGGCCTCGGTGAACAGGGCCAGCACGTCGTCGGGGAACTCCTCGACGGTGATGCCCTCGTTGGCCACGCCCTCGGACAGCGACTTGGCCTCGAGGTGCATGTACTCGGCCGAGCGCAGGAAGTAGCGCGTCTCCACGGCCGCCTCGAAGACGGTGCGGATGTCGTCGGGCAGCGCCTCGACCGCATCGGCGTTGAAGATCCACGCGTCGTCGGTGAAGCCGAGCGGCGGGCGATAGTGATGCTTGCACACCTCCCACAGCGACATCGACTGCGCGCCCTGGGCCGCGCCCCAGTGGGCGCCGTCGACCACGCCCGAAGACAGGGCCTGGTAGAGCTCGGAGCCCGCGATGTAGCTCGCCGAGGCGCCGGCCGCGGTCAGGTAGTCGAGCATGGTGCCCGAGGAGCGCAGCTTCAGCCCCCGGAAGTCGTCGACCGAGTTGACCTTCTTGGAGACCACGAGCTCGGTCGGGTAGGCCTTCTCGGCCTTGTAGATGATGCCCTTCTCGGCGAGCTCGGAGGCGAACAGCGCCTCGACTTCCATGTTCTTGATGTAGTGCATCTGCTCGAGCGCGTTGCGCAGCGTGCCGGGGATGCCGTAGGCGAAGCCCGCGCAGGTGCCCTCGTTCTCGTAGTAGGAGGCCGAGCCGGTGCCCATCTGCACGATGCCGCGCTGGGTGATGGCGAAGATCTCGGGGCCCTTGGCGAACTCGCCGGCGCCGAAGAGCTCCATCTTGAAGGCGCCCTCGGTTTCCTCTTCGAGGATCGTGGCCAGCTTCACCAGGCTGTCGTTGAACGACACCGAGGCCTTGGGCCAGTGCGCCTGGACCCGCCAGGTCACCTGGCCCTGCGCGATGGCCTTGCCGATGAAGGCGGGGGCGGCGACGCCGACGGCGGCCGCGCCGCCGAGGACCCCGCGACGGCTTACGCCGCGCGATTGGTTGGTCATGAACTCCTCCCTTTAGGCGCGCCGCATCCTGTCACTGCGTACGGCGCTTTGAATCATTCAGACCATCGCCCTGCCGATCAGTCAACTCCGATGAAACACGGGTTTCAAACTGATGCCCGGTCGCGCGCAGGTTTCGCCCGCAACCTGCCGGCGGTCGTCAGGCGAGCGAACAATCCTGTTGGGAGCGTTGCGTCAGCCGCTCGCGCGCCGGCCGCCGGGTCCGGCCGCCGCGCGCGCCGCTCCGCGCCCGGTCCGGCAGGGGCTCGCCCCTAGACGGAGCGGGTCGCGCCCGCCCCGCAACGGCTCCCCTGCCCCCCACTCAGCGCAAGCCGTCCTCGCCCGCGACGTCGCCGGCTTCGAGCCCGCCCATGCGGCTGTGGACGCGCCCGCCTTGCGCCATGACCAGGGCGAACAGGATCTCTCCCGCCCGCGGGCCGTCGGGCAGCCCCACCTCCATCGCGTCGAAATGCGAGCGGACGTAGGCCGCGTTCACGTGGCCCAGCGGCACGTCGAGCCGCGCGCCCATCCCGCCGACCTTCATCGCCGAGGGCACGATGGCCTTCGAGGGGCGGATCAGGCCGCGCATCGCGTAGCCGCCGGGGACATGCCACAGGGCGCCGTGCTCGATCTCGCCGCCCTCGCCGACGATGGCGCCCTTGCCGTAGGCGTCGACGTTCCCGGGGCCGCCCATCGCCTCGACGAGACGGGCGGCCATGCTCTCGCCCAGCGGGGTCAGGTCGTCCATCGCGCCCTGGAGGTCGGGCGCGTAGCGGCCGGCGAAGGGGTTGGAGACGATCGCCACGATCGCGGCGCGGCGGCGCGGCGCCTCGGGGGCGGGGCCGCCCTCGTGGTGGATCTCCTCGACGGTCAGGGCGGTGCGGCGGAGGCGGAATTCGGGCATGGGGGGTCTCGCTCGCGTCTAGTCTGGCGTGGGGGCGATGGGTCCGCAGACCCGCGCCTCGTTCTGAAGGAACAGGGCCGCGGCCTGGATCAGGCCGCGCGCCCGGAAGGTTTGCGCGACCGCGAGCCCGGCCTCGAGCGCGCGCGCGGCCTCGTCCGGCGCGAGCGGCCCGACCGAAAGCGTCGCCAGCCGGTCGCCGAGGTCGCTGTCGGGGTCCTCGTCCCGGGCCGGGCCGCGGCGGATCGCGGGATGGCCGGGCAGGTCGACGGCGTTGGCGATCAGCGTGGCCGCCGCGTCGGCCAGCGCCGCCGTGGGCGCCAGCACCGTCACCGCCTCGGCCACGCCCAGCGACAGGCTGCGCCCGCCCCGGCCCGAGGTGGCGATGCCGCGCGCGGGATCGGCGTGGCCGATCACCGCCGTGCCCGCGTCGCGCGCCCGCTCGCCGACCGCGAGCGCGGCGCGCATCTCCTCGCCGGGCGCGAGGTGGATGGCGACGTCGCCGCCGTCGTTCACATAGGCCTTGCGCAGGCGCCGGCCGACGATCATCGCCTCGAGCACCTCGTCGGCCACGGCGCCGGCGACGGCGGCCATGGGGGTCACGAAGACCTCGGCGAAGGGGAGCGTCGCGGCCATCATCCGGCGGGCGATCGGCCCCTGCAGCGGCGGCGGCGCGGCCGGGTCGAGAGGACGGCGCAGGAGGGGCAGTTCCTCGACCAGCTCCTCGAGCAGCCCATCGAAGCGGCGGGCGGCCTGGAGGAGCGCGGCCTGCGCCTCGTCCGGGTCGCCCTCGGCCTCGATCACCAGGTCGATGGGGCCGTGATGGAGGTGCAGGCGGCGGCCGTCGGGCAGCATCCGCCCCCGCGGGACGCCCATCCCGGGCCGCGCCCCGGGGGCCGGTTTCGCCTCCGGGGCGGTTGTCCCGGACGGCGGCCGCGGCCCCGTCTTCTCCGGCCGCGAGGGCCCGGTCATCTCCGGCGCGGCGGCCAGGCGGGGCCGCCCCTCGCGCCCAGCGAGCGGGCCGCGTCGCCGTAGTCGCCGCCGCGGGCCAGCACGTCCTCGACCTCGCGGATCGCGCCCTCGTGGCCGCCCATCGCCGCGTAGGCCGCCCGCGGCAGGGTGAATTCCAGCGGCGCCACCAGCGCCGGGGTCGGCACGTGGCCGAAGCTGCGCTCGGGCAGCGTGGTCACGTCCACCATCAGGGTGATGCCCCCGCCCGGCCAGACGTAGACCGGGGCGCCGCCGCTGGTCATCGTGGTCTCGCCGCCCTGGACCGAGCGGGTCAGGCGCACAGGGTTGCGGGTCACGCCCGCGCGCAGGCTGCCGCCTGCCCCGCCCATGAACAGGACCGTGCAGAGCGCCGGCTCGCAGTTCTCGGCGATGATCTCGACAGGCTCGCGCAGCGCCTCCGGCAGGGGGGCGGGGCGGGGGACCAGATCCTCGTCGAGCACGTAGTAGGCGTGCTGCTCGCCGGTGGTCGAGACCATCAGCAGGGTCAGGCCGGGGCGCGCGCCTTTCCTGGCGTTCCACGGCCCCAGGATCTGCAGCGGATCCTCGATGTCCGCGCCCCCCCAGCCGGTTCCGGGCGCGGCCACCCGGAAGTAACGCCCGGGGGTCGAGCGGCGGCCGAGGATCTTGATGCCGGTGTCGGGCCAGCCGATCTCCTTGCCCGCCTGGTGCTCGGAAACGACGCCGGTGATGTGGTCGTCGACCACCACCACCTCGTCGACCAGCCCCCGCCACTGGGTCGCGAACATGCCGATGGTGGCAGAGCCGCAGCCGACCCGCATCCGGGTCTCGCGCACGCCGTTGACGATGGGGGCCTCGCCGGCCTGGACGATCACGCTCTCGCCGCCGTCGATGGTCAGTTCCACCGCCTCGCGGTTGCAGAGCGCGAGCAGGGTCTCGCAGGTCACCCGGCCCTCGGCCTTCTCGCCGCCGGTCAGGTGGCGCACGCCGCCCAGGCTGAGCATCTGGGAGCCGTATTCGGCCGTGCTCACGTGGCCCACCGGCTCGCCCCGGGCGCGCACCAGGGCCGTCTCGGGGCCCAGGTGGCGGTCGGTGTCGATCTTCACCTTCACGCCGCAGTAGGAGAAGATCGCCTCGGTGACCACGGTGACGAGGTCGGCGCCCTCGACCTCGCGAGAGACGATGAAGGGCGCGGGCTTGTAGTCGGGATAGGTGGTGCCGGCGCCGATGCCGGTGACGAAGCGCTCGGCCTCTGGGACGATCTCGCCGTTCCAGCCCGCGGCGAGGAAGGGGACCACGCTGTCGCCGGCCTCGATCCGGCGGTCGAGCACGGTCAGCGGGTCGCAGCGCACGATCCGGCCGTCGAGGTTGGCGTAGCGGTCGCAGGCGCCGGTCTTGCCCGGCGCCACGTAGCACATCACCGGGCAGGCGTCGCAGCGGACCTTCTCGGCCTTGCGCCGCGCTTCGGGGGCGGGGGCGGGGGCGGGGGCGTCCATGCTCAGCCCTCCCGCGCCGCGTCGATGGCGGCCTTCACCCGGTGCGGCAGGGCCGGCAGCCGGTCGATGCGCGCGCCGGTGGCGTGACCGATGGCGTTGAGGATCGCGGGCGCCGTGGGGATCAGGGCGTGTTCGCCCAGGCCCTTGGCGCCGTAAGGCCCCTCGGGGTCGGGGACTTCGAGCAGGATCGTGCGGATGGCGGGCATGTCCGAGGTTGTGGGGATCAGGTAGTCGTGCAGGTTCTCGGTGCGGCCGGGGAGGAACGCCTCCATCAGCGCCATGCCGAGGCCCTGGGCGATGCCGCCCTCGATCTGGCCCTCGGCGAGCATCGGGTTGATCACCCGGCCGAGGTCGTGGGCGGCGGTCATGCGCAGAACCTTCACCGTGCCGAGCGCGCGGTCGACCTCGACCTCGGCGAGCTGCGCGCCCCAGCCGTAGACGGCGTAGGGGCTGCCCTGGCCGTTGGCGTCGAGCGGCAGGGTCGGCGGGTCGTAGGTCTCCTCGGCCGAGATCGCGTAGCCGTGGGCGTCCGGAGGAAGGCGCGTCAGGTCGATGCGGTGGGCCTGTCCCCCCTCCTCGACCCGGATCTCGCCGGGGGCCACGCGGATCGCGGCGCCCTCGCCCATGTTGGCCAGCCGCAGGATCGCGCCGCGCAGCGCCTCGCCGGCCAGCCTGGCGGCGTTGCCGCTGACGAAGGTCTGGCGGGAGGCGGAGGTCTTGCCGGCGTCCGGCGTCAGGGCGGTGTCGGGGCCGATCAGCTCGAACGCCTCCGGTCCCACGCCCAGCGCCTGGGCGCAGATCTGGGCGATGACGGTGTTCGAGCCCTGGCCGATGTCCGTCGCCCCCTGGTGCAGGCGCAGGCGCCCCTCGCCCGTCACCCCCACCCTGATGGTCGAGGGGTTGGGCAGCGAGGTGTTCCCGCAGCCATACCAGCACCCCGCGACCCCGACGCCGCGGGGACGCTCGGGGTGGGCGGCGTTGTGCCCGGCCGCACGCGCCAGCGCCGCGGCCCAGTCCTCGCGCAGCGCCTCGAGGCAGGGGCCGATGCCCACGCCCTTCAGGCGCTGGCCGCAGACAGTGGCCTCGTCGTCGCGCAGGGCGTTGAGGATGCGGAACTCCAGCCGGTCGAGGCCCAGTTTCCCGGCCAGGTCGTCGTAAAGCGCCTCCTGCACCAGCGCCGCCTGGGGGACGCCGAAGCCGCGAAAGGCGCCCGAGGGCGTGACATGGGTGTGGATCGCCCGCGCCTCGGCCCGGTAGTTGGGCGTGCGGTAGGGGCCCGAGGCGTGCACCGGCACCCGATTGGCCACCGTCGGGCCCCAGGAGGCATAGGCCCCGGTGTTGAAATCGCCGTCGAAACGCATCCCCGTGATGCGCCCCTGCGCGTCCGCCCCGATGGTCGCGGTCATCCGCGCCGGGTGCCGCTTGGTGGTCGAGGCCAGCGACTCGGCCCGCGTGAACACCAGTCGGCAGGGCTTGCCGGTTGCAAGCGCGGCGAGCCCCAGAAGCGGCTGCACCGAGAGGTCGAGCTTCGATCCGAAGCCTCCGCCCGCCGCGGTGGGGATGATCCGCACCCTGGCCGGATCCAGCCCCAGCACCTGGGCGGTGTCGTCGCGATCCATCACCGGCGCCTGGGTGCAGGCGCGGATCACCAGCACCTCGCCCTCGAGCCAGGCGCAGCCGGCCTCGGGCTCGATATAGGCGTGCTCGACATGGGCGGTCTCGATCGTGGTCGTGGCGGTGAACGCGGCCGCGGCGAGGCCGGCCTGCGCGTCGCCCTGGGCCACGAAGCCCGCGGTCATCAGGTTGCCGGGGCGGTCGGGGTGCAGCGGGGGGGCCGACTTCGCCGTCTCGGGGTCGAGGGCGGCGGCAAGCGCGGTCCACTCCACCGGGAAGGACGCCAGATCGAGGGCGGCCATCGTCTCGGCCTCGCCCACCGCCAGCGCCACCGCCTCGCCCTTGAAGCGGGCGGGCGAGGGGGCCAGCGCCGGCTGGTCGGCGAACGGCGGGATCACGCCGAACCGGTTGGAGCCCTTCACGTCGGCCGCGGTCAGCACCGCCTCGATCCCGTGGCGGGCGGCCCAGGCCGCGAGATCCCCGAAGGCGAAGGCGGCATGATGGTGGGGCGAGCGGATCACGCGGACCGTCAGCGCGCCGTCGGGGATCGCGTCGGCGCCGAAAACCTCGGTCCCGTCGACCTTGGGGAGGCCGTCCAGACGCTCGATCCGGGCGCCGACCGAGGCGCCGGAGGGGGCGGGCGCGGGAGCCTCGCCGGGGGTCTCGCGCCAGGCCTCGCAGACGGCGTCGATGATCTTGGCGTAGCCGGTGCAGCGGCACAGCACCCCGCCCAGCGCCTGCTCGGCCTGCGCGCGGGTGGGGCGGGGGGTGTCGGCCAGCAGGGCGGTCGCGGTCATCAGCATGCCCGGCGTGCAGATCCCGCATTGCGCCGCGCCGTGGCGCAGGAAGGCGCGCTGCAGGGCGTTGGCGCCGGGCCCGCCGAGCCCCTCGACCGTGCGCACCTCGCGCCCCTCGGCCTGGGCGGCGGCGGTCAGGCAGGCGCAGACCGGGGCGCCGTCGAGCAGCACGGTGCAGGCGCCGCAGTCGCCCGCGTCGCAGCCCGACTTCACCCCCAGCGCGCCGGCGCCGCGCAGCGCTTCGGACAGGCGACGGCCTGGCGGGACGGCCAGCGAGACCGCCTCTCCGTTCAGGGTCAGGGCCAGGCCGGGCGCGGCGGCGTCGAGGCTCATCGGGCGATCTCCGGGGCGGGCGCGCAGGCGGCGAGCGCCCGGCGCAACAGTTCGGGCGCGGCGGCCAGGCGATAGGCGGCCTCGGCGCGCACGTCGTCGATGGGCGAGAGGGCGGCGGTCACCGCGGCCGCGTCCAGCGCCTCGGGCAGATCGGCCAGCGGACGGCCCAGCAGGCCGGCCTCGGCCTCGGCCAGCCGGCAGGCGACGGGCGAGCAGGCGCCCACCGCCAGCGCCACGGCGCCGACCCGGTCCTCGACCGCCACGAGGCGCACCGCGGCCATGCCGATCGAGATCACCAGGTGCGCGCGCGCGCCCAGTTTCTCGAACGCGCCCTGCCCCGCCAGCGCGGCGGCGGGGATGTGCACGGCAAGCAGCAGCTCGTCGGCGGCCAGGGCCGTGCGGCGCGGACCCAGCAGGAACGCCGACAGCGCCATCCGGCGCAGGCCGCGGACCGAGGCGAGTTCCACCTCCGCGTCGAGCGTCAGCAGCGGCGGCACGGAATCGGCGGCCGGCGAGGCGTTCACGAGGTTCCCCGCCACCGTGCCGCGGTTCTGGATCTGGATCGAGCCCACCACCCGCGCCGCCGCCTGCAGCCCCGCGCAGGCCGGCGGCAGCGCCGCGCGGGCCACCTGCGTCCAGCTCGCCCCGCCGCCCAGGCGAAGGCCCGCGGGCGAGAGGGTCACCCCCTGCAGCTCGGCCACCGCGGTCAGGTCCAGCACCGGGCCGGCAAGCTCGCGCGCGGTGGTCGCGGCCAGCAGGTCGGTGCCGCCCGCCAGCACGACGCGCCCGCCCTCGGCGCGCAGCGCAAGGGCGCGGGCGAGGTCGGCGGGGCGCTCGTAGCTCATCGGGTCCTCGGGGCTGGCCGGGTTGCGCGGGCATGGAACCGGGCGCTGGGGCGGGCTCAGGGTCGGGCGCAGGGCATCATTTGCATACCAACGAAAGCCTGCGCCCGACGCCCCCGGCCTGTCAATTGCGCAATGGCCCGCAACCGGCTCGCGCGCCGTGCCTGCCGACCGGTCGGCGGGCCTGTCCTTTCCCGTCTTCCTGCGGTAGGTGAGAAGCAAACCGCAGCCTGCGGGGGAGGACCTCCTGTGACCGCGTCCGGCAACGCGACGACTGACGACGACCCGGCGGAGAGACGTCCGGAGCGGGCGAAGGGCGGCTATCGCCTCACCTCGCAGGCCGGCCACCTGCTGCGCCGCGCCAACCAGCGCCATCTTGCGATCTTCTCCGCCCGCATGCCCGACCTGACGCCCCGCCAGTTCGCCGCGCTCGCCAAGCTGAAAGAGGAGGGGCCCGCCTCCCAGAACCAGCTGGGCCGCGCGACCTCGATGGACGCGGCCACGATCAAGGGCGTCATCGACCGGCTCGCCAGGCGCGACCTGGTGGCGACCGAGCCGAGCCTGGAGGATCGCCGCCGCCTGATCGTCTCGCTGACGCCCCAAGGCGCGGAGCTTTTCGCCCGGGCCGCGCCGATCGCCCTCGAGATCACCGAGGAGACGCTCGCCCCCCTCGATCCCGACGAGCGGCGCACGCTGACGGCGCTTCTCGACCGCATTTCCTGACGCATCCCTGCGCCCGCCGGAGCCGCTCCGATGAACGACATCGCCAAGCGCGTCTACGACCACCAGTGGAAGATCGACCCGATCGTCCGCTCGGTCATCGACACCGATTTCTACAAGTTGCTGATGGCCCAGACGGTGTTCCACAATCACCCCGACGCGCGGGTGACCTTCTCGCTGATCAACCGCTCGGACGACGTGCCGCTGGCGCGCCTGATCGACGAGGGGGAGCTGCGCGAGCAGCTCGACCACGTGCGCACCCTGCGCCTGACCCGGGGCGAGAGCACCTGGCTGCGCGGCAACACCTTCTACGGCAAGCGCTGGATGTTCGAGCCCGAGTTCATGGACTGGCTGGAGAACTTCCGGTTCCCCGACTACCGGCTCGAGCGTCGCGGCGACCAGTACGAGCTGACCTTCGAGGGCCCCTGGATCGAGGCGATGATGTGGGAGATCCCCGCGCTCGCCATCCTGATGGAGCTGCGCACCCGCGCCGTCCTGCGCTCGATGGGCAAGTTCGAGCTTCAGATCCTCTATGCCCGCGCCATGACCCGGATCTGGGAGAAGATCGAGCGTCTGCAGGCGCTGCCCGGCCTGCAGATCTCGGATTTCGGCGCGCGTCGGCGGCACTCGTTCCAGTGGCAGGACTGGTGCGTGCAGGCGATGATCGAGGGGCTGGGGCCGCGGTTCTCGGGCACCTCCAACTGCCTGATCGCCATGCGCCGCGACCTGGAGGCGATCGGCACCAACGCCCATGAGCTGCCGATGGTCTACTGCGCGCTCGCGGGCGAGGACGACGCGGCGCTGGCCCAGGCGCCCTACAAGGTGCTCGAGGACTGGCAGAAGGACTACGAGGGCAACCTGCGCATCGTCTTGCCCGACACCATCGGCTCGAAGGGCTTCTTCGCCCATGCGCCCGAGTGGATCGCCCGCTGGACCGGCGCGCGGATCGACAGCGGCGACCCGGCCGAGGGCGCCGAGACCGCCATCGCCTTCTGGAAGCGCCATGGCGAGGACCCGCGCGAGAAGCGGATCATCTTCTCCGACGGGCTCGACATCGACGTGATCGAGGACCTGCACGCCCGCTTCGCCAACCGCGCCAAGGTCAGCTACGGCTGGGGCACGCTTCTGACCAACGACTTCCGCGGCCTTGCTCCGCGAGACGGACTGGCCCCGTTCAGCCTCGTCTGCAAGGCGGTCTCGGCCGAGGGCCGGCCCTGCGTGAAGCTCTCCGACAACCCGGTGAAGGCCACCGGCCCCGCCGAGGAGATCGCCCGCTACAAGCGCGTCTTCGGCGTGGGCGAGCAGGCGGCGCGGCCGGTCATGGTCTGAGGCGAGGGCTGCAAGACGCGATTTTGAGGGACTCGTTTCGCGCCCGCGCTGCGTCCGGACATGTCCTCATGTAATATTCGTTCTCAGACTTGCGCACCCGCGCCATGATAGGAGATTGCGAATGTGGAAATGTGGAATTCTGGCTGTGTCTTTCACTTTGACGATGGTCAGCGGCGGCGTCGGCCAGACCTACAATCGCATCGGCAACACGACCCTCTGCAACGAGTGAAGGCGGCGCCGGGTCCGTAGCAAATCGCCCCCAGCTACGACTTTCACAGCGCGAACAGCCCGCTGTTGGCCAGCCCGTCGAGCATGAACTGCACGGCGAGCGCGGCCAGAAGCACGCCGAAGACCCGCGCGACGACATGCACGCCGGTGCGCCCCATCAGGCGCTGAAGCTGGCTGGCCAGCATCATCGCGGCGAAGGCGACGCCCAGCACCGCCAGCACCGCGACCGCCACCGCCGCGCCCCGCTCCCAGTCGCCGTCCGTGTCGGCCATAAGCAGCACCACCGCCCCCATCGCCCCCGGCCCCGCCAGCAGCGGCGTGGCCAGCGGAAACACCGAGATGTCGGGCCGCGAGCGCGCCTCGCGCGCCTCGTCCTCGGTGGTCGAGGTGGCGCCCGAGGATCGGGCGAAGACCATGTCGATGGCGATCAGCAGCAGCAGGATCCCGCCCGCGATGCGCAGCGCCGGCAGCGAGATCCCGAACAGGTCCAGCGCCGAGTCCCCGAAGATCGCAAAGCTCAGCAGGATCGCGGCGGCGATGGCGAGCCCCCGCAGCGCGGTCCCCAGCCGCTCGCGCGGGGACTGGCCGGCGGTCAGCGTCGCGAAGACGATGCCCACGTCCAGCGGCCCGACGGTCGCGAACATCGTCGCGAAGGCGACCAGCAGCGTCTCGTGCATCCCTCAGGCCCCCTCCGCCATTCCGCGTCCGTCATGCTGCCAGCCGCCGCCGTCCCCGTGCAAGCCCGCCCCCGACCGCGCGCCGCGTCGCCCGCAGCGCCGCTTGCCCCCCGCTCGCCCCCGGCGCCTCTGGCCCCCGCTCGCCCCCGGCGCCTCTGGCCCCCGTGTCCCGGCCGGCCCTTCCGGCGCCTTGGCGCCACGCCCGGCCCCCTCGGCGAGCGCCTGTTCTCCGGAGCCGTCCGTCGCTGGCGGCCGACGGAGCGACTCGGCGCCGGCGGTCAGGGATCGCCGCAGGCGACCGCCCGCAGGGCGGCTTGTCCTTGACCGGCGGAGACGAGTCGCTCAGGCGAGCCAGAAGCGATGGACGGCGCCGGAGACCAGGCGCGGGGCCTGTTCTCTGGTGAGTCGGGAGCGGCCCTCGGCGGCCGCCCACGCCGCCCTGCCCGGCCCGCGACAACTGCGGGTCCAGGACAAAGCCCGCCCGCAGGGCGCCTCCTCGCCCCCGTCCCCTCCTCCTCGCCCCCGTCACCCCCCTCCGCGCAGCCGCTCGGTCCCCGCACGATCGACCTCTCCGGCCGTGTCGAGCGCCACGCGATAGATCTCGCGCGCGGCCTTCGCCCCGACCCGGCCAAGCCGCACGTCCTCGGCCACTTTCGCGGGATCGCGCGCACCTGGATCGCCGTAGCCGCCCCCGCCCGGCGTGCCCACGCGCACCCGGTCGCCCGGACCCATCGGGATGTCCTGCTCCTTGGACAGGTGGGGGGGCACGTGGATCTCCCCGCCGCGGATCACCTCGACCGAGTTCATCGCCCCGTCCCGGCCCCCCAGCGCCCCCGGCGGCCCGAACCGCCCGTGGTCCATCACGAACGAGGCCCGCGCCTCGCCCCGCCGCAGCTCGATCTCGTAGGAGAGGCCCAGGCCGCCGCGATGCTCGCCCGCCCCCCCGGAGTCCTCGCGCAGGGCGTAGTGGCGGTAGAGGACCGGGAACTGCTGCTCCATGATCTCGACCGGCGGCGCCTTGGAGATGCCGATGGTCGAGCAGCCGTTCGACAGCCCGTCGCCCCCCGCGCCGCCCCCGTAGCCCCCGCCCGACAGCTGGTACATCACGAAGCCGCGCCCCTTCTCCGGGTCGACCCCGCCCAGGCCGAAGTTGCCCGAGGTCCCCGCCGGCGCCGCCGTCACCCGCTCGGGGCTCGCCTTGACCAGCGCCGAGAACACCGCCTCGGCCACACGCTGGGAGGTCTCGGCCGCGCAGCCCGAGACCGGGCGCGGGTAGCGCGCGTCGAGGAACGTGCCCTCGATCCCCGAGACCAGCAGCGGCTCGAACGCGCCCGCAGAGATCGGCACGTCGGGGAAGATGTGGCGCACCGCGAGGTAGACCGCCGACAGCGTCGTGGCGCGCACCGAGTTCATCGGCCCGGCGCAGGGCGGCGAGCTGCCGGCGAAATCGAAATGCAGGTCGTCGCCCTGCCGCTCGACCGCCACCCGGATCTCGAGCGGCGCGTTGACCACGCCGTCGCTGTCGATATGGGCGAGGCCCTCCCAGCGACCCTCCGGGATCTCGCGGACATGCACGCGCATCTGGGCGGCGGCGCGGCGGCGCAGCTCGGCGACGGCGGCCTCGACGGTGGCCTCGCCATAGCGGTCGAGCAGCTTCTCCAGCCGGTCGGCGCCGACCTGCAGGGCGGCGGCCTGGGCCTTCACGTCGCCGATCCGCTGTTCGGAGACGCGGATGTTGGAGCAGATGATCGCGTAGATCTCGGCATCCAGCACCCCCTGCTTGAACAGGCGCACGGGGGGCAGGCGCAGCCCCTCCTGCTCGACCGCGGTGGCCGAGGCCGAGAAGCCCCCCGGCACCGCCCCGCCGGTGTCGGGCCAGTGGCCGGTGTTCGACAGCCAGCACCAGATCTTCCCGCCCCGATAGAACGGGCGCGCGAAGCGCACGTCCATCAGGTGGGTGCCGCCCAGGTAGGGGTCGTTGACGATGTAGACGTCGCCCGGCTCGGGCGCCGCCGTCACGCCCTGCCCGATCCGCTCGAGCAGGATGCGGGTGGATTCCTGCATCGCCCCCACGAAGACCGGCAGCCCGTTGGGACCCTGCGCGATCAGGCTGCCGTCTTCGGCCGCGTAAATCCCGTCGGCGCGGTCGTTGGCCTCGGCGATGATCGGCGAGAAGGCGGCCCGGGTGAAGGCGAGGTCCATCTCCTCGCACACCTGGCTCAGCCCCGCCTGGATCACCGAGAGGGTGATCGGGTCCAGCGTCGTCGCGGAAACGGGCGCGTCGGTCATGCCGCCACCTCGATCATCAGGTTGCCGTCGGCGTCCCCGGCGGCGCGGCAGCCGGGATCGACGACGAGGGTGGAATCGAGCTGTTCGACGATGGCGGGCCCCTCCAGCGCGGCCTCGGCGGGCAGCTTTTCGCGGCGATAGACGGGGGTCTCGCGCCAGCCGTCCTCGAACCAGACGCGGCGGGTCCCGGTCTGCGCCTCGGCGAGCGTCGCGGCCCGGCCCTCGGCGGGGATCAGCAGGGCGAGGTCGATCTCGGGGCGCACGCCCACGATCGAGGCGTTGAGGTTGACCAGCGCCGGGCGGATTTCGGGCAGGTCGACGCGGAAGCGGTCCCAGTAGGCGCGAGCGAACAGCTCCTGCAACGCCTCGCGGGTGGGGGTGGCGGTGGGCAGGGGAACCCGCAGCAGGTGGGTCTGGCCGATGAACTGCATGTCGGCGGAGAATTGCTCGCGCACCTCGCGGACCTCCACCCGCTCCTGCGCGATCAGGGCGCGGCCCTCCTCGGCCTGGCGGGCGAGGGTGGCGTGGACGAGGTCCATGTCGGCGTGGTCCAGCGGCTGGTTGAGCGTGTTGACGAAGTCGTGGCGGATGTCGGCGACCACGCAGCCGAGCGCATTGGTGATGCCGGGGCGGGCGGGGACCAGCACGCGCGCGACGCCGAGCTCCCGCGCCAGCGCCACCGCGTGCAGCGGCCCCGCGCCCCCGAAGGCGAAGAGGGCGAAGTCGCGCGGATCCTCGCCGAGGCTCAGGCTGACCATGCGGATCGCGCCCGCCATCCGGGCGTTGGCGACCCGGATCACGGCCGCGGCCGCGGCCTCGGCGTCCAGCCCCAGCGGGCCGCCCAGGTCGCGCGCGAAGATCTCGCGCACCTGCTCGAGCGAGACGCCCCCCTCGACCGCGTTCAGCCGCGAGGGATCGAGCCGCCCCAGGATCAGGTTGGCGTCCGAGATCGTGGGCCGGGTCCCGCCGCGGCCATAGCAGATCGGCCCGGGCTGGGCGCCGGCGCTCTCTGGCCCGACCTCGAGCAGGCCGGCGGCGTTGACCCGCGCGATCGAGCCGCCCCCCGCCCCCACCGTGCGCACGTCCACCATCGGGACGTGGATGGGCATGGCGTATTCGACCTCGATCTCGTTCGAGACGGCGGGCTGCGCGCCCTTGATCAGCGCCACGTCGGTCGAGGTGCCGCCCATGTCGTAGGTCAACAGGTTCGGCGCCCCCGCCCGCCGCCCGGTATAGGCCGCGGCCATCACGCCGGAGGCCGGCCCCGACATCACCGTCTTGGCCGCCTCGCGCGCCACCAGCCGGGCCGAGACCATGCCTCCGTTGCCGTTCATCACCAGCAGGTCGCGGGCGTAGCCGCGGTTGGCGAGTTCGCCGGCCAGCCGGTCGACATAGCGCTGCAGCAGCGGCTGGACCGAGGCGTTGACGGCCGCCGTCACCCCCCGCTCGAATTCCCGGGACTCCGAGAGCAGCGCGTGGCCGAGCGTGACGTAGGGGTTGGGCCAGATCTCGGTCAGGATCTCGCCGGCGCGCAGCTCGTGGGCGGGGTTGGCGTAGGCGTGGAGGAAATGGACCACCACGCTCTCGCAGCCCTGCGCCAGCAGCGCGCGGGCGGCGGCGCGCAGCCGGTCCTCGTCGAGCGGGGTCAGCACGGCGCCCGCGGCATCCATCCGCTCGGGGACCTCGAGGCGCAGGTCGCGCGGGATCACGGGGACGAAGGTCCCGACCATCCCGTAGGCCTGGGGACGGGTGCGGCGGCCGAGCTCCAGCACGTCGCGGAAGCCCTGCGTGGTGATCAGGCCGGTGCGCGCCAGACGACGTTCCAGCACCGCGTTGGTGGTGGCGGTGGTGCCGTGGACGATCAGGTCCAGCGCGGCCGGGTCCGCGTCGGCGGCGTCGAGGGCCGCAAGCACGCCGCCCGCCTGGTTCTCGGGGGTGGTGGGAACCTTGGCGAGGCGCACGCCGCCGCCCGTCTCGTCCAGCATCACCAGGTCGGTGAAGGTGCCGCCCACGTCGATGCCCGCGACCACGCTCATGGCAGTTCGTCCTTCCGTCGTGTCGTCGGCCCGCGGCGGGAGCGCCGCGACCCCGCGCCCGCCCGTGGGATCGGGTCCGCCCGCGGCGCGATGCGGGCGTCGCGCGCCTGGGCAGGGTCGCCCCCCGCGCAGGTCTCGACCCGCGCCGCGGGCCGCAGACCAGCCACGCGCGCGCGGGGCGTCGCGGCGCTTGCCCCGCGGGGGGCGGGCTCAGACGCCGACATGGCGGCGCAACAGGTCGGGGTCGGCGCGCAGGGTCTCGGCCTCGACCGTCTCGGCGCTGCGGCCGTTGTCGAGGAAGGTCACCCGATCCGCGATCTGCAGGACCGCGTCGGCCCGCTGCTCGACCAGCACGATGGCGACGCCGCGGGATTTCATCTCCAGCGCGGCCTCCCGGATCAGCGCGATCATCGAGGGCTGCAGCCCCTCGGTCGGCTCGTCCATCAGCAGGACCGAGGGCTCGAGGCACAGCGCGCGGGCCATCGCCAGCATCTGCTGCTCGCCGCCCGAGAGGGTGCCCGCCCGCTGGCGCAGGCGGTCGCGCAGGCGGGGGAACATCTCCAGCAACCGCTCGCGCGTTTCGGCCCCCGTGCCGCGGGTCATCAGGCCGACCTCGAGGTTCTCGGCCACGCTCAGCTCGGCGAACAGGCGGCGGCCCTGGGGGACGTAGCCGATGCCGCGGCGGGGGATCTCGTGGGGCTTGAGGCCTGCGAGCTCCTCGCCCGCCAGACTCACCGAGCCCGCGCGCACCGGCACAAGGCCCATGATCGCCTTCATCGTGGTGGTCTTGCCCGCGCCGTTGCGGCCCATCACGCACAGGATCTCGCCCGCGCCCACCGACAGCGAGACGCCCCGCAGCGCCTGGACCTTGCCGTGGAAGGCGTCGACGCCCTCGACCGAAAGCAGAGCCTCCGCCATCCTCAGCCCCCCAGGTAGGCGCGTTGCACGGCCGGGTTGGCGTGGATCTCGGCCGGCGTCCCCTCGGCCAGCACCGCGCCCATGTCGAGCACGGTGATCGTGTCGGCGAGGCTCATCACCACGTCCATGTTGTGCTCGATCAGCAGCACGGTCGCCTCGCGGGCGACCTCGCGGACCAGGGCCTTGAAGCCCTCGATCTCGCCGTCCGAGAGGCCCTGCGTGGGCTCGTCGAGGATCAGCAGCCGGGGGCGCTGGGCGAGCCCCATGGCGATCTCCAGCAGGCGCTGGTGGCCGTAGGAGAGGTCTCCCGCAACCTGGCCCAGACGGTCGGCGAGGCCGACGCGGGCCAGCGCCGCCTCGACCTCGCCCGCCAGCGACTGGCCGGGGGCGAGGCGTCGCTGCACCGCCAGCGCCACGTTGTCGAAGACCGAGAGGTTGGCGAAGATCGAGGTGATCTGGAAGGTGTAGGCCATGCCGCGGGCCATGCGGGCGTGGGCCGGCAGGCGGGTCACGTCCTGGCCCGCGAAGGTCACCCGCCCCTCGGAGGGCAGGATGCGCCCGGCCAGCAGCCCCACGAAGGTGGACTTGCCCGCGCCGTTGGGCCCGATCAGGGCGCGGATCTCGCCGGCGGGCAACGAGAACTCGACGTGATCCACGGCGCAGAGGCCGCCGAACCAGCGGGTGACGCCCTGGGTCGAAAGCAGGGGCGCGGGCGCGCTCAGGGCAGCCACGGCAGCGCCCTCCTGCGAAGCTCGCCCAGCAGACCGGCGGGGGCGAAGAGGGTCAGGATGACCAGCGCGGCGCCCGCGATCAGCATGTAGGCGTCGGTGATTCCGCTGGAGAGGTCGATCAGGTAGAACATGAAGGCGGCCCCCAGCAGCGGCCCCAGCACGGTCCCCGCGCCCCCCAGCAGCACCCACAGCAGCGGCAGGATCGAATACTGCACCGAGGCGAAGGTCGCGCCCACATAGCCGAACAGCAGCCCGTAGGCCGCCCCCGCCGCCCCGCACAGCGCCCCCGAGACCACGATCGCCCCCAGCTTGTAGCGGGCGACGTCGTAGCCCAGCATCCGCGCCCGCTCCTCGTTCTCGCGGATCGCCACCAGCACCCGGCCGGCGGGGGAGCGGACCAGCGCGAGCACGATGAACATCGCCACGCTGAACAGCAGCCAGGCGGCGAGATAGCGGACGTCGGGGGCGGCGAGGTCGAGGCCGAAGAAGGTCCGCGCCTCGCGGGCGATGACGAACCCCTCGTCGCCGCGGGTGTATTCGAGGAAGTAGAGGATCGTCAGGTAGCCGGCCTGGGCGAACATAAGCGTGACGATCATGAAGGCCACGCCTGCGGTGCGCAGCGCCAGCGCGCCCACGGCCGCCGCGATCAGCGCGCCCGAGCAGATGCCGACCACAAAGGCGGGCTCTGCGGCGAGGCCGAGGTGCTGCATCGGCAGGCCCATGCCGTAGAGGCCGGCCGCGAAGAACAGCGCATGGCCCAGCGACAGCAGCCCCGCGTAGCCGAACATCACGTTGTAGCCCAGCGCGAAGACCGCCAGCACCAGCACCCGGGCGATGACGCCGTGGTGATAGTCGGGCAGCAGGAAGTTCGCCGCCAGCAGCAGCAGGGCGACCGCGATGTGCAGGGCGCCGGGTTTGGCGAAACCGGTCATGCCGCGCGCGCTCCGAACAGGCCCTGCGGGCGGAACACCAGCACCATCGCCACCAGCAGCGTCGCCAGGATCTTGGCCAGCGTCGGCGAGAAGAACACCGAGATGATCCCGTCGCTCATCCCGATCAGCAGGGCGGCCAGCACCGTGCCTCGCAGGCTGCCCAAGCCCCCGATGATCACCACGATGAAGCTCAGCAGCAGCGGGTCGCCGCCCATCAGGTAATGCGCCTGCTGGATCGGCACGATCAGCACGGCCGCCACCGCGGCCAGCCCCGCGCCGATGGCGAAGGTCAGCGCGAAGACCTGGCCGACGGGGATGCCGAAAGCCTGCGCCGTCTCGCGGTCATATTGCGTGGCGCGCATCACAAGGCCCAGACGGGTGCGCGAGAGCACCAGCCACACCGCGATCAGCATCGCCACCGCCGCCCCGATCACGAACAGCTTGTAGGAGGTCGTCGACAGCCCCCAGGGCCAGTAGAGCGCCAGCCCCTGCTCGCCCCACTCGATCCAGGGCAGCGCCAGGCGGTGATTGAACGGCGGCTGCACGGGCCGCGCGTCGGGGCCAAACCCCATCAGGGTCGCCTGCTGGATGATGTAGAGCAGGCCGATGGTCGCCACGATGGTCCGTTCGGGGTCGTAGCCCACCCGCTCGAGCACCAGCCGGTCGGCGGCCCAGGCGAGCGCCCCGACAGCCAGCGGCGCGAAGATCAGCGCAGCCGCGAAGCCCAGCCAGGGCGGGGCGCCCAGCGTCTCGTCCACGAAGGTCGCGACGAACCACGACGCGACGGCGCCGAGCATGAAGAACTCGCCATGAGCGACGTTGACCACCCGCATCACGCCGAAGACCAGGCTCAGGCCCAGCGCGGTCAGCGACAGCACGGCGGCCAGCACCGCGCCCTCGAGCGAGGCGAGCAACAGGTAGGGACCGAGTTCCATGGGGGCGTCAGGCGGCTCGTTGAAGGGCCGGGGCCGGGCGCCCGGCCTGCGGGCGCCGCCGGCCGGCGGCGGAAGTCAGGAAAGGGACCGCCCCGCCTCCCCTCGGAGCGGGACGGCCGCGGCGCCTTGCGCGCCCCGGCGCGAGGGCCGGGGCGCGAAGCGGCGTCAGAACGACATCGTCGTGTAGTCGACCTCGTCGGGATAGAGCCCCGCCTCGATCGGCGCGGTGTGCTTGAGGACGAGCTTCCCCCCCTCGACCCTCGAGACGTACTGCGGCCCGAACACCTGGTGGGTCTTGCCGTTGAACCGCTTCGGCCCCTGGGGGTGCATCTCGGAGGCCGGCATCTCGCCCATCGCCTCGACCGCCTCGATCAGCTTCTGGCGGTCCGAGGGGCCGGCGTAGCCCGCGGCCTCCATGCCCGCCTTGATCACGAACATCGTCTCCCAGCAGCCGAACATGTGGGCGTAGGTCGAGACGTCCTTGGGGTCCGAAACCGAGGCCCCGTTGGCGTCGCAGCCCACCTTCTCGCGGTAGAAGGCGTCGAACTGCGGCCCGCCCTCCTGGGCGTAGCGGGGCATCCCCTCCCAGAAGTAGGTGCCGTCGAGATACTCGAGGCCGGGGTTGGTCAGGTCGGTCGCCTCGAGGCTGTCGATGAAGCCGAAGATCTCGGGGCGGGAGGGGCCGAAGAACTCGCCCATCTCCTTGACGAAGGTCAGCACCGCGGGGCCGACCATCACGTGGTAGAGGACCTCGGTTTCGCGCGGGATCTGGGGGAAGTACTTGGTGAAGCTGGTCTCGGTCGGCGGGATGGCGATCTGCTTGATCACCTCGCCGCCCTGGGCCTGGATCGCGGGGACCAGGCTGTCGCGGTGATCGTGGCCGAAGGCGTAGTCCGGATAGACCATCGTCACCTTCTTGCCGAGCGTCGAGGTGATGAACGGCGCCATCGCCATCACCTGGCTTTTGACGTCGCAGATGCCCGGCTGGATGGTCCAGCGGTTCAGCGCGCCCGAGGCGACGTGGTGCCCCTCGGAGACCACGAAATAGGGCATCTTCAGCTCGCCCGCGCGGGGGGCCGAGCCCATCACGACGTGGGAGAACAGCGTGCCGTAGGCCACGTCGCACTCGGACTGGGTGGCGAATTTCTCGACCACCTCGGCGCCGCGCTTGGGATCGGTGCCGTCGTCCTCGGCCACCATCTGCACCTCGCGGCCGTTGATGCCGCCCTGCTCGTTGATCAGGGTCGCGGCGGCGGTGGTGACGCGGTCGTACCAGCGGCCGTAGGCGGCGCCGATGCCAGTGCGGTGGACCTGGAAGCCGATCTTGATCGGGGCCGAGCTCTGTGCCTGGATGTAGGGCACGAAGCCGGGCAGCGCGCCCAGGCCCGCGCCCGCAGCGCCGAGGCCCGCGAGGCCCTTGAGCGCGGTGCGCCGGCTCAGCCCCCCGCCTGCGGCGCCCGTTCCGGTCGCCGTGGTCTCAATCTTCGTCGTCCCCCCGGACGCGGATTTCTTCACGATCTCGGACATCGGACCCTCCTCTGTCGGTCCCCGGCTGACCGCCGGTTTAATAGACTCAAGCTGTATGTGTGCAAACAACTTGTCCAGCGTTTTCGCACCAGCCCCGTTCAGGCGCCTTTCGGAGCGGCAAGGAGCCACAAACCGAGCAGCGTTGCCAGCACCATGAACCCCGCCAGCGGAATTTGCGAGCGCGCGGCCCGGCGGGCGGAGCCGAACAGGTCCAGCGCCGCGGCGTGGGCGACGAAGACGCCGACGACGTGGCCCAGCACGATGGCCGCGGCCTGGGTCAGCCAGATCGGGCGGACGTCGTCGACATGGTTGAAGAACGAGGTGGTGACCTCGTGCGAGGTGAAGCTGGTCAGCTCCCAGTGCCGATGCAGCGGATCGCCCAGCGCCGCCCAAAGGTACTGCCCCTGCACCAGCACGACGGGGATGTAATGAGCGAGGTGGTAGCCCGCGACGATGGGAACCAGCGACAGGCCCAGCCGCGCGAAGGCCGCGCGAAAGCCGGGGGGGACGGGGTCGCCCGGCGCCGGGGGGCCGGCCAGCGCCAGACCCGCCGCCACGCACCCCCCGCAGGCCAGGCTCAGCAGCGCCACCGAGCCCGCCATGCCCAGCAGGGATTCCGCGATCACCGCCGAGCGGCCCGGGAACTCCAGCGGGTTCACCCCGATCCAGTCGAGCCAGACATAGGTCTCGTTCAGCCCGTCGAAGATCCCCGCGCCGAGCGCCGCCAGCGCGAATCCCGCGGCGCCTGCCCCGGCGAGCGCGCCCGCGGCGCCTTCGGCCAGCCGCCCGCCCGGCAGGCGCAGGGCAAGCCGGCCGCCCTCCTCGCGCAGGGGCGCGAGCGCCGAGAACAGCGAGAGCCAGGCGCCGAAGCCCTCGCCCCGCTCCAGCCAGGCCTCGCCGAACACGAGCGCCAAGGCGACGTGGACGATCCACCACAGCGCCATCGCCGAGGCGGCGCGGGCGGGATCGAAGGGCGCGGGATCGGCCAGCGCGAAGCCCATCACCGCCAGCCACGAGAGGGCGGCGGGCCACATCCCCCACCGCTCCGGCAGGGGGAGGGGCGGGGGGCGGTCGTGCAGGAGGCGGGCGCGGATCTCGCGGACCGGCGCGCGGAAGGGCGAGAGCCAGGCCCAGAGGTCGCCTCCCAGCAACATCGCCGCGGGCGCCAGGATGTAGAGCCCGCACCACAGGCCCAGCGAAGCGAGGTTCTCTAGCGGATCGCGCGGCCCGAACCAGCCGATGAGGATCAGCGCCCAGAGACCGAGCGCCGAGGCGAGGCCCGCCAGCCGCTCTCCGCCCCGCGGCGCGGGGACCGGCAGCCGCAGCGCCCGCGTCGCCGCCCGCGCCCAGGCCGGCGGGGCCAGCGCCAGCGCCAGCGCCGAGGCCCCGACCGCCGCCGCTCCCGCCGGGATCCAGTAGGCGGTGGGCAGCAGCAGCGCCACCGCCCCTTCCGAGACATGCGCCTGCGCCGGCGCGGCCATCAACACCGCCGGCGTCGCGAACCGCACGGCCCGCGCCGCGCGCCGCCCGCGCGCCGCCCCATGCCTCCGCCCTGGACCTGCGTTCCCCATGGCAGCCACTCCGCGCCATCCGGCCCGGCAGAGCAACCGACGCCTTGTCGCGCCCGCCACGCGCCGCGGCGCCCCTGGCGAGGGAGCGCCGCGTCCGGCGCCTCGCCCCTTGCAGACGCCCCGCCCGCGGCGCGCTTCGGCGATGCGCCTGGGGCGACCGGCGCCCGGGACGGGGCGCCGGACCTGCGCCACGGGCGGATCCCGGCGCCGCCCGGGCGCCGGGGCGCGGCGCCCGGGCGGACCTCTGCGCCCGGCCCCGCCGCGCCCGGTCCACCGCCGGCGCGACCGCCCGGGCCGACCGTCACGCGCGTGGCGCTCCCCGGCGCCACGCCCGACGCTCCCCCCGGCGCGCCTCCGAACGCCCGCATCCCGCGCGACGCCGGACGCCCGCCACGGGCGGGACGCCAGATCCGCGCCGCGGGCGAGACCGGGCCACGGGCGCGAGGCTTGTCGCGGCGCCCCCTTGAACGGGCGCCCCGATTGCCCGAGGCTCCCCCAGCCCTCGCGATTTCCCAGCCCTCGCGAATTCCCAGACCGGAGCCCCGGATGACCGCCGACAGCGCCCTGATCGTCATCGACCTGCAGACCGACTTCTGCCCCGGCGGCCGGCTCGCCGTCGCGGGCGGGGACGAGATCGCGCCCCTCGTCAACGCGCTGCAGGCCGAGCACGGCGCCGTCGTCCTCACCCAGGACTGGCACCCGGCCGAGCATGCCTCCTTCGCCGCCAACCACCCCGGCGCCGAGCCCTTCTCGATGACCGAAGCCGCCTACGGTCCGCAGGTCCTGTGGCCCGTCCACTGCGTCCAGGGCACGCCCGGCGCCGCGTTCCACCCCGACCTCGCCACCGAGCGCGCCGACCTGGTGATCCGCAAGGGCTTCCGCCCGGCGATCGACAGCTACTCGGCCTTCTTCGAGAACGACCACGAGACGCCAACCGGCCTCGCCGGCTATCTGCGCGAGCGGGGGATCGCCGACCTGACCTTCTGTGGGCTCGCCACCGACTTCTGCGTGCGCTGGTCGGCCGTGGACGCGGCCCGGCTGGGCTTTCGCGCCACGGTCCGGCTCGACGCCTGCCGGGCGATCGATCTCGACGGATCGCTGGCCCCGGCCCTCGAGGAGATGCGCGCGGCCGGGGTGAGGCTGCTCGAGGGCTGATCCCCGCCCCCCCCTCTCGTCGTCCCCGACGAGGCCGGACCCTCGCCGGCGCGGCAGAACCGCCTCGCGCCCCCCGGCGCGGCAGAACCGCCGCGGGCGCGCCGACGCACTGGCGCTCGGGAAAGATAACGGCGATTATCCGACCGGCCGGCAGGCATGCCGCGCTGCACCCGACCTTGCCGCCGACCCGCGGCGCGAGGCTCGGGCAAGGACGAACCTGGAGGGAAGATGACCGCACATGACGCGCGCCTTGTGGGCGCCTACGAACTCCCGTACCGGCATGCGCCGGACAAGTCCCTGGCGCAGATGCAGGCCGAGGCCGCGCTGGGCGCCGTCGCGGACGCCGGGCTGACGATGAAGGACGTGGACGGCTTCTTCTGCGGCGGCGACACGCCCGGCATGGGGCCGATGAGCCTGATCGAGTATCTCAACATCACGCCCCGCTACACGGATTCGACCGAGACGGGCGGCAACTCCTACGTCTCCCACGTGGCGCGCGCCGCCCGCGCCATCGACGCGGGCCTGTGCGACGTGGCGCTGGTCACGCTGGCGGGCAAGCCGCGCACGCCGGCCAAGGGCTCGCGCCCGATGACCGACGCCAACAAGCCCGACCAGGACTTCGAGCTGACCTACCACCCCACGGTGCCGGCGAACTACGCGCTCGCCGCCCAGCGGCACATGCACGAGTACGGCACGACGTCCGAGCAGCTCGCCTGGATCAAGGTCGCGGCCTCCCATCACGCCCAGCACAACCCCCATGCGCTGCTGCAGGGCGTGGTGACGGTCGAGGACGTGGTGAACTCGCCGATAGTGGCCTCGCCGCTGCATCGCTTCGACTGCTGCGTGATCACCGACGGCGGCGGCGCGCTGGTGCTGGCGCGCTCGGACATCGCAAAGAAGCTCGACCGCCCCTCGGTGAAGATCCTCGGAACCGGCGAGGCGGTGAAGCACCAGGGCGCGGGCGACATCGACCTGACCTTCACCGCGGGCAAATGGGCCGCCGAGAAGGCCTGGAAGATGTCCGGCTGCACCCCCGACCAGATCCAGTACGCCTCGATCTACGACAGCTTCACCATCACGGTGCTGCTCGAGATCGAGGACCTGGGCTTCTGCAAGCCGGGCCACGGCGGCGGCTTCGTGGCCGAGGGCAACCTGATCTCGGGCAAGGGCAAGCTGCCGTTCAACACCGACGGCGGGGGCCTGTGCTCGAACCACCCGGGCAACCGCGGCGGCATGACCAAGGTGATCGAGGCGGTCCGCCAGCTGCGCGGCGAGGCGCACCCGGCCGTGCAGGTCCCCGACTGCGCCCTGGCGCTGGCGCATGGCACCGGGGGGAGCCTCGGCACCCGCCACGGCGCCTCGACCCTGATTCTCGCGCGGGAGGACTGATCCCATGGCCGAAGACCACAAGATGAGCTACGCCGACCCCTGGATGCTGCCCGAGACCAAGGGTTTCTGGGAGGCCTGCAACCAAGAGAAGCTGGTGATCCGCACCTGCCTCGACTGCGGCCGGGGCCACCACTTCCCGCGCGCGATGTGCCCGCACTGCTACTCCACGAACCTCGAGTGGAAGGAGAGCGACGGGACCGGCACGATCTACTCGTTCACCGCCCAGCAGGTGAAGGGCGGGGGCAAGTACGTCTACGCCTATGTCGAGATCGCCGACCGGGTGCGCGCCATCACCAACATCGTCGACTGCGACCCCGAGGCGCTGAAGATCGGCCAGAAGGTGAAAGCCGCCTTCCGCCCCTCCGCCTCGGGCCAGAACATCCTGGTGTTCACCCCGGCCTGATCGGGACGGAGCGAAACGACGAAGGGCGGCGCCGGAGGTCCGGCGCCGCCCTTTGCTTTGGTCCCGGCCTGGCCCGGCGGCTCAGCGAACGCCCTTGCGATCCAGGAAATCCAGGATCGCCGCGGCCATCGGCTCGGCGGTGGCGGGGTCCAGATGAAAATGGTGGTCGCCCGGCAGCTCGAGGCGCGCGTAGTCCTCGATCAGCTCGGCGCCCCGCTCGGCCACGCCCGCATTTTCGGGGCGCAGGTGCAGGGTGCCCTCGCTCGCCCAGATGTTGAGGACCGGGCTGCGGATGGCGCGCAGCACGCTCTCAACCTGGGCCTGGCTGAGCTTGACCGCAGAGCTTGCGAACAGCCGCGGATCGCCGCGCATGCGGAAGCCGTGGGGCGTCTCGACCAGGGCGCGGGCGGCCAGCGCCTCGCCTGTGCGCTCGGCGTTGCCCTTGTCGCCGCGGCGGCGGATGTAGTCGCCCGGGCTCTCGAACAGGCGCGGCGGGCGCGAGCGGCGGAACCGGGTCTCCTGCACGAAGGCGCGCAGGGTGGCGGCGACGTCCTCGCCGATCGGCTGGGGGGCGAGGGAATCGAGCGCCACGTAGGCCCGCACCGCCTCGGGCAGCGCGGCGGCGAAGAGCGAGGCGATGTTGGCGCCGCGCGAATGGCCCAGCAGCACGCAGTCGTCCCAGTCCCACAGGTCGAGCAGCCCGACGAGCTGGGGAAGGTCGTCCCAGATGTTGTAGGTGGCGTGCGCCGCGCGGTGACCGCTCAGGCCCTGCCCGCTGAGGTCCGGCGCCATCACCCGGCAGCCGGTCAGCCGGGGGGCCAACTCGGCGAAGCTGCCGGCGTGGTCCATCCAGCCGTGCAGGGCCAGCACCGGCGTGCCGTCCTCCGGCCCCCAGGCGAGACCCGCAAAGCGCAGGCCGTCGACCTCCCAGGCGCACTCCTCGGCCTCGGCGGCCTGTTCCGTCTCCATTCGTTCGCCTCGCGTGATCTGATCTCGCCCGGTGACAGCGCATTTCGCGCCGCCGTTCGAACCGCGCCCGGAGGCGCCTGCATGAAGAAGCCGGGCGCAGGGCGCGCCCGGCTTCGGGATGGGTCGGGCCCTGCGCTCAGAAGCGCAGGGTCAGGCGCAGGCTGCCGCCATGGGCCGAATAGCCGTCCGCGAAGGCGCCGTCGTAGACCGCCTCCACCGACAGCTGCTCGGAGTCGACGACCGCGAGGCCCGCGCTCAGCCGCGCCGTCGCGTCGGGGACCGCCACCGTGTTGGCGAAGCTGCCCAGCGCCGGGTTGGCCGAGGCGAGGCGCCCCTGCGCCTGATAGCCGTCGAGCGAGGACAGCGTCGCCCCCACCCTCACCCAGCCGCGCAGCATCGAGGACGCGGTCAGCGGCGTCTCGCCGCCCACCTCAAGCGCCGGGGTGACCATCACCGCGGTCTCGCTGCTCGAGGCGAGCGCCAGGTTCAGCGCGCCCGCTCCCTGCTCGGAGTAGCCGCCCGCCGCCGAGTGCACCACGTCGACGTCGAGCGAGGGCCGCAGCCAGCCGTGCGGCAGCGCCATCGTCCAGTCGGCGCGGACCCGGCCCGAGAGGCTCCAGACGTCGGTCTCGGCCGTGGCGGTGGCGGCGGCCAGGCGCCGCTCGAGGTCGAAGGACCCCCAGCTTCCGCCGAGGCCCGCCGAGAGACCCCAGGCGCCGATCTCGTGGCGCGCCGAGACGGCGAGGAAGCCGGTTCCGCCCTCGGCCGAGGTCGAGGTGTCGCCGGAGTAGTCTGCCCCCTCGTAGCCCGCCGCGCCGCCCACGATCCAGCCTGGCGCGACGATGGCCTGGCCGGCGAGGCCGGTGGTCCAGACCGAGCCGTCGTAGCCGAACGCGCCCGAGGCGTCGCCCTGCTGGTCGCGCCGTTCGATCCCGCCGAGCATCCGCACGCAGCGGCCCTGCCCGTCCATCGCGGCGCCCCCGCCCCCGATCGCGGCCGGGCCGTCGCAGCCCTGCGCCGCGTCGAGCCGGCTGCGCGCGCGGTCGAAGTTCGCCGCCGCCGGGGCCAGGGTGGCGCCCGGCGCGAAGATCGACAGCGACTGCGCGTAGGCCGCGGGGTCGAGGCGGGCCAGCCGCTCCTGCCCCGCGAAGAAGGCGCCGAAGCCCTCGCCGCCCGCGTCGAACACGCCGTCGAGATAGCGCCCCGCCGCGGCCTGCTGGGCGTCGAGCCCCAGTTCGGGCGCGGCGAGGTTGCTGTCCACCGCCTCGACGGCGATCGCGCCGCCGGCGCGGGTCTGCGCGAACTCGAACAGCACGCTCTCGATCTCGTCGAAGCGGCCGCGCAGGCCGCCCTCGGCCGAGATCACCTGAACCTGCGCGTCGGGAGAGATGGTCACCGGCTCGATCAGCAGCGTGCCGCCGAGCCGGGCCGTGCCGTCGACCTGCAGCAGGTCCATCCGCTCGCGGTCGAAGTCGCCCGTCACCCGCAGCGTGCCCTCGCGGGTCTGGGTGAAGTCGCCGGTCAGGCGCGCCTGCCCGATGCCCGCGCGCGGCGGGGCGGGGGGCGTCAGCGGGCTCAGCCGCGGCCCGCGGCCCGGCGCGGCGCCGCCGCCCGCGAATACGCCGGGCTCTGCCACCAGGTCCACCGTGCCGGCGTTGGTCACATCGGCGGCGGAGCGGTCGATCCCGGTCCAGGTCCCCTGGTTGTAGAGCACGCCCGCCGCGCCGCCGCTGCCGTCGGCGTTCTCGAAGGCGATGTCGCCGGCAAGCGTCCCGTAGTTGGAGACGGTGATGTAGGACCCCTGCGCCTTGCTGCGCGAGCCGAGGTAGCGCACCGCATAGCCGTCGCCGTCCGCCGTCCCCAGATAGGCGCCGCCGCCGACCAGCACCGTGTTGTTCGACCCGTCGATCAGCAGCGCGCCGGTCCCGTTGCTTCCGGTTCCGCCGATCACGCTGCCGTCGATCTCGACGTCGATCTTGCCCGGGGTCTGCGCCCCGTCGGCCTGCGCGAGAATGGCGATGGAGCCCGCGCCCTGGGCATGGACCACGCCGAAGCTGGAGACGTCGATATAGACCTCGCCCGTGGACTGCGCCGTCGGCGAGTCGCCGGCGCTGGAGCCGTAGCTGACCCCCTCGGGTCCGCCCTGGATGCCGCCCCCGCCCGAGATCGACTGCGCGACGATCCCGTGCGCCCGCGCGCCTGTGGTGGTGATGGTGGCGTCGATGGTCAGGTTGACGAGGCCGCCCTCGCCCGAGGCGCCCCCGCCGCCCTCGATGCCGCGGAACTGGTAGGTGGGGCCGGAGGCGTCGCCCCCGATGCCGCCGCCGCCGCCGATCGACTGGGCCACCAGCCCGTGCGCGCCGGCGCCCGACGTGGCGATGCGGGTCGAGGAGGTGGTGTCCAGCCTGACCTGGCCGCCGGCGCCGCTGGCGCCGCCGCCGCCGCCGACGGTGACCGAGGCGAGCGAGTCGGTGTCCGCGGCCCCGCCGACGCCGCCGCCGCCGCCGATCGACTGGGCGACGACGCCGAAGGCGCGGTCGCCCGAGGTGGTCACCTGGGCGTCGTAGAGGACGAGGTTGACGATATCGCCGTTGCCCGAGGCCCCGCCCCGGCCGCCGACCGTGACCTGGAGCTGGTGGGACGAGGATTTCTCGGACGCCTCGGAGTTGCCGGCGCCGCCCAGCCCGCCGCCGCCGCCGATCGACTGGGCGAGCAGGCCGTAGGCGTCGTCGCCCGCGGTCGTGGCATAGAGGAACATGCCCTCCGTGTTGAAGGACAGCGCGCCGCCGTTGCCGGCGGCGCCGCCGGCGCCGCCGTCCGATCCGCCCACCGTCAGGTCGCCCGCCGCCTGGTCGGAGCCGTCCCCGCCCAGGCCGCCGCCGCCGCCGATCGACTGCAGCACCGCCGCGTGCGCGCCGTAGCCGAGCGTCGAGATCGAGGTGTTCGGCGTGTTCGCGGTGAAGTAGATGTCGCCGCCATGGCCGCCGGTTCCGCCGGTCCCCCCGACGCCCAGCGTGAGGTTGGCCGTCGCCTCCGACCCCTCGGCGGTCGAGGTGCCGCCGACGCCGCCGCCGCCGCCGATCGACTGCAGCACCATGCCCCGGGCCCAGTCGCCCCGGGTGGCGATCGCGCCGCCGAAGTCGAGCGACACGGTCCCGCCGGTCCCGCCCGATCCGCCCGAGCCGCCGAGGCTGAGGGTCAGGTTGTAGGTCGTCTTCGAGTCGTCGCCGAAGGACTTGCTCTCGCGCCCCGTGTCGTTGGCCGCGGAGCCGCCGAGCCCGCCGCCCCCGCCGATCGACTGCGCCAGGACGCCGTCGGCGTCGTCGCCCTGCGTCGCGACTCCGCCGTTCAGGGTCACGTCGACTGCGCCGCCGGTCGCGCCCGAGCCGCCGCTGGCGCCGACGCTGAGGGTCACGTCGCCTTCGAACTCGCCCTCCTCGCCCTCGCCCTCGGCCTCCTCGCCGCCGCCGGTCCCGAACTCGGCCCCGATGCCGATGGTCCCGCCCTGCCCCGCGCCGCCGCCGCCGCCGATCGACTGCGCCACGATCCCGCGCGAGCCCGAGCCCATGGTGGAGACGAGGGTTCCGGCCTCGGTCGTCAGATTGACCGCGCCGCCGAAGGAGCCCGAGCCGCCGGAGCCGCCCAGCCCGATCTTCACGTCGGCCGTGAAGCCCCCGCCGATGGTCTCGGCGGCCGCGTTGCCCACGCCGCCGTCGCCGCCGCCGCCCCCGATGGACTGCGCCAGGATGCCGTTGGCGTTCGCCCCCCAGGTGGTGATGCTGGCGGTGTCCTCGAGCGCAAAGGCGACCGTGTGGCCGCGCCCGCCGCCGCTGCCGTCGCCGCCGATGGCCGAGGAGACGCCCAGCGAGGTGCTCTCGGCATAGCCGACCGTGGCGCTCAGCGCCTGGCTGGCGCCGCCCGCGCCGCCGCCGCCGCCGATCGACTGCGCCAGCACGCCGTGGCTGCCGTCGCCGCCGGTCGTCAGCATCGAGTTGTCGCGGAGATAGACATAGACGTCGCCGCCGGCGCCGCCGGTCCCGCCCGTGCCCCCCACCGCGGTGGAGACCGACAGCGCCACCGCGTTGGCCGGATCCTCGGGATCGACCGGCACCGCCACCGTCAGCGCGTCGGCGAGCGAGGAGCCGCCCATGCCGCCGCCGCCGCCGATGCCCTGGGCCACCACGGCCGGGGAATCGGACGCGTCGTAGTCCGGCGTGCCGTCGTCGTTCATGCCGGTGATCAGGCTGGCCCCGCCATTGATGTCGACGACGGTTCCGTCGCCGCTGGCGCCCGCCTGGCCGCCGACGCCGCCGCTGGCGCCGACCGAGACGTCGAAGCCGAAGCCCACGTTCGCCACCAGCCCCTGGGCCGAGCCGCCGGTCCCGCCGCCGCCGCCGATGGTCTGCGCCACCACGGCCGCCGAGTTGGCGCCGCGGGTGCGCACCTGGCCGCCCTTCACCTCGGCCACGGCCGCGATCCCGTTGCCGCCGGCCGAGCCGCCGCCGCCGATCTGCAGCGGAATCACGTCCTCGGCCCCCACCGTGAAGGCCGAGCCGCCCGAGCCGCCCCCGCCCCCGATCGACTGGACCACCAGCCCCGGAGAGCTCTGGCCATAGGTGTCGATATAGGCGCCGTGCCAGTAGGCCTGCGCGAACCAGCCGTTCCCGCCCGCGCTGCCGGTCCCGCCGAGCTGGAGGCTGGTGATGTCCAGCACGCCCCCGCCGGTCGCCGAACCTCCCGCGCCGCCGCCGCCGCCGATCGACTGCACCAGCACGCCGGTGGAATAGTCGCCCCGCGTCGTCACGTAGGTGACCCCCTCGTCGGAGGGGGCGCCCGCGGCGTCGTTGGGGTTGATGGGGCCGTCCGTGCACGCGTCGTAGTCGGTCGAGATGCAGGCGCTGCCGCCCTCGCCCGACGCGCCGCCGGACCCGCCCACGCCCAGCCCGGCCCCGACCGACATGTCGATCACGTCGCCGCCCGTGCCGCCGCCGCCGCCGATCGACTGCGCGACCAGCCCGTGGGAGAAGGCGCCCGAGGTCTCGGTCGAGCCCGCGACCGCGAAGATGCTGGCGTCGCCGCCCTCGCTCGCCGCGCCGCCGCTGCCGCCCACGGCCGCGATGCCCAGCGACCCCGCGCCGGAGCCGCCGCCGCCGCCGATCGACTGCGACAGCACGCCGATCGAGGCGTCGCCGGTGGTGGTCACGTCGCCGGCGGTGTTGACGCCGGCCGCGCCCGATTCCTGGTTGGCGTTGGCGCCCGAGGCGCCGCCCTGGCCGCCGATCGACAGCACGCCGCCCGAGGCGCCCCCGGCGCCGCCGCCGCCCGAGATCGACTGCGCCACGATGCCGTTCGACCCGTAGCCCGAGGTGGTGACCGAGCCCGAGTGCTGGACGGTGACGGTCGAGCCGAGCCCCCCCTCGCCGCCGTCGCCGCCAAGCCCCAGCACCAGCCCCGCGCCGACGCCGCCCGAGCCGCCGCCCCCGCCGATCGACTGCGCCAGCAGGCCGTAGGAATGGTCGCCCGAGGTCTCGACCGAGCCCTGCATGACGATCTCGGCGCCCGAGCCGTTGGCGCCGTTGCCTCCGTCCCCGCCCGAACCGAAGAGGACGCCGGTGAAGTCCGCGCCGACGCCCCCGCCCCCGCCCAGCGAGTGCAGGACCACGCCGGTCGAGAAATCGCCCCGGGTGACGATGGACGAGCCGGCCGCGCCGGTCATCCTGACCGTTCCGGCCGCGCCGCCGTCGCCCGCGACGCTGGCGTTGCCCCCGCCGATGCCGCCGACCGACTGGCCGACCGCGCCGTAGGCCGCCTCGCCATTGGTGTCGAGGGTGCTGTTGGCGCCCATCTCCAGAAGGATGTCGCCGCCCCGCCCGCCGGCGCCGCCGCGCGAGCTGTCGTCGCCGTTGCCCTCGCCCCCGTCGCCGCCGCGCGCCAGCGCCACCATGCCGCTCAGGCCGTAGCCCTGCGTCGTGATCGCGCCGCCGGTGTTGCTGAGGTGGATCTGGCCGACCGAGCCGTCGGTGTTCACCGCCGCGCCGCCGCCCGCGCCGCCGACGTTCTTGTCAGGCGAGGCGCCGCCGTCGCCGCCCGTCGACAGCGCGAACATCGCGCCCGACCCCATGTCGGTGTCGAAGGCGGCGGTCAGGCTCGGCGCGTAGATCGAGATCGAGCCCGTGTTCCCGATCGTGATCGGCCGCCCCTCCTCGCCCCGGCCGCCGGGGTCGGAGTTGTCTTCCGAGGACTGGCCGAGGCCGCCCCGGGAATGGGCGTAGACGCCCGCGATCGAGCTCTGCGGGTTGGCGACATGGCCGGTCGTGTCGAGATACATCTCGATGGTCCCGGCGTTGGTCACGTTGATCTGGCCGCCCGCGCCGCCCGCGCCATTCTCGGAGCCGCCGTTGCCGCCGTTGCCATAGGCCATGATGGCCTGCGCCCCGTTGGGGATCGAGAGCAGGCTGGTCTGGGAATCGCCCAGCCGGATCAGTCCGCCGGCGTGGTTGGTGATGGTGATCTGCTTGGCGTCGCCGCCGTTGCCGCCCTTCTGGTCGCCGCTGCCGCCGTTCATCTCGGCGCCGTCGCCGCCCTGGCTGACCACCCGGACGCCGAAGACCTCGTCGCCGTTGGACCCCGGCGCGTTCGAGCGCACGATCATCTGGCCGTAGTTGTCGACCGTCAGGATGCCGCCGTCGCCGCCGCGCCCGCCGTCGTTGCCGTTGGAATCGGGCGTGGCGCCGGCGCCGCCGAACCCCTGCAGGTCGATCAGCGACAGCCGCCCGCCGCCCCCGGTCCCGCCGCCGGTCAGGGTCAGCGAGCCGCGGTTGGTGATGAAGAACTCGCCCCCGTCGACGCCCCGCGCCTTGTCGTTGCCGTCGTCGCCGCTGGTGGAGCCGCTGCTGCCGGTGGCATGGTAGTCGATCACGATCGGCTGCGAGCCCGCGGTGGCGGTGACGTCGACGTCATTTTCCACATAGCCCAGGAAGCCGTCTTGCGAGAGCGTGGGGGCGAAGGCGATGCCGGTGTCGCCGGCGCTCAGCGTGCAGGTCTTGTCGTAGGACGTGCTGCAGCCGATCACGTCGGCCCGGGCCGAGGGGGTCGAGGCCAGCGCGATCGCCGAGGACGTCGCCAGCATCGCACACAGGAACGGACGCCGCGCCGCGGCGTTGCGAAGAAGGATGGACAAGGCAGCACTCCCCACGCCTGTCACAGGCGGGGATACATCGAGCCCGCCCAACCCGAAACGGCCCGGCCGCGTTCATCGCGATTCGGTCGCCGCCGACTTCGAAGACCCCCCCGAGCGCTCGAAGCCGTTTCGCAGTTCAACACTTTGAACGCGCCTCGTCACCAGAAAACTGGGGGTCGACAGGCATGAACACGGTCGCGCGTTTCCCGGGCGCGCGGCGCCCGGGCCTTGCCCGCCAGCCCTGCAGGGCGCGCCCTCAGATGGCGCGGTCCAGCGCCTCCCAATACGGCGCGCGGATCTTGCGCTTGAAGATCTTGCCGGTGTCCTCGCGCGGCAGGCTGTCCTCGAACACCACCTTGCGGGGGATCTTGTAGGAGGCGAGCGCGCCCTTCAGCGCCTCGGTCAACCCCGCCTCGGTCAGGCGCGCGCCCGGGTCGGGCTGCACGTGGGCGCAGACCACCTCGCCATAGGCCTCGTCGGGGATGCCGAAGACGGCACAGTCGGCGACGCCGGGGATCTTGTGGATCTCGGCCTCGATCTCGGCCGGGTAGACGTTGGTCCCCCCGAAGATGATCATGTCCGAGGCCCGACCCGAGAGATACAGGAACCCCTCCGCGTCCAGATATCCCATGTCGCCCGGCGCCAGCAGCCCTCCGGCGCGGCCCGTCGCCCGCCGCTTGGCGTCGTCGCCGTGATAGGTGAAATCGGCGTAGACCACCCGGCGCGAGACGATCTCGCCGCTCTCGCCCGGGGGCAGCGGGTTGCCGTCGGCGTCGTGGATCTCGATCTCGCAGCCGGGCAGCGCGCGGCCGACCGTGCCGGGGTGGGCCAGCCATTCCTCGGCCGTGCAGAAAGCCACGGCGCCCAGCTCGGTCGAGCCGTAGTGCTCGGTGATCACCGGGCCGAACCAGTCGATCATCGCGCGCTTCACATGCGGCGGACAGGGCGCGCCCACGTGGTTGACGCTGACCAGCGAGGAGACGTCGTGCGCGGCCTTCGTCTGCGCGTCCAGCGCCAGCAGCCGCACGAACATGGTGGGCACCATCAGCGCGTGGGTGATGCGGCTTTCCGCGATGCGCCTCAGCACCCGCTCGGCGCGGAAGCGCGGCTCGACCACCAGGTTGCCGCCCATACCGTAGACGCCGAACAGCCAGCCGTTGGGGGAGGAGTGATAGGCCGGCCCCGGGATCAGGAACACCGCCTCGCTCATCCGGTCCTGCCAGCCCTCGAGCCCGCCGACGATGCGCAGCATCTCGCCAGAGGCCTCGGTCTGCTCGGGCGTCGGCGGCGCCCGGCGCACGCCCTTGGGGTTCCCCGTGGTGCCGGAGGTGTAGATCATCGAGCCGGGGGAGACGGCGAAGGGCGGCTGCATCTCGGCGTTCGCGGCCACGAACGCCTCCCAGCGCTCCACGCCCTCGGGGACGGCGGCGGTCGCCTCGTCCACCGAGTAGTCCTCGCGGATCGCGGGCGGGGTGGGGGCGGCCAGCACCCGCGCGCCCGGCGGGATCGCGCCCTGCGCGCGGCGCAGCAGGTCGGCGTGGGCCACCACCACCAGCGCGCCGCAGTTGTCGAGGACGTAGCGCACCTCCTCGGTCGTGTTGTGCCAGTTCACCGGCACCACGTAGGCGCCCACGAGGCCGGCGGCGAGCGTCGCCTCGATGAACTCGAAGCTGTTGCGCATCAGCACGGCGACCACGTCGCCCTCGGCCACGCCCATGGCGCGGAACCCGGAGGCGGCGCGACGGGCCTGCGCGTCGATCTCGGCGTGCGCGCGCGTCTCGTCCGCGATGCGGACCCAGGGTCTGGGTGCGGTCATGATCTCCTCCCGCGCCCGGCCGTCGCGATTGGGGGCTGCGCGCGGGCGGGCCGGGCGGCGCCGCGCGGGGGTCCGCGTCGGGGTCTCAGCGGCCGGTGAACACCGGCTCGCGCTTCTCGAGGAAGCTTTTCACGCCCTCGCGGTGATCCTCGGTGTCGAACAGGCGATAGATCGTGTCGATCGCCCAGGAGCCGACCTCCCGCGGGTCGCCATAGGCGGTGCGGCGCAGGCCCTCCTTCATGCAGCGGAGCGCCAGCGGCGGGTTGCCGGCGATGCGGGCGGCCAGCGCCTCGGCCTCGGGCAGCAGCGCCTCGTGGGGGACCACGCGGGAGACGAGGCGGTAGTCGAGCGCGGTCTGCGCGTCGATCACGTCGCCGGTATAAAGCAGCTCGGCCGCCCGCTCCGGCCCCACGATGGCGGGCAGGCGCAGGAGGCCGCCGACATCGCAGATCAGGCCGCGGCGGATGAACAGCTCGGCGAAGACCGCCTTTTCCGAGGCGATGCGGATGTCGGCGTAGAGGGCGAGCTCCATCCCCCAGCCCACGGCCGAGCCGTTGACCGCCGCGATCACCGGGACCGGGCACTCCATCGCCGCCATCGCGGCGGGGGTCGGCGGGCGCTTGGCGAGCGTCGAGGGGGGCTTCTTCTCGCCCGTCATCATCTCCTTGACGTCCTCGCCCGCGCAGAACGAGGGGTCGGCGCCGGTGACCAGCACGCAGCGCGTCTCGGGGTCGGCCGAGGCGCGGCGGAAGGCGGCCTCGAGCTCGTCGTAGGCCTCCCGGTTCAGCGCGTTGCGCCGGTGCGGCCGGTTGAGCGTGATGCGCGCGACGTGGTCGCGCAGCTCGTAGATCAGGGTGTCGAAACCGGGCGCGGCTCCGTCCATGGCGTCGTCTCCTCCCCGCGGTTCCGTCCGCGTCCGCGGCGGTCCGTCGTTGGTCGTCCGGGTCGCCCGGGCATCGGGCGAAAGATCCGTGGGGGGGGGGCGGGCCGCGACGCCGCCCCCGCCCGCAGGGGGCGAGGGCGGCGGCTGCGATGTCTCCTCCCCTTCGGGGCGTCGCCGATCGTCGCCGGCGTTGGTCAGGCGACAGTATTAGCTAGTCAGTTAAACAGCAATCTCTCAATCGCGCGGGGCGGGGCCTGGCGGAGGAAGGATGCGGTCCTCGACCAGGCGGGCGAACCATTCGGCGAACATGTCCTCGGTGTCCTGGCAGGCGTCGAACCCGGCCTGGCGGATCTTGATGGTGCTGACGATCCAGGGGTCGCGCGGGCGCTTGCCGCCATGGGCCATGACCCGGTCGGCATAGTGATGCGACTCCCCCAGGAAGGCCGAGAGCGGGGGGGCGCGCAGGTCGTGGCGGGCCCGGATCCGGTCCCAGGCCTCGGCCTGCGCGGGCAGCCAGGCGGCGAGCTCCAGCGGCTCGGGCGCCGCCGGGGCATGGCCCAGAGCGCGCGCGATCGAGGGCCAAAGCTGATGCCAGTCGGCGACGTCGCCGTTGGCCACGTTGAAGATCTCGTTGGCCGCCGCGGGGGCCTCGGCGGCCCAGAGCAGCGCCTTGGCCACCAGGCGGGAATCCGCCGCCTCCCACAGGTAGGCCGGGCCGCCGGGGAAGCCGAAGGGGCGCCCCTGCTCGGCGCACAGCGCCGCAAAGACCCCCAGCACCGGCGCGATGTTCATCGCCGAGCCGACCGCGCCGCCGAACACCACCTGCGGGCGCAGGATGGTCCAGGACCAGGGCGCGCGCTCGGCCGCCGCGCGCAGGTGATCTTCCTGCAGCCAGTAGAAGTTGGGGTGGTCGTCGCGGGGCCACCGCTCCTTGGCCGGGATCGGCATGGTGCGCCGGATGTGGCCGCCGTAGGCCTTGGTCCCCTGCAGGATCGAGACGTGGCGCAGCCCCGCGGCCGCCTCCGTCAGCGGGTCGAGGAAGTTGGCGAACATCGCCCGGTTGGTCTCCATCTGCCCCGGATCGAGCCAGCCCGCCACCAGCCCCGGCAGTTCGTAGAGCGCGGCGTAGACCGCATGCGTGACGTCGCCCAGTTGCCCGATGGCCGCCGCGCAGGCCGCGCGGTCGTTGAGGTCGAGGGCCAGGTGCGTCACCCCCGGCAGCGCCGGCGGAGGCCGGCGGCAGATGGCGGTGACCCGCCAGCCGGCGGCGGCGAAGGCCTCGACCGCGGCCGAGCCGACCACGCCGGCCCCGCCCGCGATGACCACATGCGTCATGAACAACTCCCCTGTCGCGGCGCCCTCCGCGACGGGGGCGCGCTGTTGGACGCCGCCGCGAGCACCGGCACGAGCACCGGCGCGAGGTCCCGCGCGACCGACACGATTCTCGTTGCAACGTCGGGCGAGATGCTAAGGTCCCCCCAAGGTCGAATCAATTAAACGGCCAATTAAGGGAGGAACATGATGACCCGCATGCTCGGGACGAGTCTGCTCGTCGCCGCCGCGGTCTTCGCCGCCGGGGCGGCCTGGGCCCAGGACACGGTCAAGGTCGGCGCGATCTTTCCGCTTTCGGGCGGCGCCGGTCCCCAGGGCCAGCACATCTCCGAGTCCCTCGACGCCATGGCCACGATGATCAACGCCGACGGCGGCGTGATGGGCCGCCAGATCGAGATCCACATCCGTGACGACGAATCCACGCCCGCGGTGGGCGTCTCCCGCGCCAACGAGTTGATCGGCGAAGGCGTCGAGGTGATCATCGAGGGCTGGAACAGCCCCGTGACGCTTGCCATGCAGCCGGTGATCAGCCGGGCCGGGATTCTCGACATCACCGCGATCTCGAAGGCCGACCCGATCCTCTCGGGCGAGGGCAACCCGCTGGCGATCCGCTTCAACAGCTCCAACGCGCTCGATGGCGCGGTGATCGCGAAGTACATCGTCGACAACGGCGCCAAGCGCATCGCCTTCCTCACCGAGAACGACGCCTACGGCAACGGCGCCCAGGCCTCGATCGAGGCCGAGCTCGACGCGCTGGGCCACGATTATGAGCTGGTGGCGGTGGAGAAATTCCCCTTCGACCAGGCCGACTTCCGGGTGCCGCTGTCGACCGTGAAGGCCGCGAACCCCGAGATCACCGTGGCGATCAACGCCAACGAGGGGCTGGGCATGCCCGCCCTGATCCGCCAGGCCTCGCGCTCGCGCCTGCCGGGCACGCTGGTCTCGGCGGTGGGCACCGTGGCGCCCAGCGTGATCGAGGTCGCGGGCGCCGCAACCAACGGCGTGGTCGGGGCCGACATCTACTTCCCCGAGATCGAGCCCTTCGCCTCGAACCCCGTCAACCAGGCCTTCGTGGCCAAGCTGCAGGAGATGCACGACCGCACGCCCGACAAGTACATGGCGCTGGCGGCCGCGGCCCTGCAGGTCTGGGCGATGGCGGTCGAGGAGGTGGGGTCCTTCGAGAAGGAGGCCGTGGCCAACCGCATCCGCGGCGGCTCCTTCACCGGCACGCTGCTGGGCGACATCTCCTTCCAGGCCAACGGCCAGCTCGACTCCAACCACTACCTGTTCGTGGTCGAGGACGAAAAGATGGTGGTCGAGCAGTAAGCATGACGCCATCGGACTCCGCAGCCCCCGCGCTGCAGGTCGAGGGGCTGCGGGTCGCCTTCGGGGCGCTCAAAGCCCTCGACGACGTGTCATGGCAGGTGAGGCCCGGGGAGATCCTGGGCATCATCGGCCCCAACGGCGCAGGCAAGAGCACCTGCTACAACGCCGCCACCCACCTGGTGCGCCGCGAGGGCCGCGTGACCCTGAGGGGCGAGGACGTCACCCACGTCCCCGCCCATCGCCTCGCGGCCCTCGGCCTGCGCCGGGCCTTCCAGCAGAACGCCTTTTTCGGCGACCTGACGGTGCTCGAGAACATGGCCGCCGTCCTGCAGGACGAGCGGGGGGCGAGCCTCGCGCGCGCCGTCTTCCGCCCCTTCGCCACCCGACGGGACGCCATCGAGACCCGCAAGGCCGCCGCGCAGGCGCTCGAGCGGATGGGCGTGCCCGCCCGCTACCACGACGCCTACCCCGGCGAGGCGCCCTATGGCGTGCAGCGGATGCTGTCGATCGCGCTCGCCAACGGTTCCGGCGCGCAGATCCTGATGCTGGACGAGCCGGCCGCGGGCCTCGGCGGCGCCGACATGGCCCAGCTGGTGACGTTGCTGCAGTCGCTGCGGGCCGAGGGCATGGCCCTCGTCGTCATCGAACATCACATGGACCTGATCATGAGCGTCACCGACCGGATCGTCGTGCTCGACCAGGGGCGGATGATCGCGAACGGCCCGCCCGAGGAGGTCCGCCGCGACCCCGCCGTCCTGGAAGCCTACCTGGGGCGCAGCGCATGAGCGCGCCGGTTCTGGAGGCAGACGGGCTGGAGGTCCGCTACGGCGGCAACCTCGCCCTCTCGGTCGAGCATCTCTCCATCGCGCAGGGCGAGCTGGTGGGCGTGATCGGCGCCAATGGCGCAGGCAAGTCGACGCTGGTCAACGCGCTGGCCGGCTGGTCGCGCGGGGAGCCGAAGGCGAGCGGCACGGTGCGCCTCGATGGGCGCGACGTCTCGGGCCTGCGGACGCCCGACCGGGTGAAGGCGGGGCTGCTGCTGATCCCCGAGTCCCGGCTGATCTTCGCGACGCTCAGCGTGGACGAGAACCTCGCCCACGCCGCCCACCCCCGCCACGCGCAGGGGCGGCGGTCCTATTCCACCGACGAGATCTTTGACCTGTTCCCCAACCTCGCCTCGCGGCGCGGGCATCTCGGCGGCCAGCTCTCGGGCGGGGAGCGGCAGATGCTGGGGATCGCCCGGGCGCTGCGGCTGGCGCCCCGGGCGCTGATGCTCGACGAGCCCTCGATCGGCCTCGCGCCGCGCCTGGTCTCGACGGTGCTCGAGACGATCCGGGCGCTGGTCGACGACGGGCTGACGGTGCTGCTGGTCGAGCAGAACGTGAAGGCGACGATCCCCGTGGTCGACCGCCTGGTGCTGCTGGAGCGGGGGCGGATCCTCGCGCAGGGGCCGACCGCGCAGATGCAGGACGACCCGCGCATCGCGGAAGCCTACCTGGGAGGGGGCGCGCCATGAACTTCGCGCAGCAGGCGCTGAACGGGCTGATCCTGGGCCACGCGTTCGCGCTGATCGCCATCGGCTGGACGGTGCTTCTGGGCACGGCCAAGCTGGTCAACTTCGCCCACGGCCAGATGTACATGATCGGGGCCTTCGTGGCCTGGTTCGTGATGGCCGCCTGGGGGCTGCCCTACCTGATCGCCGTCCCCGCCGCGATGCTGGCGGGCGTGATCATCGGCTGGATCATGCAGGCGACCCTGCTGCGGCTGACGATCAAGCAGGATCTCGTCTCGATCATGATCGTGACGCTGGGCTTCGGGCACCTGCTCGAGGGGGTGGCGGGGCTGTCCTTCGGCTCCACCGGGCAGATCCTGGACACGCCGCTGTCGCTGCTCGACATCTACATCGGCGATTTGTGGATCACCTGGCAGGACGTGGCCATCGTGATCGTGACCATCGTGGTCTTCATCGCCCTGAAGCTGGTGCTGGAGCGCTCGCGCCTCGGCCGGCTGGTGCGGATGGTGGCCGAGGATCCCAAGCTCGCGCAGCTCGCGGGCGTCGACGTGCGCCGGGTCTACCTCGGGGTCTTCGCCTTCGAGGGGGCGGCGGTGGCGCTGGCCGCGGCGGTGGTGGCGCCGCGCACGCCGATCCTGACCTCGATGGGCTTTCAGGAGGTGATCATCACCTTCGTGGTGGTGGTGCTGGGCGGCATCGGCAGCGTCACGGGCAGCTACCTCGCGGGGCTGGGCCTCGGCTTCTTCACCGCCTTCTTCGGCGCCTATGTCAGCCAGGCCTACGCGACTGCGGCGATGTTCGGCGTGCTGATCGTGGTGCTGGCGCTGCGGCCCGGCGGCCTCGCCGCCCGCGCGGGAGGGCGCTGAGATGCTGCGCGCGCTCCTGTTTCCCGCCCTCGCGCTGATCGCGCTGGCCGGTCCCTGGCTGCTGGGGGGCGGGGCGGCGGTGTTCTCGGCCTTCGTGCTGATCGCGATCTTCGCAACCATGGCCTACGGGCTCGACGTGATCGTCTCCGACCTGGGCGAGGTCAGCCTCGCCCATCCGGTGTTCTTCGCCTGCGGAGCCTACGCCACCGCGATCTCGACCACGCGGCTGGGCTTCGGCCCGGTCGAGAGCCTGGCCCTGACCGTGCTGGCCGCGCTCGCCCTCGCCGCGGTGATCGGGCTGGTGACCCTGCGCCTGCGGGAGTTCGTGTTCTCGCTCGTCACCTACGCGGTCACCGTGGTGGCGATGACGGTGGCGGCGAACTGGGCGTTCCTGGGCGGCTCGGACGGGATCAGCGGCATTCCGCTGTTCGAGATCGCCGGCTGGCAGGCGCGCACCGACCGCGACCTCTGGCCCGTCGCCTGGGTCCTGCTGATGGCCGCGATCTACCTCGTCGACGCCTTCCGCCGCTCGGGCCTGGGGCAGCGGGCGATGACCGTGCACCTGAACCCCGAGCTCGCGACCATGTCGGGCATCGATCCGCTGCGCACGCGGCTGCAGGTGTTCCTGGTCTCGGCCCCGATCACCGCGGGGGCCGGGTGGCTCTACGCCTACCAGAGGGCCTATATCTCGGCCGACGTGCTGGAGACCTACTTCCTGATCCTGATGCTGACCGCCGTGGTGCTGGTGGGGCGGCGGCTGCTGCTGGCGCCGCTGCTGGGGGTCGGGCTGATCCTGATGCAGGAGAAGTTCTTCTCCTTCGGCGGCTATGTCGACAGCATCGTGCTGGGCGGCGCGCTGATCGTGGTGCTGTCGTTCCTGCCGGGCGGGCTTGCGGGCCTCGCCGGCAGCGGGCTGCGCCTGCTGCGGCGACGCAGGGCCTGAGGGCGGGGCGCGGCCTGAGGGCGGGCGCGCGCCCCGCCGCTCGACCGCAGGCGGCCGGGGAGTGCCCCCCCGGCCGCGCCACCGCCTATCGCATGTTGTCGGGCAGCGGGATGAACTCCTCGCCGTCGCCCGGCGGCAGGGCGAAGCGGCCGTGGGCGAAGTCGCCCTCGGCCCAGGCGCGCTTGGCCTCGGCGATCCGCTCGGGCGAGGAGGCCACGAAGTTCCACGAGATGTAGCGCGGTCCGTTCAGCGTCTCGCCGCCCAGCGCCATCAGCCGGGCCCCCTGCTCGCCGGCCTTCAAGGTGATGCGGTCGCCAGGGCGGAAGACCATCATCCGGCCGGCCTCGAACCGCTCGCCCGCCACCTCGACCGCGCCCTCGACGATGTAGACGCCGCGGTCCTCATGGTCGTCAGGCAGCGGGACCGAGGCGCCGGGCGCCAGCCCCACGTCGGCATAGAAGGTCTCGGTGAAGGTCTTCACCGGGGCCTTCGCGCCCCAGGCGGTCCCCAGGATCAGGGGGGTCGAGACGCCGCCGTCCTCGAGGAAGGGCAGCGCCTCCTTGCCATGGTGTTCGAAGGCGGCGCCCATGTCCTCGGCCTCGTCGGGCAGCGCCACCCAGGTCTGGATGCCGAACAGTTCGCCCGGCTTGCGGCGCATCGCCTCCGAGGTCCGTTCGGAGTGGGTGACCCCCTGCCCCGCGATCATCCAGTTGACCTCGCCGGGATAGACCATCTGGTCGGCGCCGGTGGAGTCGCGGTGATGGAACTCCCCCTTGTAGAGGTAGGTGACGGTCGCGAGCCCCGTGTGCGGGTGCGGGCGCACGTCGATGCCCCCGCCGGTGAGGAACTCGGCCGGGCCCATCTGGTCGAAGAAGATGAACGGGCCGACCATCTGGCGCCTGGGCGCGGGCAGCGCGCGGCGCACCTCGAAACCGCCGAGATCGCGGGCCCGGGGCACGATCAGCGTCTCGATCGCGTCGAGCCCGCCGCCCGCTGGGCAGTCGGGGCTCTGGGAGGGATTCCAGCTCATGGCGTGTCCTTTCGAGGGAAGGGGGAGGCGCGGGCGACCCGCGCCCCCGGGCGGCCTCAGGCCGGGAGGTCGAAGAAAAGATAGGCCCCCTCGGAGGCCCAGAGCAATTCGGGCGGCGTCTCCTCGAGCTGGAGCCCGTCGCCCGCGACCAGCCGCTCGGCCTCCATGGTTCCAAAGCCCTCGACGAGCTGCACGAAGCCCTTGCGGCCGGGGCCGAGATCGAAGCGCGAGCGGGCGCCCTCCTGCGGGCGGCCCCACCAGACGCGCACGTCCGAGCCGAGCCTCAGCGCCCCCTCCCCGTCGCCGGAGGCGAGCAGGTGCGGCCCCGCCCCTTCGGGCAGCCGGGCGCGGGCATAGGCGGGATCGCCGCCGCGCAGGCGGGGGACCAGCCAGATCTGCAGCGCCTTGGCAGCCTCGTCGGGCGAGGGGTTGACCTCGGAGTGGGTCACCCCGGACCCCGCGCGCATCAGTTGCGCCTCGCCCGCGCCGATCTCCTCGACATGGCCCATGTCGTCCTCGTGGCGCAGGCGGCCCTTGAGCACCAGCGTCAGAACGTCGATGTCGGCATGGTCGTGGGCCGGAAAGCCCGCGCCGGGGGCGATGCGGTCCTCGTTCAGCACGCGCAGACGGCCGTGGCCCATGCGCATCGGGTCGTGGAACCCGCCGAACGAGAAACTGTGGAACGCGTCGACCCAGCCCAGCCGGCTGCGGCCGCGGTTCATGCTCTCATGGATCAGGACGGTCATCGGTCTCTCCCAGGAAGGCGGCCAGGGCCGAAAGCTCTTCGGGCCGGATCTCGTGCCCGCCGGCGTGCATCGCGAGGCGGGTCCGCGCCCCCTGCGCCTGGAACCAGGCCTCGAGCGTGCGGGTCGCCGAGGCGGGCGCGATCGGGTCGCGCGCGCCGGCGCCGATCAGCACCGGGACGCCGGCCAGCCCCGGCTGGGGCGCCGGCGTCCAGGGGATCAGCGGGTGCAGCAGGGCCAGGCGGCCGAACAGGCCCGGCGCCTCGAAGGCCATGGCGGCCAGGATGTTGGCGCCGTTGGAATAGCCAAGGCCCCAGGCCGGCGCGTCGGGGTGCTCGGCGCGCCGGGCCTCGACCCAGCCGATCAGCGCGTCGCGCCGGGCGCGCAGGTCGTCCATGTCATAGACGCCCTCGGCCCTGCGGCGGAAGAACCGCGCGGCGCCGTGCTCGGAGACCTCTCCGCGGGGCGCGATCACGCCGGCCTCGGGGGCGAGGCGGGCGAGCAGCTCGGCGAACTGGCTCTCGTCCCCGCCGGTGCCGTGGAAGGCGAAGACCAGCGGCGCGCCGGGGCGCCGGGGCGGGCGGATCAGCGCGATGCGCCCGTCCACGGTCCCGATGCGGTCGGAGGCGGCGATGTCGGTCATGGCTCGGGTCTCCTGTCTCGGGAGGGGGCGGAGGGGGGGGCGTCCCCCCTCCGCAAGGGTCAGGCGTCGAGCGGCTCGAGGATCTCCTCGAGCTGCGGGCGAAGCCGCTCGTGCTGGCGGGGCAGCTTCAGGGCGGCGCCCAGCGTCTCGGGCGTCTCGTCGCGGTCGAAGCCGGGCTCGGCGGTCGCGATCTCGAACAGCACCCCGCCGGGAGTGCGGAAGTAGATCGCCCAGAAGTAGTCCCGGTCGATCGGCGGCGTGATCCGCGCGCCGGCCGCGGTCAGGATCGCCCGCGCCTCGTCCTGCGCCGCCCGGTCGGGGACCGAGAAGGCGACATGGTGGACCGAGCCCGCGCCCTCGATCGCGCGGGGCGCGTCGGGCGCCGCGAGCAGGTCCACGACATCCGCGCCGTTGCCCTGAGGCATCCGCAGCCGGGTCCGCGCGCCCTCGACCCCCTCGACCGCGTAACCCATCGCCTCGAGCAGCGCCTGCGTGGGGGCGGTCTCGCGCAGGGTCAGGGTCACGCCGTGGAAGCCGCGGATGGCATGGGCGGCCTCGATCCCGCCGCCGGTCCAGCCCACGCGCGGGTCGCCCGTCGTCTCGATCAGCGCGATGCCCTCGCCGTCGGGGCCGGCCAGGGTCAGGCCGGTCTCGCCAAAGGGCCCCTCGCGGCGACGATGCGGAACGCCGTGGGCGGCAAGGCGCTCGGCCCAGGCCTGCGTCGCCCCCTCGGGGATCGCGTAGGCGACCTCCGAGGCCGCGCCGGCCCCCGGCGTTCCCTTGCCGATGCCGGCGAAGGGGAAGTAGGTGATCGCCGTGCCCGGACGTCCCAGCTCATCCCCGTAATAGAGGTGATAGGTGTCGGGCGCGTCGAAGTTCACCGTCTTCTTGACCCGCCGCAGTCCCAGCGTCCGGGTATAGAACTCATTGTTCGACCGCGCGCCCGAGGCGAGCGCCGTCACATGGTGCAGACCGTCGATCTTCATCGCGTCATCCTCCGGTTCGCGGCGCCGGGTGGGTCCGGCCGCCGGCCTGACCGGAAAGATGGGGGATGACAGGCGCTGCGATAACAGGAATAAATCGGCGAACATAATTGCGATTTCAGGAACGATCCGATGCCCGGAGATCTTGAGACCCTGCGCGTGTTCCTCGAGGTCGCGGCGCAGGAGAGCTTTGCCGCCGCCGCCCGGCGCCTCGGGATCAGCCCGCCTGCCGCCACCCGCGCGGTGGGCGCGCTCGAGGATCGGCTGGGGGTGCAGCTGTTGCTGCGCACCACGCGCCGGGTCTCGCTGACCGCGGCGGGGGCCGCCTATGCGGCCCGCGTGCGCCCGCTGGTCGAGGGGCTCGAGGCCGCGGCCGAGGACCTGCGCGCCGAGGCCGGCGCGCTGACCGGGCGGCTGCGGATCAACGCGCCGCTCTCGCTCGGCCGGCGCCTGTTGCCCGAGGCGATCGCGACCTTCCGCCAGGCCCATCCGGGCGTCGAGTTCGCGGTCACCCTGACCGACCGCCTGATCGACGTGATGACCGAGCCCGCGGATCTGGCGGTGCGCATCTCCGGCCAGCCCTCGGACAAGCTGACGATCTGGCGGCGGATCTGCCCGGTGCGGCGCTGCATGGTCGCCTCGCCCGGGCTGCTGGCGCGCGAGGGGCGGCCGCGCGATCCCGGCGACCTGGCCGGGCGGGCCCTGCTCGGCCACGGCCCCGATGCGGGTCCCGAGGTGTGGGAGCTGAGCCAGGGCGCCCGCCGGATGCGGGCGACCGCGGGAACCCCGGTCGCGGCGAACAACGGCGAGCTGATCGCCGATCTCGCCGCCCGCGGCCAGGGCGTCGCCCTGCTGCCCCGGTTCATGGTCGAGGACGGCCTGCGCACGGGCGCGCTGGAGGAGATCCTGCCGGAATGGGAGGCGCCGCCGCTGTGGCTGACCCTCTACTACCCGCCCTACGACCGTCTGCCGAGCCGGGTCGCGGCCTTCTCCGACTTCTTCGAGACCCATGTCACGCAGACCCGCCCGGTCTGACGCCGCGCCCTCGCCCCCGACTTCGCGTTCGTCCGGGGGCTTGACGGCGGCCGGTTTCCTCCGGCAACGAAACCCGGCGCCCGCGGCAGGCGCCCCGGACACGGAGGACCCCAGGCGTGACGCCCCAGGCGCCGACACCGCCCGATCCGGCCCCGCTTGTGGTGGTGGTCGAGGACGACGCCGCCATGCGCGCGGCGATCGACTCCCTCCTGCGCTCGGTGGGGATCGAGACGCGCCTTTTCGCCTCGGGCGCGGCCCTGCTCGAGGGGCCGATGCCCGCGGGCGCCGGCTGCCTCGTCGCCGACGTGCTGATGCCGGGGATGACCGGGCTCGAGCTGCAGGCCCGGCTCGCCGAGCAGGGCTGCATCGTGCCGATCGTCTTCGTCACCGGCTACGCCGACGTGCCCATGGCGGTGCGCGCGGTGCAGGCGGGCGCGCTCGACATGCTGGTCAAGCCGTTCCGCGACCAGGAGCTGCTGGACGTCGTCCAGCGGGCGCTGGCCCGGCACGAGACGCGCCTGCAGACCGAGCGGGAGATGACGGCGCTGCGCGCGCGCCAGGCCTCGCTCACCCCGCGCGAGCAGGAGGTGATGGGCCTGGTCGCCGAGGGGCTGATGAACAAGCAGATCGCGGCGCGGCTGGGCGTCGCCGAGGTCACGGTGAAGATGCACCGGGCGGCCATGCTCAGGAAGATGTCCGCGCGCTCGGTGGTCGAGCTCGTGCGCATGGCGGCGACGCTGGAACGCGGCGAGCCCTGAGGCGCGGGGGCGAGGCGGCGCCTATCCCCAGGGATAGGGCGCCCCCCCGGTTCGGCTGAGCCATCGGTCCGAGGGTCCAGCTGCCCCCGGCGCGGGGCGCGGCCTATTCTGGCGGCAACGGTCCATCGCCCGGAGGTCGATAGGTGCAGCGCCAGGTCCTGATCGCAGAGTCCGAAAAGGCGGTCGCCGTCCGCCTGCTGGCCGACGCCGAGGCCGCGCTCGACCGCGACCTGCGCCAGGCGCGCCGGTGCCTGCGCCGGCTCGCCGCCCTGATCGAGGCGCCTTCCCCCCCGGCCAACGCCGCAGCCTGGCTGATGGACCGGCGCCGCGCCGCCGACGGCGACGCGGATGGGCCCGAGGCTGATGGGCCCGAGGCGTATGCGAACGTCGCGGACGGGCGCGAGGCGGGCGGCGTTGCGGGCGGAGTCGGGGCCGGGATCGTGCGCGGCGGCCTGGCGCCCTGGCAGCTGCGTCGGGTCGAGCGCTGCGTCGAGGCGGGCCTCGACGCGCCGATCACCGTGGCCGATCTCGCCGGCGAGGTGCGGCTGAGCGAGGGGCATTTCTGCCGCGGTTTCAAGGTCAGCACCGGCGAGACCCCCCACGGCTTCATCGTCCGTCGGCGCCTCGCGCGCGCGCAGCATCTGATGCTGACCACGGACGAACCGCTGAGCCAGGTCGCCATGCTGTGCGGGATGAGCGACCAGGCCCACCTGACCCGGCTGTTCCGCCGTCATCTGGGAACCACGCCGCTGACCTGGCGGCGCACCTACCGTCAGGAGGGCTGAGCCCCCCGCTCCATCGCCGGGAGCGAGACGTGGAAGGCCGCGCCGTGGGGGCGGTTCCGCTCGGCCCGGATCCGGCCGCCAGCGGTCTCGACGATGGTGCGGCAGAACATCAGGCCCACCCCCATCCCGCCGGGCTTGGAGGTGTAGAACCCCGTGAACAGCCGCGCCTCGTGGTCGGCCGGCAGCCCCACGCCGGTGTCGCGCACCGCGATGGCGACCGAGTCGCCCTCCCGCGCGCTGGCGATGGACAGGATGCGCGGGCGGCTGGTGACCGCGCACATCGCCTCGATCGCGTTGCGCTGCAGGTTGACCAGCACCAGCTGCAGCTTCAGCGGGTCCATCAGCACCGGCGGCAGGTCGGGGGCCAGCGCGACGCGGACCTCGACCCGGTCGAGCCCGGCTTCCGCCCGGCAGCGGGCGGTCGCCTCCTCGATCATCGCGTTGACGTCGAGCGCGGCGCGAACCGCGTCGTCGCGCCGGAAGGCGCCGCGGACCGCGTCGATCACCTGGCCGGCGCGCTCGTCCACCGCCAGGATCCGCTCGAGCGCCGCGGCCGCCTCGGCGGGGTCGGGAGGGTCGCGCCGCAGCCAGCGCAGGCCCGCGGCCGCATCCAGGCCGATGCTGGCCAGCGGCTGGCGCAGCTCATGGGCCAGCGCGCCCGAGATCGCCTCGACCAGCGTCAGGCGGCTTTCGCGGGCCCGACGCTCGGCCAGCACGGCGCGGGCGTGGCGGGCATAGAGGCGGGTTGCGCTTGCCAGCAGGGCCACCAGCACGACGCTCGCGGCCACCAGGCCGAACAGCCGCCCCGCCCACCAGCCCAGCGACAGCCGGGCGCCGCCGGCCAGCCAGGCGAGCAGCACGATCTCGATGACCAGCGAGACCAGCGCCACGATCAGCCACAGGTCCAGCAGCGAGAGGCGGCGGCGCGCCAGCGCCAGGATCGCGGCCACGCAGATCGCCAGCGCCGCGGGCGGCACCACCTGCCACAGGGCCGAGGGCCGCATCGCGTCGCGCATGAACGGCGGCAGCGGCAGGTCGGTGAACAGCACCGCCCAGCCGAAGACCGCGACGAGCGCCGTCACCGCGGCCGCCGTCGCCGCGGCGGCGCGGGCCGGGCGCTGCGCGCGGGGGGCGGCCCGGCCGCGCGGCCACAGGGCGTAGGCGAGCACGAACAGCGGGAACCCCAGCCGGTTGACCGCCGCCACCGTCGCGGTGGCGTTCAACCGCCAGTCCTGCGTCAGCGCCGGGATCGCGCCGGGAAAGGACACGCCCCAGGGCACGATCATCAGCCCGGCGAACAGGTAGCCCGCCGCCAGCGTCAGCAGCGGACGCGAGGCCTGCGCCGCATGCAGCGCCAGCAGCAGCGCCGCGGTCAGCGTCTGGCAGATCAGCGCCGCGGCGAAATAGGCCGGCACCAGCGCCGCGGTCCCCGGCAGGGGCGTTCCGGCGAAGGGCGCGGTCGCCAGCAGGGCCGCGACCAGCAGCGCGACGACGCCGCCGGCCAGACGCAGGTCCGACCGCTCCGGCGCCTCGGTCGAGATCAACAGGACCAGCTCGTCCCCGGACGCGGAGACTGCGGAGGGGGAGGCTGCGGAGGGCGCGCCGCCGCGCGCGTCGAGGGTCATGGCGCCGCCCGATCCACAACCCGCCAGTCATCAAACCGCCCGGCCTCAACTCGCCAGGCGGCCCGCGGCTCTGCGGCGCGGGGCGCCGCCGGCCGCCCGCCCGGCGCGAACACGCGGGGCCTGCGGGGGCCATGCGGCCCCGATCCCAGGGGGCCGCCCAGCGCGTCGGCCGGTCGCGCAGCCTCGCGGAACGCCGGGCCGGACCGCACGGGGCCGCGCCGCGCGACGCCCTCGCGCTGGCCCTGATGAGGTTCCTGCCGACCCATGCCGCCCTCCGCTGCCGCCGCCCTGGCCGACGCCATGGCGCGGGCATGCTACACCGGGTCGGAGCGCGGCGTCATCGCGGCGGATTCGGGCGAGGCCGAACCGGGCGGCAAGCCCGGGGGGATCCTGCCCGGGCCCCGACAGGGCCCGGGGGTCCGACAGGCCGGCCGGGGCCGCGCCTCGCGCGCGCCGACGACCCCCGGCCTACTCGGCCCGCAGCCGGCGCGCGGCGTCGATCAGCTGGGCGAGGCTCGCCGCGGCCATCTTCGCCATCACCCGGGCGCGGTGGGCCTTCACCGTCGCCTCGGACAGGCCCATCGCCGCGGCCGCCTGCCGGTTCGACTCGCCCGAGACGATGCGCGCCATCACCTCGCGCTCGCGCTCGCTCAAGCTCGCCTCTGCGCGCCGGATCAGGTCGAGCTCCGCCCGCGCCCGCCGGCGAAGAACGTCCTCGGCGAGCGCCCGGTTGCACGCCTCGATCAGATCGGCGGGGCGCACGGGCTTTGGCAGCACGTCCAGCGCCCCCGCCTTCATCGCCTGCACCGCCATCGGCACGTCGACATGACCGCTCATGAACACGACCGGCGTGTCCCGGCCCGCCTCGCGCAGCTGCGCCAGGAAGGCCAGGCCGCTGCGCCCGCGCAGGCGGATGTCGAGCAGCAGGCAGCCGGGGGCGTCCAGCCGCCCGGCCGCGGCGAACGCCTCGGTCGAGGGATAGGTCTCGACCCGCAGGCCCACCGAGCGCAGCAGCCCTTCGGCCGCCTCGCGCACGTCCGCGTCGTCGTCGATGACAAAGACGGTCGGCGCGGAGGCCGGCTCATCGCCCATGCGCGCGAGCGGGGGTCGTTGTCACGTCGTTCGCTCCTCCCTCGGATCGTCGCCGCGCCCGGACGCGCGCGATCGACCTCTTCTTGTGCCGCGGCGGGGCCGAAGAGTCTTGTCGCGAAAGCCTCGCGCCTCAGCGGCCGGGGGGCGCGGGCCCCCGCAGCAGCGCCTCGGCCGCGCCCAGCGCCACCAGCAGCCAGGCCCCGGCAAGGCCCAGATGCTCGAAGAAGGCGTTGGCCGCCATCGCGCGCTCGGGGCCCGGCGGCAGCTCCCACCAGCGCAGGGCGAGGGCGGTGGCGGCCAGGGTGAACAGGCCCAGCGCCGCCGCCGCCGGCCGCCGGAAGCGGCCGCTGAGCACCAGGCCCGAGGCGACAAGCTCGAACACGATCACGCCGGCGGCGAAGAGCGTCTCGGGCGCCAGGCCGAAATGCGCCATCTCGGCTCGCGCGCCCTCGAAATCGAGCAGTTTGGCCACCGGCCCCTGCACATAGGCCGCGCAGAGGCCGGCGAGCCCCAGGAACACCAGCGCGCGCCGCGCGGCGTCAGGGGCGGGGGAGGTCGCGCCCATCGCTCAGACCGCCCAGCAGGCGCAGCCGAGCGCGCCCCAGAAGGCCTTGAGGTCGCGCGCCGGCACGCCGCCGGTCCAGGCCCTGGCGTGGTCGTGGCCGTGCACGGCGCAGGCGCTCGAGCAGCCGCAGCCCGAGGCCGCGGCCCGCGCCACCGCCCCGGCCGCGCCCGGCGCCTTCCAGCCGGCATAGCCGCCAAAGCCGTTCACCGGCGACCAGTCGGGCATCGCCGGCGGCGGGCCGCCCGCATCGAGCGCGGCGAACGCCCCCTTGGCGAAGACCACCCGCCCGCCGACCATGGTCAGGTCCGAGGTCAGCTCCGCGATCTCGGCCGTGGGAACCGCGAAATAATCCCGGTCGGGCGCGATCAGATCGGCGAGCATGCCCGGCGCGATCCGCCCCCGCCGCCCCTCGTCGCCGCTGAACCAGGCCACGTTCTCGGTCCACATCCGCAGCGCCTCCGTGCGGTCGAGGCGGTTGCGCTCGGGCGTCAGGGTCAGCCCGCCGACGGTGCGCCCCGAGACCAGCCAGCTGAGCGAGACCCAGGGGTTGTAGCTCGCCACCCGCGTGGCGTCGGTGCCCGCCGAGGTGCGCACGCCGCTCTCGAGCATCCGCTTGACCGGCGGCGTCGCCTCGGCGGCTTTCGGGCCATAGCGCTCGACGAAGAACTCGCCCTGGTAGGCCATGCGGTGCTGCACCGCGACCCCGCCGCCCAGCGCCGCGATCCGGTCGATGGACCGCTCCGAGATCGTTTCGGCGTGATCGAAGAACCAGTTCAGGCCCGAGAGGGGGATGTCGCGGTCCACCCGCTCGAACACGTCCAGCGCGCGGGAGATGGTCTCGTCATAGGTTGCGTGCAGGCGCCAGGGCCAGCGGTTCTCGGCCAGGATCCGCACCACCTCCTCGAGCTCGCCCTCCATCTCGGGGGCGAGGTCTGGGCGGGGCTCGCGGAAATCCTCGAAGTCGGCGGCCGAGAACACCAGCATCTCGCCCGCGCCGTTGTGGCGGAAATAGTCGTCGCCCTGGCGATACCTGACCGACTTCGTCCAGCGCAGGAAGTCCGCCGTCTCCTCCTTCGGCTTCTGGGTGAAGAGGTTGTAGGCGAGCCGCACGGTCAGCTCGCCATCGGCATGCAGCTTCTCGATGACCTCGTAGTCCTCGGGATAGTTCTGGAAACCGCCGCCGGCGTCGATCACGCCGGTGATCCCCAGCCGGTTCAGCTCGCGCATGAAATGGCGGGTGGAGTTGAGCTGGTATTCGGGCGGCAGCTTCGGCCCCATGGCGAGCGTCGCGTAGAGGATCGCGGCGTTGGGTCTGGCGATCAGCAGGCCGGTGGGGTCGCCGTTCGCGTCGCGCTGGATCTCGCCGCCCGGCGGGTTGGGCGTGTCGCGGTCATAGCCCACCGCGCGCAGGGCGGCGCGGTTCAGCAGGGCGCGGTCGTAGAGGTGGAGCAGGAACACCGGCGTGTCCGGGGCTGCGGCGTTGATCTCGTCGAGCGTGGGCAGGCGCTTCTCGTCGAACTGGCTCAGCGTGAAGCCGCCGACCACACGCACCCATTGCGGGGGCGGGGTGATCGCCACCTGGGCGCGCAGCATCGCCATCGCGTCCGACAGGCTGCGCACCCCGTCCCAGCGCAGCTCGAGGTTGAAGTTCAGCCCGCCGCGGATGACGTGGGTGTGGTTGTCGATCAGGCCCGGCAGGACGCGGCGGCCCTGCAGGTCGATGCGCTCGGTCTTCGGGCCGGCAAGCGCCAGGATCTCGGGGTCGGGCCCGGTCGCCTCGATCACGCCGTCGCGGATGGCCAGCGCAGTGACCTCGGGCGCCGCGGGATCGAGGGTGGTGACGCGGCCGTTCAGCAGGATCAGGTCGGGATGCATGGGGGCGCTCCTGGAGCTCAGCCGCGGCTGTCGGGGGACGAGGTCGGGTCGCAGCCGCGCTCGGAGGCGGCCTCGCGGGGGGCGCCCGCGGGGGCGGCTTCGGGAGGCTCGCGGCGGGGGGCGTGGACGCTGGGCAGCTCGCCGAACAGGTGGTTCAGGCAGGCGGCGGGCACGCGGCGCTCGGCGGCGGCGGTCTTCGCCTCGGCCCCGATCCAGCGGACCAGCGGCATCGCCTGCTCGCCCAGCAGGATCCCCAGCAGCCCCACCAGCGCCACGACGGGCGGCGCCGGCGAGCGGACCTGGAGCAGGCTGTAGATCACCCCCACCAACAGGCCGCAGCCAAGGGATATCAGGTACATCTTCATTTCGGATCTCCTGCTCGGGTCGGGGGCGGGCGGCGGTCCTGCGGAGGCAGGCCGATCAGGTGGCGGACGACGGGCGGCGCCTCGCCCTGGTGCCAGCGACGGGCGGCCACCTGCATGTCGGCCTGGAAGCCCGAGGCGCGGGCGTGCTGGCGCAGGTGCTCGGCCCAGCTCTCGACCATGAACCACTCGACGATGCGCTCGGGGTCGGCGGCGTCCTCGCTCACGCCCCAGGCGTAGGCGCCGTCGCGGCGGCGCACGGGAGCGAGGCGGGCCATGGCGTCGCGGAAGGACGCGCGGTCCCCCGGCGCCACGCGGTATTCGATGGTCACCAGCACCGGGCCGCGGTCATGGGCGACGGCCTCGGCGACGGCGGGCTCGGGCCAGTGGTTGGAGGGCGAGAGGTCGTCGTCCCCCGAGGGCAGCGGCAGACGCCGGGCGATCAGCGCCGAGACGACCAGCCCCGCCGCCGCCGCCAGCAGCGCCCCGCGCAGCCCGATGCCCGAGGCGACCGCCCCCCAGCCGAGGCTGCCCGCGGTCATCGCGCCGTTGAACACGGTCAGGTAGACCGCAAGCCCCCTGCCCCGCACCCAGTTCGGCAGCACCCCCTGCGCCGTGCCGCTGAGCGTGGTCAGCGCCGCGATCCAGGCCGCGCCGACGACCAGCGCCAGCGCGAGCCCTCCCAGCCTGCCCGGCCCCATCGCCAGCAGCGCCATCACCGGCGCCACCACCAGGGCCGAGCCCAGCAGGATGGCGTCGTTGTCGAAGCGCCGGCGCAGCGCCGGCAGCACGAAGGCGCCCCCGATCGCGCCCGCCCCGACCGCGCCCAGGATCATGCCGTAGAACCCCGCGTCCCCGCCCAGGAGATCGCGCGAGACCAGCGGCATCAGCGCCCAGATCGCGGCCCCGAAGGGAAAGAACATCGCCGCCCGCAGCAGCGTGCGCCGCAGCTCGGACGAGGCGCGGGCATAGCGCAGGCCGGCGCGGAAGGCGCCGGGAAAGCGCTCGGCGAGCCCGTCGTCGGCGGTCGCGGGGCGCTTCCACCACAACAGCGTGGCGATCACGAACACATAGCTCGAGACATCGGCCAGATACGTCGCCCCCGCCCCCAGCGTCGCCAGCAGCAGCCCCCCCAGCGCCGGCCCGATAGAGCGCGAGATGTTCACGCCCAGCGAGTTCAGCGCCACCGCGCTCTTGAGCTGCGGACGCGAGACGAGCTCGGGCACGATCGATTGCCAGACCGGCCCCATCAGCGCCGCCCCCACGCCCGCCACGAAGGTCAGGGCGACCAGCAGCGGCAGGGTCAGCGCGCCCGACCAGGCCAGCAGCGACAGCGTCAGGCTCGCCGCGGCCATCAGCAGCTGGATGCCCAGCAGCAGCCGCCGGCGATCGATGATGTCGGCGAAGACGCCCGCCGGCAGGGCCAGCAGGAAGGCCGGCGCCGTGGCCGCCGCCTGCACCATCGCGACCGAGAGGGGCGAGCCCCCCAGCTCGGTCGCCATCCAGGCGCTGGCCACGTCGCGCATGAACGAGCCGGCGTTGCCGATCACGGTCGCGATCCACAGCGCCGCGAAGACCCGCTCGCGCAGCGGCGCGAAGGCGCTGTCGGCGGCGGGCGGCGGGGAGGACGAGGCGGGCGGCTCCACGCGCGAGGTCATCGGGTCGCCTCCCCATCCTGCGTCCCGGCCGGGGCCTCATCGGGCGTCCCGGCCGGGGCCTCATCGGGCGTCCGGCCCGGCGTACCATCGGGCGTCCCGCCCGGCGTCGGGTCGAGCGTCGAGGCGACCTGCACGCGCATGCCCGGGCGGAACAGCTCGCGCGGGTTGGGGAGGGTGGCGCGCACGGTCACCATGCCGGTGTCGGGATCGACCGTCGCCTCGGTGTAGCCGGGCCGCAGCGGGCCCGCGACCAGCGCGCCGCCGGCGGCCCGCACGATCAGCGACATCCGGGGATAGATCGCGTCCAGGTCGTCCTCGCCCGCGGCCTTCAGCGTCGCCAGACGCTCGTCATAGGGCACCTCGTAGGCGACGATGACCGGATCGAGCGCCACGATCTCGGCCAGCGGCGGACCCTCGGCGGCCTCGACGAAGGCGCCTAGCTCGACCAGCGGGCGGCCGATGCGCCCGGAGATCGGGGCGCGCAGCACGCTGCGCTCGAGACGCAGGCGGGCGGCGGACTCGGCGGCCTCGGCGCGCGAGGCCTCGGCCGCGGCCACCTCGGCCCCGGCCCGGGCCGCGTCGATCCGGGAGATCGAGGCGACGTCGCGCCGGCCCAGCTCCTCCATCCGTTTCGCCTCGGCGGCGGCCAGCCGGGCGCGGGCCTTCGCCGCCGTCGCCTCGGCGGTCGCGATCGCCAGGTCGAGGGCCTGGAACTCGTCGCCAAGGCGCAGCAGCGGGTCGCCCGCGCTCACCGCCTCGCCGCCGTGAAACAGGATCTCGACCACCTTGCCGTCGCGCCCGCTCGAGACCGCGGCGCGGGTCGAGGCCTCGATCCGCCCCTCGAAGCGCATCTCCTGCGCGCGCGCGGGGTCCGGCGCGAGGCCCCCCGCCGCAAGGACGAGCGCGGCGCCGAGCGGCGCGCGCAGGGATCTGCGGGGAAGGCGCATGGGCGGCGGTCCTCGATGGCTGGGAAAGGCAAAGCGGCCGCGGCGGGCGAGTCAGGCGCCCGCCGCGGCCGCCGGGGTCACTCGGCGGCCTGCGCCCGGGCGGGAACCGGGGCCAGCGTCTCGCCGTGGGTGACCCGCTCGGGGGCCTTGTGGACCATGGTGTAGGCGTAATCGACGCCCATGCCGTAGGCGCCCGAATGTTCGCGCACCACGTCCATCACCGCGTCGTAGGTGCCCTTGCGCGCCCAGTCGCGCTGCCATTCCAGCATCACCTGCTGCCAGGTGACGGGCACCACGCCCGCCTGCACCATCCGGTCCATGGCGAGTTCATGGGCGGCGAGGCTGGTGCCGCCCGAGGCGTCGGCGACCATGTAGATCTCGTATCCCCCGTCGCGCATCGCCTCGAGCGCGAAGGAGCAGTTGCAGACCTCGGTCCACAGGCCCGAGACCACCACCTTGTTGCGCCCGTTGGCGGCCAGCGCGTCGCGCACCTTCTGGTCGTCCCAGGAGTTCATCGAGGTCCGCTCGAGCAGCGGCGCATCGGGGAACACGGCCAGCAGCTCGGGGTAGGTGTGGCCCGAGAAGCCCTCGGTCTCGACGGTGGTGATCGTGGTGGGGATGCCGAAGATCTTCGCGGATTTGGCCAGCGCCACCACGTTGTTCTTCAGCGCCTGGCGGTCGATCGACTGCACGCCGAAGGCCATCTGCGGCTGCTGGTCGATGAAGATCATCTGGCTGTTGTCGGGGGTCAGCAGGTCAAGTTTGGGCGACATGGGGAGGCTCCTGTGAAGGCGGAGGGGAACGACGCGGGCGATCAGCCCGAGACGAAGTCGAGCAGCAGGGCGTTGAACTCGCCGGGCATGGTCTCGGCCAGCCCGTGGGGGCCGCCGGGGATCACCTTCAGCGTCCCGTTGGGGGTCAGCTTCACCGCCTTTTCGGCCGCGGCCGCGATCGGCACGATCTGGTCGTCGTCGCCATGGATGAAGAGGACGGGCACGTCGATCTTCGCGAGATCGGGGGCGTAGTCGACTTCCGAGAACTCGTGGATGCAGTCGTGCAGGCCCTTCAGCCCGCCCTGCATGCCCTGGCGCCAGAACGCGTCCTCGAGCCCTTTGGACACGCTCGCCCCCTCGCGGTTGTGGCCGTAGAAGGGCACGGCGAGGTCCTGGAAGAACTGGCTGCGATTGGTCGCCACGCCCTCGCGGATGCCGTCAAAGACTTCCATCGGCAGGCCCTCGGGGTTGGCCTCGGTCCTGAGCATCAGCGGCGGCACGGCGCCGACCAGCACCGCGCCCGAGATCCGCGCGGTCCCGTGCCGGCCGATGCAGCGCGCCACCTCGCCGCCGCCGGTGGAATGGCCCACCAGCACCGCGTCGCGCAGGTCGAGATGCTCGATCAGCTCGGCCAGGTCGTCGGCGTAGCGGTCCATGTCGTTGCCCTCCCACACCTGCTGGGAGCGGCCGTGCGAGCGCCGGTCATGGGCGATCACGCGGAAGCCGCGGGCCCCGAAGAACAGCATCTGCGTCTCCCAGGCGTCGGCGGTCAGCGGCCAGCCGTGGGAGAAGACGATCGGGCGGCCGGCGCCAAAATCCTTGAAGAAGATCTCGACGCCGTCGGAGGTGGTGAAGCGGCTCATGCTTTCGGGTCCTGGCTGGGGGGCGGTCTCTGCGAAGGCCATCGCCGGCCACGAGAGCGCGAGGGCCGCGAGCGGCAGCGCCATCGCCTCCCGCCTCCGCCACAGGCCGAGCGGCGCGGCGTCCTCGAAGGCGGCGTCTGACGAGGGCGCGTCAGGGGACGCGACGGGGGGCTTGGCAGGGGGAGGGGGCGGCATGGCGAAGCTCCTCGTGCGGCGATGACCCACTCTCGCCGCCCGCGCGCTCCATGCCTTGTCGGAAACCGATGCGATCTGGATCGCCTTGCGCCCATCGCCTGCAAACCGCCCGCCGTCGCCTGCGGCTCGGGTTTCCCGGCGCGGCTCTGGCCCGCGGTCTCGACGCCCGCGACCGCGGGGGCGGAACGCGGCTGCGAACACGTTCGGGGTCGACCCGACGGGCGAGCTTGCAGGTCCGCGCATCGCCTGCTACCCAAACTCAAGATCCGTTGGGGTGCTCCGTCCGGGGGCTGAGAGGCGCAGGCCAACCCATCGAACCTGATCCGGGCAGTGCCGGCGTAGGGAACGGAACACGATCAGGCGCCCCCGAAGCCTCGCCTGTTCGTCCCTCCCCCGCGTCGGCGGAGGAAACGATGACCTCAGGCGACTCCCCTGCACCCACCGCCCGCCGTGGCCGCGTGCCTGAAGCGGCGCCGGTCCGCGCCGCCCGCGCGCAGGTCCCGCGTCCCGGCGCGACCGGCCCGCTTGGCGCCGCGCGCCGCACGGTCCCTCTCGGCGAGCCGCGGCGATGATGCGCGCGAGGGTCCTGGGCGCCGGCGTCGCGGGCCTCTGCGTGGCGCAGGAGCTCGTGGTCCGCAACTGCAAGGTCACCGTCTTCGATCCCGCGCCCGGCCCGGGCCCGCACGGCTGCTCGTGGTGGGCCGGCGGCATGCTCGCCCCCTTCTGCGAGGGCGAGAGCGCCGAGGAGCCGGTGGTCCGCCTCGGCCAGCAGGCCGCCGACTGGTGGGAGCGGCGCGGCGTCGCCGTGACGCGTCGCGGAACCCTCGTCGTGACCCCCAGCCGCGACCGGCGCGAGCTTGACCGCTTCGAGCGGCGGGTCAGCGGATCCCGGCGGCTCGACGCCGCCGAACTCGCCGCGCTCGAGCCGGACCTCGGCGGGCGCTTCGACCGCGCCCTGCATGTGGCGGCCGAGGCGCATCTCGACCCCCGCGCGGCGCTGATCCAGCTCCGCCGATCGCTGGAGCAGGCCGGCGTCGATTTCGTCGCCGAGGCTGGCCTGCCCCAGGGCCTGACCTTCGACTGCCGCGGACTGGCGGCGCGCGACGCGCTGGCGACCCTGCGCGGCGTGAAGGGCGAAATGGCGGTGCTGCGCAGCGCCGACCTCCGCCTCACGCGCCCCGTGCGGCTGCTGCACCCGCGCTTCCCGCTCTATATCGTGCCGCGGGGCGACGGCCTGTTCATGCTGGGCGCCACCCAGATCGAATCCGACGACCGCCGGCGCAGCGTGCGCTCGGTCCTCGAACTGCTCTCGGCCGCCTATGCGCTGCATCCCGCGTTCGGCGAGGCGGAGGTGGTCGAGATCGGCGCCGACGCCCGCCCCGCCTTCCCCGACAACCTCCCCCGCCTTGTGCGGCGGGGCGACACGATCCACGTCAACGGCCTGTTCCGCCACGGCTTCCTGCTCGCCCCCGCGCTGGCGCGGATGGCGGCCGAGGCGGCCTGCACCGACGCCCGACCGGAGTTCTGGCATGAAGATCACGATTAACGGCGCCGCGGCCGAGGTCGGCGCGCAGACCCTCGCGGCGGTCCTGGACGAGCTCGGCTACGCCGAGGCCAAGGTCGCCACCGCCCTCAACGAGAGCTTCGTGCCCGCCGCCGCGCGCGCCGACACCCCCCTGTCGCCCGGCGACCGGGTCGAGATCGTCGCCCCCCGGCAGGGAGGTTGAGATGCGCCTCTACGGAACCGAGATCGCCTCGCGCCTGATGCTGGGCACGGCGCAATATCCCTCGCCCAGCGTGATGGCCGAGGCGTTCCGCCGCTCCGGCGCCGGCATCGCCACCGTCTCCGTGCGCCGCGAGGCGGGCGGAGAGCGGGCCGGCGGCGCGTTCTGGGACCTGGTGCGCGACCTCGGCGTCGCGGTGCTGCCCAACACCGCGGGCTGCCACTCGGCCCGCGAGGCGGTGACCACCGCGCAGATGGCGCGCGAGCTGTTCGACACCCCCTGGATCAAGCTCGAGGTGATCGGCCATGCCGACACGCTGCAGCCCGATCCGTTCGGCCTGGTCGAGGCCGCCCGCATCCTGGTCGAGGACGGCTTCCAGGTCTTCCCCTACACGACCGAGGACCTGGTGCTCGCCGACCGCCTGCTGTCGGTCGGCTGCGAGGTGCTGATGCCCTGGGGCGCGCCCATCGGCACCGGGCTGGGACTGACCAACATCTACGGTCTGCGGACCCTGCGCGCGCAGTTCCCCGACACGCCGCTTGTTGTTGATGCGGGTCTCGGTTTTCCCAGTCATGCGTCGATGGCGATGGAGATGGGTTTTGACGCGGTTCTTTTGAACACCGCGGTGGCGAAGGCCGGCGACCCGGCGGCCATGGCCGAGGGTTTTGCGCGCGGGGTCGAGGCCGGGCGCCTGGCCTATCTGGCCGATCCGATGGAGCCGCGCGACATGGCCTCCCCCTCGACGCCCGTGATCGGAAAGGCGTTTCTCACGTGACCCTCGACCGCTTCTATCCGATCTTCGACAGCCTGGACTGGCTCGCGCGCACGCTGCCGCTCGGCGTGAAGCTGGCGCAGTTGCGGATCAAGGACCGCTCCGAGGGCGAGCTTCGCGCGATCGTTGCGCCGGCGCTCGCTCTGTGCCGCCGGCACGGCGCGACGCTGGTGGTCAACGACCACTGGCGGATCGCCATCGACGCGGGCTGCGACTGGGTGCACCTGGGACAGGAGGATCTCGACGACGCCGACCTTGCCGCGATCCGCCGGGCCGGGCTGAAGCTGGGCCTCAGCACCCACGATCACGCCGAGCTCGACCGCGCGCTCGCCTGCGCGCCGGACTATGTCGCCCTCGGCCCGGTCTATCCCACGATCCTCAAGAAGATGAAGTGGGAGCGGCAGGGGCTCGAGCGGGTGCGCGAATGGAAGCGGCTGATCGGGGACCTGCCGCTGGTGGCCATCGGCGGGATGAGCGTCGCGCGCGCGCCGGGCGCCTTCGAGGCGGGGGCCGACATCGTCTCGGCGGTCACCGACATCACCCTCGCCGAGGCCCCCGAGGCCCGGGTGCGCCAGTGGCTCGAGGCGACGCGATGAGCCGCTACGCCCGCCAGATCGCGGCGCCCGAGTTCGGGCCGCGCGGCCAGGACCGGCTGCGGGAGGCGCATGTGCTGATCGTCGGGGCCGGCGGGCTGGCGGCGCCCGTGCTGCAGTACCTTGGCGGCGCGGGCGTCGGCCGCATCCGGCTGGTCGATCCAGACCGGGTCGAGACGACGAACCTCCACCGCCAGACGCTGTTCCGCGAGACCGACATCGGGCTCCCCAAGGCGCAGGCCGCCGCCGGGGCCCTCGCCGCGCTCAACCCCGACTGCCAGGTCGAGCCGGTCGTCGCCGCCCTCGACCCGGCCAATGCCGAGGCGCTGTGCGCGGGCGTCGACCTCGTGCTCGACTGCGCCGACAGCTTCGCCGCGAGCTACATCCTGTCCGACGTCTGCCACGCCGCGGGCGCGCCGCTGGTCAGCGCCTCGGTGATCGGGCTCGAGGGCTACGCCGGGGCCTATTGCGGCGGCGGCCCGAGCCTGCGGGCGGTTTTCCCCGACCTGCCCCACCGGGCCGGCTCCTGCGCCGAGGACGGCGTGCTGGGCCCGGTCGTGGGCGTGGTCGGCGCGCTTCAGGCGCAGATGGCGACGGCGTTGCTCGCGGGCATCGCGCCCTCGCCGCTGGGCCGCCTCGTCACCTTCGACGCCCGCAACTTCCGCTTCGGCGGCTTCGGCTTCGCGGGCGCGCAGGAGCCGTTGCGCCAGCCCCGCTTCCTCGCCGAGGCGGAGATCGACGGGGCCGACTTTCTCGTTGACCTGCGCGCCGAGGACGAGGCCGCCCTCGTCCGCCCCCACGCCTTCCGCCTGCCGGTCGAGGCGTTTGGCCCGGGCGGCCCTCTGCCGGCCCGCGGCCAGCGGGCGGTCCTCTGCTGCCGCTCCGGCCTGCGCGCCTGGGCCGCCGCCGAGCGGCTCGCCGCGACATGGGAGGGCGACATCCGCCTGGTTGCGCTCGGCGACCCGCGCCACCGGACGCAGGCCTGAGAGACTCTCGCCCGGTCACGCTCGCCCCTGCTTCCACGGCGGCTTACGTTTCAGTCGGGTCTTGCCGACATGGGAGGGAGTCGCGAGGCGAGGCGCAGTGCACTGCCCCCAAAGAACTGGACCGCTCGCAGCTGGAATCCCGGGTATTCTTT
>NZ_CAXBOD010000023.1:0-64460 GCF_963977235.1 uncultured Albimonas sp.
GGGCGGGCGGGAGGCGCGTCCGGGGGCGGCGCGCGGACGACGGCCGGGGCGACGTCGCCGGCCGGGCGCCTCTGCGGGCCGCCGTCTTCCGGCGCCGACCCGATGCGATCGGGAGTTGGTTGCGGGCGCGAAGCGCGCTACCCCTTTCGCCGGACCCGCCCCCCGCCGGGCGCCCCCGATCCGCCGGACGGGGCCCATTCGCAACGCTGAGGATCCGACCATGACCATCGCCGTGGGCGACACCCTGCCCGACGCCACCTTCGTCTCCATCGGGACCAACGGCCCCGAGCCCAAGTCCACCTCCGACATCTTCGCCGGCCGCAAGGTGGCGCTGTTCGCCGTGCCGGGCGCCTTCACGCCCACCTGCTCGCTCAACCACCTGCCCAGCTTCGTGACCAACGCCGAGGCGCTGGCCGCCAAGGGGATCGAGGCCATCGTCTGCGTCTCGGTCAACGACCCGTTCGTGATGAAGGCCTGGGGCGAGTCCTCGGGCGCCACCGCCGCCGGCCTGCACATGCTCGCCGATCCGCAGGCCGAGTTCACCAAAGCGCTGGGCCTCGACTTCACCGCGCCGCCGGCGGGGCTGATCAACCGCTCCAAGCGCTACTCGATGGTCGTCGAGGACAAGGTGGTCACCGCCTTCAACCTCGAGGAGACGCCCGGCAAGGCCGAGGTCTCCTCGGGCGACGCGATGCTCGCCGCGCTCTGAGCGCGGAATAATCGAGAGGGGGAGCGGTCGCCGCTCCCCCTGCACAAACGCGCCGGGCTCGGCTTGCGGGGCCTGTGCCCGAACGCGCGGGCTCTGGCCGGAGATCTCCCGGCCCCCGTCACGCCCGAGGCCCCGCGCGATCGCCCCGGCGCCCGGGTCAGGACTCCGGGTCAGGACTTTGCGCGCCTGGGTTTCGCGCTTCGCGCCGACGAGGCGGGCGCGGGCGTCTCCGGCGCGGGGGCATCGGGCGTCTCGGCCCCGACTTTCTCCGAGGCGGCGGGCCTGGCCTTCGCGTTCGCGGCGCGGCCGTAGCCCGCCCGGGCCCGGCCGGCGCCGGCCTCGGCCGCGGGATCCTCGGCGGGCGGCGCGGCGGGCGGGGCCTCGGCGGCGCGGGTCGGGGCCGGCGCCTCCAGCGCCTCGGCGAGCCTCGCAAAGCTCTCGGCGTTGCCCTCCGGCGCGGGCGAGGCGCAGAAGGCGTCGAGGCCCGGATGCAGGCGCACGGCGCGGTCCGCCTCGGGGTCCGCCCCTTCGCGCCAGAGGCCGGCCTGCAACATCGGCTCGGCCTTCTCGTGCAGGCCGAAGACGCGGCGCGCCCCGGCGATCAGGCGATTCTCCTCCTCCGAGGCGCAGCCGGGCAGCGAGCGGGAGACCGAGCGCCCCACGTCCACCGCCGGAAACCGCCCGCGCTCGGCGATGGCGCGCTCGAGCACCACGTGGCCGTCGAGCAGGCCGCGGGTCATGTCGGCCACCGGCTCCTCCATGTCCGAGCCCGCGACCAGCACGCTGAAGATGCCGGTGATGTCGCCGCGTTTGCCGTCGGTGCGCTCGGGGCCGGGGCCGGCGCGCTCGACCAGCTCGGCCAGCATGGCGGCGGTCGAGGGGGGGTAGGCGCGCAGGGACGGCGGCTCGCCGGCGGTCAGCGCGACCTCGCGGTGGGCCTCGGCGAAGCGGGTCAGCGAATCGACCAGCAGCAGCACGTGGCGGCCGCCGTCGCGCAGGGTCTCGGCGGCGGCCATGGCGGTCCAGGCGGCCCGCCGCTTGACCAGGGGCGACTGGTCGGAGGTGGCGCAGACGATGATCGAGCGCGACATCCCCTCGGGGCCCAGCACGCCCTCGGTGAACTCGCGCAGCTCGCGCCCCCGCTCGCCGATCAGGGCGAAGACCACGGCGTCGGCCTGCACCGCGCGCGCGAGCGAGGCGAGCAGGCTCGACTTGCCCACGCCCGAGCCCGCGAAGAGGCCCACGCGCTGCCCCTGCACCAGCGGCAGCAGCGTGTCGAAGACCGAGAGGCCGGTCGCCAGCCGCGGTCCCAGGCGGGCGCGGCGCATCGGGTCGGGCGCGGGCGGGCGCAGCGGGACCGCGACGGCGCCCTGGCGCAGCGGACGCCCGTCGAGCGGCGCGCCGAAGGCGTCGACCACCCGCCCGATCCACGATTCGCAGGGCCGCAGGCCGGGGTCGGGCGTCAGCGCCACGGCGTCGCCCAGGCCCACGCCCTCGGCCGGGCCATAGGTCATCACGCGCGCCACGCCGTCGCCCAGCGAGACGATCTCCCCCTCCAGCGGGGGCGAGTCGCGCAGGGTGACCTCGACCCGGTCGCCCAGGCGCGCGCGCGGGGCGAGGCCCGCGGCGGTCAGCACGCCGCCGTCCGCGCGCACCACCCGGCCGATGCGCCGGATGGCGGCGACGGAGCGCAGGTCGGCGCCCAGATGCTCGATATCCATGGTCCGCTCTCCCTGCCGCTGCGGGCGATCGGGGGCAGGAAAGCCCCGCCTTCCGGCCTCGCGCTTACTTCTTGTCAACGATCAGGGGTTAATCCCGGGTTTGCGAACGCCGCCGGAGGAGAATCCCCGTCATGAGCGAAGGCCTAACGATCCTGTCCCTGTCCGAGGCGCTGGCCGACCACGCCGCGGGACGCCAGGCATTGATCGCGCGAAACATCGCCCACGCCGACACGCCGGGATACCGGGCTGCGGACCTCACCGCCTTTTCCGACAGCTACGCCGCACGCTCGGCGGTCGAGGACGCCGGGGCCTTCCGCCCCGCCGCCTCGCGGGCGGGCCACCTCACCGGAACCGGCGACGCCGCCTCGGGGGCGGAGTCGCAGGCGGCCTACCTGCCCGGCGCGGCCTCGCCCAACGGCAACACCGTCGCGCTCGAGGATCAGATGGTCCGCGCCTCGGAGGCCAAGCTGCAGCATGAGCTGGCGCTGGGCGTCTGGCGAAAATCGCTCGACATCATCCGGGCCGCGCTCGAACGGCCGCGCTGATCCTCCCCCTCCGCCCTGTCCTGAACCTTCCGCCGGGAGCTTCCCGTGACCGACCTGATCCACTCCATGGCCGCCTCCGCCTCGGGCATGAGCGCGCAATCCGCGCGCCTGCGCCTGTCGGCGGAGAACCTGGCCAACGTCGACACCCCCGGATACCGCCGGAAGTTCGTGGAGTTTCATGCGCTTCAGCCCGGGGGGGAGGGCGGCCCGGCCGTCGCCGCCGGCCGGGTGCGGCTGAGCCAGAAGGACCTGCCCGAGATCCACGATCCCGATCACCCGCTCGCCGACGCGCAGGGCAACTACGAGGGGTCGAACGTCGACCTGATGATCGAGATCGCCGACTCGCGCGAGGCGCAGCGCAGCTACGAGGCGAACCTGCGCCTGCTCGACCAGGCCCGCCAGATGACCCGCGGGCTGATCGACCTGCTGCGCCGCTGAGCGCGCCGCCCCGCGCGCGGCCGAGGACGGCCGGGCGCGACCCCCAAGACCGGCGCCTGACGCGCCGACCTGCCCCAGGCGCCCCCATGCGCCCCTGACGCCGGAGACCGCCCATGCCCGCCGCCGACAGCCTTGCCGCCCGCATGTATCAGGGCCTCGCGCCCGCCATCGGCGCGCCGCCCCAGCAGCAGCGCAGCGCGGGGGAGGCGATCGCCTCGACCGCCGGCGGCTTTGCCGAAGCCCTGCGCGCGGGCGAGACGACCGCCGTCAAGGGCCTCGCGGGTCAGGCCGACATGCAGTCGGTGGTCACCGCGCTCAGCTCGGCCGAGATCGCGGTGCAGACCGCGGTGACCGTGCGCGACAAGGTCGTCGAGGCCTACCAGGAGATCCTGCGGATGCCTGTCTGAGATCACGAGAACCGCCCGCGGGGCCGACGCAGGACGCGCGGTCGCGACGGGCGGAGGACGAGGGACCGGGGGTCGTCGTCCCGCGTTGCGACGCAGCGTCGACGGCCCCCGAGCCATCGCCGGGCCGGTGCGCACCGCACGCCAACCGACAGAGGGGCCCGCCGCGACCGGCGCGTCCCTGCGCCGCCCCCCCTTGCCACGGGCCCGACCTCAGGCGCGACGCCCGGCGCCCGGCAGGCGCCCTGCGCGGAGAGCGCCATGGACGATGCGACCCTTTACGACATGATGCGCCAGGGGCTGTGGGCGGCGATCATCGCCTCGCTGCCGATCCTGTCGGTGGCGCTGGCGACCGGGCTCGCGATCGGCCTGGTCCAGGCGCTGACCTCGATCCAGGAACTGACGCTCACCTTCGTGCCCAAGCTGGCGGCGATCGCCGGAACCTTCTGGATTTCCATGGAGTTCATGGGCGCCGCCTTCCTCGACCTCTGGCGCGACGTCATCGTGCCCCTGATCGCGCAGGGAGGCTGAGGGGAGCGCCATGCCCGAGCCGTCCCCTCGCCCCGCCCCGACGCGCCCTCGCCCGGACGCCGCCGTCCCTCGACGCGGGCCGAACGGCGGCCCTGGCGCGACCGAGCCGCCCGGGACTGGCATCCGCCTCGCGCCGCACCGGGGACGCCGCGCCGCCGCTCGCCTCGCGCGCGCCGCGGCGGCGCTTGCGATCCTAGCCCTGGCGCTGCTGGTCCCGCGCGCGGCCGACGCCGCGCGCGAGGCCGCGGCGCCGGGCCTCGCGGGGCTCTGCGAAGCGGCCGCCGAGCGGGCGGCGCGGGCCGAGGGCGTGCCCCTGCACCTGATGCGCGCGATCTCGCTGGCCGAGAGCGGGCGACCGCTCGACGGTCGCCTCGCGCCCTGGCCCTGGACCGTCAACATGGAAGGCGAGGGCCGCTGGTTCTCCAACCCCGAGGAGCTGCTGACCTGGGTCCGCGGCCGCCAGGCGAAGGGCGCGCGGTCCTTCGATCTCGGCTGCTTCCAGGTCAACCACCTCTGGCACGGCGCCGCGTTCGAGGGGCTCGAGGACATGCTGGATCCCGAATCGAACGCCCGCTACGCCGCCCGCTTCCTGCGCGCGCTGCGCGACGAGACCGGCAGCTGGGAGATCGCGGCGGGGCACTATCACTCCCGCACCCCGGACCTGGCGCATCGCTACCGCTCCCGCGTGCTGTCGATCGCGGCCGACCTGCCCGAGCCGTTCGGCCCGGGGCCGGACGCGCGCCCGATCGCTGGTCCCGAGCCGAAGCGCGAAGGCGAGCGCCCGACCTGGTGGTTCGCCTCGCTCTCGCCGCTCGAGCGCAGCCCGCTCCTGAGCGCGCCGCCGGCCGGGGACCCCGCCGAGGACCCTGCGGCCGACGCCCGCGCGGACGCCCGCGCGGCCAGCCTCGCCCACGCCTGGCTGGCCACGGCGCCCGCGCCCGACGAGAGCGAGACGCCGGGGGCGGGGGCGGCCTCGCCGATGGCCGCGCCGAGCGGGCGCGGGGGCCTCCTGCGCCGCGGCTCGCCCCTGTTCGGGTCGCCGTGATGGAGAACTGGTCGATCCGCAACCTCTATCACCCCACCGTCCTGATGGCGCTGGCGCTGATGGCCGTGATCGTGATGATGATCCTGCCGATGCCGGCCTGGGTGCTGGACGTGGGCCTGGCGGCGAGCTTCGGGCTGGCGATCCTGATCTTCACCAACACGCTGTTCATCGAGCGGCCGCTGGATTTCTCGTCCTTCCCCACGATCCTGCTGGCCTCGCTGATGCTGCGGCTGAGCCTGAACGTCAGCTCCACCAAGCTGATCATCGGCCAGGGGCACAGCGGCACCGGCGCGGCGGGCGAGGTGATCGAGGGCTTCGCGATGTTCGTGATGGGCGGCTCGCTCTATCTCGGGCTCGTGGTCTTCGGCGTGCTGCTGATCGTGAACTTCATCGTCATCACCAAGGGCGCCGGACGCATGGCCGAGGTCGGCGCGCGCTTCGCGCTCGACGGGATGCCGGGCAAGCAGCTCGCGATCGACTCGGACATGGCCGCGGGCGCGATCTCTCACGAGGAGGCCCGCAACCGGCGCAAGATCGAGCAGGAGGAGACGACGTTCTTCGGCTCGCTCGACGGCGCCTCGAAGTTCGTGAAGGGGGACGCGGTGGCGGGCCTCCTGATCACGCTTCTGAACCTGCTGGTGGGGCTCGCGGTCGGGGTGCTGGCCCATGACATGCCGCTGGGCCAGGCGTTCGAGACCTATGCGATCCTGACCGTGGGCGACGGGCTGGTGACGCAGATCCCGGCGGTGATCATCTCGATCGCCACCGCGCTGCTGCTGGCCAAGGGCGGGATGATGGGCACCGTCGACCGGGCGCTGATCGGGCAGCTGGGGGGCTTTCCCGCCGCGCTCGGCACCGTGGCCGCGCTGATGGCGGGCTTCGCGCTGGCGCCGGGGCTGCCGTTCGTGCCGTTCCTGGGCGGCGCGCTGCTGCTGGCCGCCGCGGCCTGGTTCGCCGCCCGCGCCGCCGCCGCGACCCGGGCCGAGGAGGCCTCGCCCGCGGCCAGGACCGAAACCGCCCCCGCCGAGCGTCCGCTGGGCGACGTGCTGGACCTCGACGAGATTCATGTCGAGTTCGCGCCCGACCTGGTGCCGATCGTGATGGACGACGCCACGGGCCTGGGCGCGCGCATCGCCAACATGCGCAGTCACGTGGCGCAGGTCTACGGCGTGGTGATCCCCGAGATCCGCCTGACCGACGAGGACGCCCTGCCGGGGGGAACCTACGCGATCCGCATCCAGGGGGTGGAGATCGCGCGCGCCACGCTCGAGCCGCGGATGGCGCTGGTGCTGCTGGGCGACAGCGCCGAGGCCGCCCCCCCCGGTCGCGACGTGAAGGAGCCGGTCTACGGCGCCCCGGCCCGCTGGATCGACCCCGCCCAGCAGGAGGAGGCCGCGATTCTCGGCCTGCCGGTGGTCTCGGCCACCGAGGTGGTGGCGACCCACCTGCTCGAGACGGTGAAGGAGAACTTCGCCCGCCTGTTCTCGCGCCGCGGCCTGCGCAAGCTGCTCGACAGTTTCACCAAGGTCTCGGACCCCCAGCGGGCCGAGTCGAACCGGCGGATCCTCGATGAGTTCATCCCCGACAAGGTGCCCGTGGACCTGCTGCAGACCATCCTGCGGCTGCTGCTCGAGGAGCGGGTCTCGATCCGCAACCTGCCGCTGATCCTGGAGGCGATCGCCGAGGCCAAGCCCGCGATGGGCGCCCCCGAGGCGATCGCCGAGCATGTGCGCCAGCGCCTGGGCTTCCAGATCGTGGCCGAACTGCTGGAGGAGGACGGCGCCCTGCCCCTGATCCAGCTGAGCCCCGAGTGGGAGGAGACCTTCGCCGCCCACGAGCTGAAGGACGGCGCGGGCGCCGGCGACGTGGCCCTGCCGCCCTCGGAGTTCAATCGCCTCGCCACCGCTGTCGCCGACCGGGTGGCGCGCGCAGGCTCCGAGGGGCGCTATCCGGCCATCGTCACCTCCACCCGCCGGCGGCGGTTCCTGCGCACCGTGCTGGCGGCCAAGGGGGTGCGCAACCCGGTGCTCAGCTTCGAGGAGATCGGCGCCAACGGGCGACCCACCCTGCTGGGCCAGGCCTGATGGCCGCGCCCGCCGCCCATGGATGAGACGCTCGCGATCCTTGCCCGGCTGTGGCCGGATCTCGAGCGGCTGGCGCGGCTCGACGATGCGCCGGTACATGCGCTGATGGCGGTGTTCGTGCGGGTGGGGGCGGTGGTCTCGCTGCTGCCGGGCTTCGGGGAGCGGACGCTGCCCTCGCGCATCAAGCTGGCGGTGGCGCTGGGCTATGCGCTGCTGCTGTGGCCGGCGCTGTCGCCGCTGGCGCAGGCGGCGGCCGAGGCGGATCCGGGGCTGGCGGCGGGCCAGCCGTTTGCGCTGTTGCGCGCGCTGGGGTCCGAGGCGCTGATCGGGCTCGCGCTCGGCATGTCGGCGCGGCTGATGGTGATGTCGCTGCAGCTCGCGGGGACCATCGCGGGGCAGTCGACCTCGATCGCCCAGATCGCCGGCGCGCAGGTGACGCCCGACCCGATGCCGGCGATCGGCGCGCTGCTGACGGTGGGCGGGATCGCGCTGGCGATGACGCTGGGCCTGCCGGTGAAGGCGGCGGTTCTGATCCTGCGCTCCTACGAGGTGATCCCGCTTGCGGCCCTGCCGCTGCCCGGCGACGTCGCGCAATGGGGCGTGGACCGGGCGGGGGCGGCGTTTGCGCTGGCCTTCTCGCTGGCCGCGCCCTTCGTGGTGGCCTCGTTCGCCTACAACCTGGCGCTGGGGGCGCTGAACCGGGCGATGCCCCAGCTGATGGTGGCCTTCGTCGGCGCCCCCGCGATCACCATGGGGGCGCTGCTGATCCTGTGGATCGGGGCGCCCGAGATGCTCGCCCACTGGTCCGAGCGTCTCGACGACACCCTCGCCCAGCCGTTCGGGAGCCCGTGAGATGGCCGGCGGAGGCGACGAGAGCGCCGAGAAGACCCACGAGCCGACGCCGCGCAAGCTCGAGGATGCGCGGCGCAAGGGCGATGTCGCCAAGTCCACCGACGTCGGCGTCGCCGCGATCTACATCGCCATGCTGGCCGCCGTGGGGGCCTTTGGCGGCCAGGCGGCGCTGAACTCGGGCGAGGCGCTGATGGGCTTCCTCGCCAATCCCGATCAGCTTCAGGGGCGGATCCTGGGCCCGGGGGGGACGGCGCTGTCGGCCCAGCTGGTGTTCCAGGCGGTGGTCCCGACGCTGCCGTTCCTGCTGGCGCCCTTCGCGGCCGCGGTGCTGGCCTATGCCGCGCAGATGGCCATCGTCTTCGCGCCGACCAAGCTCGCGCCCAAGATCTCGCGCATCGACCCGGTCTCCAACGCGGGCAACAAGTTCGGGCCGACCGGGCTGGCCGAGTTCGCCAAGTCCGCGACCAAGCTGATCGCCATCGGCGTGATCCTGGTGCTGTTCATGCTCGCCGAGGTCGACCGGATCACCGCGCTGGTGCGCGCCGACCCGCTGGCGATCGGGCCCGAGATGGTGCGGGTCGGCGTCGCGCTGCTCTCCACGATCACCGCGGTGGCGGTGGTGATCGCGGCCGCGGACCTGATGTGGCAGCGCTTCGACCACGCCCGCAAGAACCGGATGTCCTTCCAGGAGATCAAGGAGGAGATGAAGGAGTCCGAGGGCGACCCCTACCAGAAGGCCGAGCGCCGGCGGCGGGCCCAGAAGATCGCCACCAACCGGATGATGGCCGAGGTGCCCAACGCCGACGTGGTGGTCGTGAACCCGACCCACGTCGCGGTGGCGCTGAAATGGACGCGCCGGCCCGGCACGGCGCCCGAATGCGTGGCCAAGGGCGAGGACGAGGTGGCGCTCGCGATCCGCGAGAAGGCGCAGGAGGCCGGCGTGCCGATCCACCACGACCCGCCCACGGCCCGCGCCCTGCACGCGACGGTCGAGATCGGACAGGAGATCGCGCCCGAGCACTACAAGGCCGTCGCCGCCGCGATCCGATACGCCGAGAAGATGCGGGCGCTGGCCCGCGAGAAAGGATGGGGGTGACCCGATGAGCCGTCGTGTGAAGGCCTATGCGCGGCTCGCGGAGCTGGCGCGGATCGCCGAGCTTGCCCGCCTCGCCCGCCTGTCGGAGGAGGCCCGCGCCCGGGACCGCGCGGCCGAGGCCGCCGCCATCCGCAAGGCCCGCGCCGCGGCCGAGGAGGCGCGGCTGGCCGCCGCCGCCTCGGCCGCCCCGCCCGAGCTCGCCGCCGCCGCCCGCTGGCGCGAGGCCGAGCGCGCCCGCATCCGCGAGGCGGTGCGGGTCGCCGACGAGGCCGAGGCGGCCGCCTCGGTCGCGCGCGACCACGCGGCCGAGGGTCTGGCCCGCCGCCGCGCGCTGGAGGACCTGGTCAAGCGCGCCCAGGGAGAGCGCGACCGCGCCGCCCAGCGCCGCCGCGAACAGGACGGTCAGCCCGGCTGAGCCGCGCCCGCCCCGGAGCGCCCTGCACGGCGCGCCGGGGCGGGTCCGCCAGGCGCGGAGACGACGGCGAACCGTGTCCGCGCGCCGACGGGGGCGGCCGGACGCGCCGGCGACGGGCGGCGCGGGAGCGGCGGCGCCTGCCGCGTCCCGCATTGGCCCGGGCTCGCCGGCCCGCAGGCCCGGGGAGATCGACGCCCCGCTGGGGCCCCGATCGATCCGGGGAAGCGCCTGGACCCTCCCGCAGCGGCGTCGACCGCGTCAGGAAGCGTGCGCCAGGACTCTCGATGACGGACCCGACGGAGGCGAGGCGGCGGGACCGGTGGCGTGAAGGGGCGGGCCCTCGGAGGCGTGTAAAGGTTTATGAACGGACGTTAATGCAGGTCGGCCGGTTTCGGCGAAAGCTTTCTGCGCTGGTGACGCAAAGTCATGGCCCCGCAGGCGTGCGCCGTCCCCGGGGCCGGCGCTCGCCCGCGGGGGGCGGTCAGTTGCCGTCGCCCGCCGGCAGCGCCCAGCCGTCGCCGTCGTTGCGGTAGACGATCAGGCCCAGCGCGGAGGAGGCGATCAGGTCTCGCCCTCCGCGCCCGCCGGTCGCCGCCGCCTGCAGGTCGAAGCCCAGCAGCCGGCCCGCAACCCAGGGCGCCGTCTGGCGGCCGAGGCCGGCCAGAACCCAGTGCTGGCAGCCCTCCGGACCGCAGAAGTCGGGGGACAGGCCCTGGATCACGGCCTCTTCGGCGCCGTCCTCGTCGAGGTCCACGGCGCCGACGCGGAAGGCGTCGGGCAGCACGCCCACGCGACCCTCGGCGCCACGGATCTCGGCCCCGTAGAACCACAGGAAGGCGGCGTCGATCGCTTCGGGCATCGGATCGTCGAAGGCGAACCAGTCGATCGCCGCCGGGCCCTGGCCGTACCCGCCGTAATCCTCCAGCGCATAGGCCTGCGGGTCGGCGTCGCCCAGGTCCTCCTGATAGACGGCGCCGCCGTATTTCCAGACCGAGGGGGCGCCGCCCCGCTCGATCACCACGTCGCGCCAGCCGTTGGTGGTCGAGGGCCCGAGCCGGGCGGCGCCCGCGGTCTCGAGCACCTGGACCCAGCCGTCGGGCGTTTCGGACAGCGCCCAGATCCCGCAGACCGGGGCCCGGCCGCGATCGCCGAAGGCCGCGGCGCCGGCGCAATGGGCCGGCGAGCGGCCGACGGCCACCAGCTCCACGGGGTCGGTGGCGTTCAGCTCGCAGCGGGCGAAGCGGAACAGGGCGTCGGCGGCGATGCCCAGACGCGCGGCCTCGGCGAAATCGGGACCGAAACGCTCCTCGACCAGCAGGCGTTCGTCGCGGGTCAGCTCGGCGCGGGTCATCTCGGCGAGGATCTCGCCCGCCCCGCGGCCGGTCTCGACGCAATCGGCCAGGGCCGGCGAGACGAGGCCGGCGAGCAGCAGGGAGAGAATCAGGGGCGCGCGCATGGGCGGACGCTATGGGCAGGATTCGCGCCGGTGCAACGGGGTGCGAATCGCTCGCCGCGAGGCGGGCCCGAGGCGTCGCATCCGCGCCTCACTTCGCGCCCCCGAGCGCGACGCGGACGCCCGCCGCCCGGCAAAGGCGGGCGGTTGGCGGAGGGATTTTCAGTAGACACGCGACAGGATCAGCCAGACCGAGGGTCCGGCCTCCTCGGGCGCGAAGCGGCCGACGCCAAGCTCGGCCGCCGCGGCCGCGTCCGGGCCGAGACCGCGCAGGCGGGCCCCGGCGCGCCAGGCGGCGGCCTCCCATGCCCCCTCGCGACTGTCGCTCAGCGTGGCGCCGGCGAACAGCTCGGCCTCGGCCGCGGACCCGGCCGAGGGGGCCGGGCGGGCCAGCGTCAGCGCCGCGCGGGCCGAGCGGTCGTCGGACGCGCCCCAGGTTCCCGAGGCGCGCGAGAGGACATGCGCCGCCTCGGCGCGCAGGCGGGCGCCGCGGGCCAGCGTCGCCTCGGCGGCCAGGCGCAGCTCGGCCCAGGCGGCGCGGTCGCCGGTGTCGGCCACGCGCGCCTCGGCCCCGGCCCCGAACTCCACCGCCGGGGCGTTGCGGCCCGGTCCCAGCATGACGCGGTGGGTCAGCGAACTGCGCAACGCCTGCCAGTCGGCGCCGAGGTCGGCGGCAAGCTCGCCCGAGGCGCGCATCGCCTCGGCCGCGGCCTCGCCCCCCAGGGCGGCGACGGCGCGGGCGGGCGCGTCTTCCCAGTTCTGCAGCTCGAAGCGGGCGAAGCGGGCGTAGCTCGAGGCTCGGTCGCCGCGCAGCCGCTCGGTCAGCTGCAGGCGCGCGACGCTCCAGGCCTGGTCGGAGGCGGCGGCGGTCATCCGGGCGGCGAGCCGTTCGCCGTGGCGGTCGAAGAGGGCGGGGGCGGGGCGGTCGGCGATGTCGGGGCGGCGATCCTCGCCGGGCAGGCCCATGTCGACGCCAAAGGCCATCGACCATTCGCGGCGCGGGCCGCAGCGGGCGCCGACGTCGGCCTCGGCCGCCTCGAACAGGCCGGGGGCGAGGCGGGAGCGCTGCGGCTCGATCCGGGTCAGTTCGGAGCGGGCGGCGGCGCAGTCGCCGGCCATGGCCGCGGCGCGGGCCAGCGCCAGGCGCGGGCGGGGCAGGTCGGGGCGACGCTCGGCGAGCGCGCGGAAGGTGGCGGCGGCCTCGGCCCAGCGGTGGGCGTTCATCGCGGCGCGGCCGTTGCGGAAGCCCTCTCCCCAGGCGACGCCGGCGGGCGGCCGGGGGGCGGAGGCGGAGGCGGAGGCGGGCGCCGCCCGGGCCGAAACCACCAGCGACCCGTCAGGCGCCGCGCGCCAGCCCTGCACGCCCATCGGCCGACGCGAGAGGGCGGCGAGCCCGTCGACCCAGGCCTCCTGCGCCGCCATCGCCGCGGCGGGGCGCGGAGGCGGGACTGGCGCACGCTGAGGCGCTGCGGTCGCGACGGCGACCAGCGCGATCAGCGCGCCCAGCGGCGCGAGGCCCTTGATGAACTGTTTCATGTCGGCGTCGTCCGTTCTCGGAATCCGCGCTCCCCGCCGGAATCATGGACTGTCGGGGCGTCCGCCGCAATCGCGCCTTGTTTTGAACACGTTTGAAATCAGCGACCCGCGGCGGCCTGCCGCATGTTATTGCAAAGACTGGATTTCGGGAGTCGCTTCCAGTGATCGGAATTCATTCATCAACTGGAAACAAAGCCTCCGAGGCAGAGGCCCGAACGCGAAACGCCGCGGGCGAGGGGCCCGCGGCGTTCGAAACGGAGCGTCAGGTCGGGGGGTCCGACCGGCCCTCAGGCCTTCTTCAGCACCCGGCGGCCCAGCAGCTCGGCGATCTGCACCGCGTTGAGCGCCGCGCCCTTGCGCAGGTTGTCCGAGACGCACCACAGGTTCAGGCCGTTCTCGATGGTGCCGTCCTGGCGAATGCGCGAGATGTAGGTGGCGTACTCGCCCACGCACTCGATGGGGGTGACGTAGCCGCCGGGCTCGCGCTTGTCGACGACCATGATCCCGGGGGCCTCGCGCAGGATCTCGCGGGCCTCGTCCTCGTCGAGGAACTCCTCGGTCTCGATGTTGATCGACTCGGCGTGGCCGACGAAGACCGGCACCCGGACGCAGGTCGCGGTGACCTTGATCTTGGGATCGACGATCTTCTTGGTCTCGGCGACCATCTTCCATTCCTCTTTCGTCGAGCCGTCGTCCATGAAGACGTCGATGTGAGGAATGACGTTGAAGGCGATCTGCTTGGGATAGACCGAGGGCGCGACCTCCTGACCGGGCACGTACATGCCCTTGGTCTGGTTCCACAGCTCGTCCATCGCCTCCTTCCCGGAGCCGGAGACGGACTGGTAGGTCGAGACCACCACCCGCTTGATCTTGGCGCGGTCATGCAGCGGCTTGAGCGCCACCACCATCTGCGCGGTCGAGCAGTTGGGGTTGGCGATGATGTTCTTCTTGGAATAGCCCTCGATCGCGTCGGGGTTCACTTCCGGAACGATCAGCGGCACGTCCATGTCGTAGCGGTAGAGCGACGAGTTGTCGATCACCACGCAGCCTGCGGCCGCCGCCTTGGGGGCGTAGATCTTGGTCGCGTCCGAGCCGATGGCGAACAGCGCCATGTCCCAGCCGGTGAAGTCGAAAGTGTCCAGGTCCTTGGTCTTGAGAGTCTTGTCGCCGAACGAGCACTCGGTCCCCAGCGATCTCCGCGAGGCGAGAGCCACGATCTCGTCGACGGGGAACTCCCGCTCGGCGAGGATGTTCAGCATTTCCCGGCCCACATTGCCCGTGGCGCCGACGACGGCGACTCGGTAGCCCATAAGATCCAGCCCTTCCGGCTTCCGTTGATAGAGGCGCGCATGTAGCGCGGACCGGAGGGGAAGGGAAGGTTTCGCGACGGAATCGCGCATTCAGATGCGTGATAGGGGCGATGTTCGATCGTCGCGTTCCGCAGGCGCGTCGTCGATCGCGCGGAAGGCGGTCCGTTCCCCTGCGGCGGAGCGCCCCCCCGCGCGTCGTCGGGCGCGACGATCCCGCCGGGGGTCGGCGCGGCGAGGATCCGGGCGCGACGCCGCCCACGGCTGGCGCGGCGCGGGAGGGCCCCTGCCCGACCGGGAGCCGGGCGGGGGGCGCGGCCTCAGCCGCAGATCTCGAACATGCGGGTGATCGAGGCCCAGCTGTTCTTGAGGCTGAAGTCGGAGGCGACGCCCTTCTGGCCCTTGACGTTGATCTTCACGTCATAGGCGCGCTTCATCCACTCGGCCAGGTCGGACCGGGGCCCGAACGGGTCGGTGAAGTAGCCCTCGGCGTCCCAGGTCAGCGTGCGGCTGATCTTGTTGCGGCCCTTGTCGAAGTTGAACACCACGTCGATCGAGCCGCCCTTCAGGCGGCCGCGGTCCTCGGCGGGCAGCAGGTAGACCAGGAAGCCCTTGCGGTCGGCCTTGTTGCAGACCACGGCGAAGCGGCCCTCGCCGGCCGAGTTGACCTGCGCGATCGCCCCGCGGTTGATCTTGTGCGCCGTCCAGACGTCGCGCCGCGCGTCGGGCAGGGTCACCGCCCAGGCAGGCGCAACCGCCGATATCGCCACCACTCCCGCGATCATCGCCGCGGCCAGACGCTTCGCCATATGAGCTGTTTCCCTCATCAAGATGACCCAAGGGGACCATACATGGCCTGCGCCCGAAACCAAGCGCCTGAGGCCGGCCCCCGTCCCCGTCACACGCGCGCCCCGGGGCGCGCCGTCGAAAAGGGCCGCGCACGATGTCGTGCGCGGCCCTGTTGTCCGTCTGCGGCCTGAAGGCGATCAGCAGCCCGAGAACATCGTCTCGATCGAGCGCCAGGAGTCTTTCAGCGTGAAGTCGCTGTCGACGCCCTGGTGGCCCTTCACGTTGATGCGCACGTCGTAGTAGCGCTTCATGTTCTCGGCCAGCGTCGAGTTCGGGCCGAACGGATCGGTCCAGTAGTCGCCGGCCTCGTTCCAGGTCATGGTGCGTTCGATCTGGTGATTGCCGTCGAAGGTGAACACCACGTCGATCTTGTCGCCGTCGGCGCGGACCTCGTCCCGCGCGGCGGCGGGCTCGCGGTAGAAGATCGCGCCCTTTTTGTCACCGGGCGTGCAGTAGACCGCGAAACGGCCCTCGCCCTTGGCGTTGATCTGCGCGAGGCGGCCCTCGGTGATCGTGTGGGACGTCCAGTGGTCCTTGCTGGCGTCAGGCAGGCCGACGCCTGCGAGGGCGGGACCGGCGACGGCGCCCGCGGTCAGGGCGGCGACAACACCCATGGCGAAACGGTTGGGGCGGGTCATGTGGTTCCTCCTGTTCCTTCTGGCGGCGGGGCGCGAACCAGCGCGGCCTCGCCTGCCGACATTCAACAAGTCGCAGACGAACATGGCGTCATCGCGTCAGCATGCGGCGGGTTTCTGGGCCATTTCGCGCCGCTTTCTTGCAGGCTAGGATGGGGGCATGAGCAGCCTGTTCGACGCCCCCGACCCGCCCTCCGGCCCCGGCGAGCCCTCGCCCGAGGGTCCCGGCAACCTGCCCGAGCTCTCGGTTTCCGAGCTGTCGGGCGCCGTGAAGCGCGTGGTCGAGGGGGAGTTCGGGCGCGTGCGCGTGCGCGGAGAGGTCGGGCGCGTGTCGCGGCCCCGCTCGGGGCACATGTACCTGGATCTGAAGGACGACCGGGCGGTGCTCGCCTCGGTGATCTGGAAGGGTCAGGTCAGCCGGCTTGCGGTGCAGCCGACCGAAGGCGACGAGGTGGTCGCCACCGGCCGCCTGACCACCTTCCCCGGCCAGTCGCGCTATCAGCTGGTGATCGAGGAGATGAGCCTCGCGGGCATGGGCGCGCTGCTCGCCAAGCTCGAGCGGCTGAAGGCCGAGCTCGCCGCCGAGGGGCTGTTCGCGGCCGAGCGCAAGAAGCCCCTGCCCTATCTGCCCGAGGTGATCGGGGTGATCACCAGCCCCTCTGGCGCGGTGATCCGCGACATCCTGCACCGGCTGGCCGACCGGTTTCCGCGCAAGGTGCTGATCTGGCCGGTGGCGGTGCAGGGCCAGACCAGCGCGGGCGAGGTCGCCCACGCCATCCGCGGCTTCAACGCGCTGACCCCGGGCGGGCGCGTGCCCCGGCCCGACGTGCTGATCGTGGCGCGCGGGGGCGGCTCGGTCGAGGACCTGTGGGGGTTCAACGAGGAAATCGTGGTGCGCGCGGCGGCCGCCTCGGAGATCCCGCTGATCTCGGCGGTGGGGCACGAGACCGACACCACGCTGATCGACTTCGCCGCCGATCGCCGGGCGCCGACCCCCACCGCGGCGGCCGAGCTGGCGGTGCCGGTGCGCGCCGAGCTGCTGGCGTCGCTGGCCGGACTGGAGGAGCGCCGGGTCCGCGCCGCCGCCCGCGGCCTTGCCGACCGGCGCGAGCGGCTGCGGGCGCTCGCCCGGGTGCTGCCGCGCCCCGAAGCGTTGCTGGCCGAGCGCGCCCAGCGTCTGGATCTGGCCGCCGAGCGGCTGCCCCGCGCGCTGGTCGCCAGCGTCCAGGCGCGCCGGGCGGGGCTGGCGACCGGATCGGGCGGGCGGTTCTCGCCGGCGCTGCTGCGCACGCTGGTGGCGCGCAAGACCGACCGGCTGGCGGGCCTGCGCCTGCGCCCGGCCCCCCTGCGCGCCGAGATCGAGCGGCGGCGGGAGCGTCTGGCGGCCCTGTCGGGCCGGCTGGACCGCTCGGCGCGGAGCGCCGTGGATCGCGAGCGCGAGCGCCATGGCCGCGCCGGGCGCCTGCTGGAAACGCTGAGCTACAAGCAGACGCTGGCCCGCGGTTATGCGGTGGTGCGCCTGGACGGCGCGCCGGCCGGCCGCTCGTCCGCGCTGCCCGAAGGCGCGCGAGTCGAGATCGAGCTCGCCGACGGCCGCCGCGCCGCGGCGCTGGACCCTGACGGGGCCGCCGGCGGCGGCGACGCGGGCCGCCCCGAGGCGCCCTCCCCCGACCCCGGAGCCGCGCCGCCGCGCAAGTCCGCCCCCAAGACGCCCACCCAGAAGACGCCCGGCAAGACGCCTCCCGGCCAGGGCGACCTGTTCGGCTGAGCGCAGCCGGGGCCGGCGCGGCGCCCGGGTCGGCAAGCGGTGCGATCTCGGCCGGGGCCCGAAGAGCTTTCCGCAGGCGTCCTGCGGGCGGGCCTGGCTGCGGGGCGCCGGGGGCGGGCGAGGGGCCTGCTCCCGGGGTGGGCGCGTCAGATCGGGCGGTCCACGGCCCGGCCCATCGCCTCGGCCAGCAGGCGGTCGGAGGCGGCCTCGATCTCGCCCTCGACCCTGGCCATCGCCTCGGCGCGGGTCCGGCCGGCGGGCACCTCGTCGAGGAACTCGACCACGGCCAGACCGGGGCGCCGCGCGATCTCGGAGCGGCCCCAGAACACGCCGGCATTGGTGGCCGCAAGCGTGATCGGCGTGCCCAGCGTGTCGCAGAGCGCGGCGACGCCGACCTTGTAGGGGGCCTTGGCGCCGGGGGGCACGCGGGTGCCCTGGGGGTAGATGATCAGCTGGCCCGGGGTCCCGTCGGCCGAGGTCTCGGCCAGCATCCGGCGCACCGCCGCGCCGCCCGCGCCCCGGTCGACGGCCACGCAGCCCAGCTTGCGCGCATACCAGCCCAGCACCGGCGCCCAGAGCAGCGAGCGCTTCATCACGAAACGGGGCGCGGGCAGGACCCGGACCAGGATGATGATGTCGAGGAAGCTCTGGTGCTTGCAGGCGATCAGCGCCTCGCCTTTCGGGATCGGGCCGCGGACCTCCCAGCGCAGGCCGCAGATCAGGCGGGCGGCGGGCAGCACGATCCGGCAATAGGTCCGGCAGGACCAGATCGCGGCGCGGCGCGGGGCGATCAGCACGGCGGGGGCGCAGAGCAGGCCCATGACCGCCATCAGCGCATACATGAAGACCACCAGCGCCAGGCCGCGCAGCCAGGGCGCGCCGCCGCCGCGGGGCGGCCTCGTCGGCTCTTGACGGGTCACCTGCGGCCTCCCCTCGTTGCGGGCCTCGGTCATCGGTCGGCCTCGGCGTCGCCGCGCAGGGCGGCGCGCAGGGCCAGCCGCGCGCCCGCCCAGGCGGCGAGCGCGAAGATCGGCGCCGGCGCGGCCAGCGCCAGCCAGTCCCAGCCCGCAGGCGCGATCGGAACCCGCGCCGCGGAGCCCCAGACGAGCGGCGGCGCGGCCAGCGCCGCGGCCGCGAGCCCCGCGCCCACGCCCGAGGCCCAGAAGGCGCGCCAGGCGGCGCGCCCGGCCCAGGCCCGGCGCAACTGCGCCCGACCCGCCCCCATGCGGCGCAGGAGCCGCTGGGCCGGGCGCCCGCGCGCGGTCCAGCCCGCGGCGATCCGTGCGCAGAGCGCGGCGCCGAGCACCCCCGTCAGCGCCGCCGCCCCCCAGCCGATCCGGCGGGCGTCGTCGGCGGCAGAGCGCAGCGGCCCGCGCCAGCCGGAGTGATCGTCAAAGACCGCGCCCGGCGCCTCCTCGGCCAGGCGCAGGGCCAGCATCTCGGGGTCCGGGCCGCCGTCGACGAGGCGCATGTCGGCCATCGGCGGCGGCTCGGCCGGCGCGGCCTGGCCCGGCCCCAGCCAGGGGGCGAGCAGGGCCCGACGCTCGGGCGCCTCGAGCACGCGCAGGTCCGCGACCCCGGGGGTCGTCTCGAGCACCTCGAGCGCGGTCTGGAAATCGCGGGCCGCCGCCTCGGGCGGGCCGAGGGCGACGAGGGTGGCGGCGTCGCCGAACTCGGCCGTCCAGGCGCGGGCCAGGCGCTCGCCCGCCACGCCGGCGGCAAGCGCCAGCGCCGCGACCAGCGCGCAGAGCAGGCCGGCCGTGCCCAGCCCGCCGGAGCGGGGGGCCAGCGGCGGGGTGCGCCGCTCGACCCAGGCGCGGCGCAGACCGCGGGCGAACGCGGCGCCGCCGCGCGACAGCCGGCCGGGGCCTCCGGGCGCGGCGGGGGCCTCGGCCTCCTCCGGGGCGGGCGAGGCCGCGTCGGGCACGCTGTCCTCCGGCGCGGCCTTGGCCTTGGAGCGGCGGGCGCGGCGGGCTTTGGGGGGCGTCTCCTCGGCCGTCTCGTCGGCGCCGCGACGGCGGCGGCGCTTGGCGGGGGGCGCGTCCTGGGCGGGGGCGGTCATCGCGCGGCCTCGCGGGGAGAAGATCGCGCGGCCTCGCGGGGAGAGGATCGCGCGGCCGCGCGGGGAGAGGCCGGGGCCGTCGCGGAGGATGGGCGCGTCATGCGGCCACCCCGGGGGACAGCCGCCCCTCCTCCAGCCGCCACAGGCGGGCCTCGACGTGATGACGGGCGAGACGCACCAGCTCGGTGTCGCGGGTGGCGAGCGCCACGGCGGCGCCGTGCTCGGCAAGGGCGGCCAGCATCTCCAGCGCCCGGGCGACGCCGGCGCGGTCCTGGGCCTGCGAGGGTTCGTCGGCCAGGATCAGCTCGGGCCCCGCGATCACGGCGCGGGCGAGGGCGGCGCGGCGGCGCTCCCCCTCCGAGAGGGCGGCGGGCGGGTCGCCGGCGCGGTCGGCCAGGCCCAGCCAGTCCAGCAGCTCGCGCGCCTGGGTGCTGCGGTCGGCAGGATCGCGGCCGGCAAGGCGCAGCGGCAGGGCCACATTCTCCTCGAGGGTCAGATGGTCGAGGAAGCCCGGGCGCTGCTCGGCCACGCCGATGCGCCGGCGCAGGGCGGCGGCCTCGGGCGCGTCGGGGGCGGGGGCGGGGGCGCCGAACAGGCGCAGCTCGCCCCCCTGCGGGGCCAGCGACAGGGCGGCGAGCGCCAGCAGCGTCGACTTGCCGGCGCCGGTGGCGCCGGTGATCACGTGCAGCTCTCCGGGCGCAAGCGTCCAGTCGGCGCCGTCCAGCACCGCCCGGCCGCCGCGCGCCATGCGAATTCCGCCGATCTCCAGCGCCGCCATCCGTCTCCGCGTCCCCGGTCCGCGCCTGCGATCCCGCTCCGCCGGAGGGGCGCGCCGGAGGAGCGCGCCGACCCTCCGGGCAGGCCGCGCGACATTCGCAAATGCGCCGCCCGGGCGCAATGCGGCCGCCGGCCCGCGGGGCCTGCGGCGCGGGCGCCCGCAAGTCGCCGTCGCGGCGCCTTCGCGCGCGGCGCTTGGCCGACGTCGGCGCCCGCGCTAAGACTTGGCCGCAAGACCCTTCCGCGGCCCTCGCCGGGCCGCCCGTTTCGTCCCGGAGCGACCCAGCCATGCGCCTGACCTGCCCCAACTGCTCCGCCGTCTACGAGGCGCCCGATTCCGCGCTGGGCGTGGGCGGCCGCCGGGTGCAGTGCAGCGCCTGCCAGCACCAGTGGTTCCAGCCCGGCCCCGAGCTGGAGGAGATGGAGAGCGGCGCCTCGACCCTGCCGGGGATGTCGGCGGCCGCGCGCGACCTCTCGGACCTCTCGGCCCCCGCAGAGCCTGCCCAGGCCCCCGCCGCGGTCTACGCGCCCGAGCCCGAGCCCGCGCCCGCCCCCTCGCGCCTGCGCACTGGCGAGCCGCCTCGCCCGGCCCGGCCCGGCGCCCCGCGCCCCGGCGAGACCCGCGCCCCCGGCGCGCGCCGCCCCGCAACCATCGACGCCGAGCGTCTGTCGGCCGAACTGCGCGCGGCCGAGGCGGAGGACGAGCGCGGCTCGGGCGCCGGCATGGGCTATGCGGCGGGCTTCGTGCTGGCGCTGATCATCTGCGGCGCGCTGACCTTCGCCTATGTCGAGAAGGCGCAGGTGGCCGCCATGGCGCCCGAGGCCGCGCCCTATCTCGACGCCTGGTCCGACACCGTCGACACCGCCCGCCTGCGGATCGAGGCGGTCGCCGAGCTCGCCATCCGCAAGATCGGCGAGCTGACCGGCTGACCCTGCGCGACGCGCAGGGCTCCGGTCTCGCGCGCCGCATTCGGCGCGCGGAGCCGGAGTCCGGCCCGGCCCGGCCCCTCCCGAATCCGCGCGCGCCCGATTTCGCGCCGCGCTAGACTGCGCCCCATGTCCGCGATCCCTCCGTCAGCTCTCCTGCCCGCGCTCTGCCGCGACTGCGGCGCGACCTACCCGGTCGCCGCCGGCGCCCGCGCGCGCTGTCCGGCCTGCCGCAGCCCCCGCGCGCTGGCCCATGCCGAACTGCACGACCTCGCGATCGCCCATCTCGACTGCGACGCCTTCTACGCCAGCGTCGAGAAGCGCGACGACCCGGCGCTGCGCGACCGGCCGCTGATCATCGGCGGGGGGCGGCGGGGCGTGGTCTCGACCGCCTGCTACATCGCCCGCACGCGCGGGGTCCGCTCGGCCATGCCGATGTTCAAGGCGCTGAAGCTCTGCCCCGAGGCGGTGGTGCTGAAGCCCCGGATGGACCACTACGTCGCCGTCAGCCGCCAGATCCGCGCCCTGATGGACGAGCTGACCCCGATGATCGAGCCGCTGTCGCTGGACGAGGCGTTCCTCGACCTCTCCGGCACCCAGCGCCTGCACGGCATGTCGCCGGCCGCCGCCATGGCCCGTCTGATCCGCCGGATCGAGGCGGAGGTGGGCGTCTCGGCCTCGGTCGGGCTGAGCCACAACAAGTTCCTGGCCAAGATCGCCTCGGATCTCGACAAGCCGCGGGGGTTCTCGGTGATCGGGCGGGCCGAGACCGAGGCCTTCCTGATCGACAAGCCGATCCGCATCGTCTGGGGGATCGGCGGCGCCTCGGCCGAGAAGCTGGAGGCCGACGGGCTGCGCACCCTGCGCGACGTGCTGCGCGCCGACCCCGAGCGGATCGTGGCGCGCCACGGCTCGATGGGCGCGCGGCTGTTGAAACTGGCGCGCGGCGAGGATGCGCGGCGGGTGGCGCCGGACGCCGCGATCAAGTCGATCTCCAACGAGACCACGTTCGACGTGGACGTCTCGGACCCCGAGCTGCTGGACGGGCACCTGTGGCGGATGGCCGAGAAGGCCGCCGGCCGCGCCAAGGCGAGGGGGTTCGCCGGGCGCACGGTGACGCTGAAGCTCAAGCGCGCCGACTTCCGCCTGCTGACCCGCCGCGCCACCCCGCCCGAGCCGGTGCAGCTCGCCGACCGGCTCTACCGCATCGCCCGGCCCATGTTGCAGCGCGAGATGAACGCGGGGCCGTTTCGTCTGCTGGGGGTCGGAATCTCGGATCTCGTGCCCGAATCGGAGGCAGAGCGGTCGGGCGACCTGCTGGATCCGGATGCAGGTCGCCGGAGCGCGGCGGAAAAAGCGGCGGATTCGATCCGCGAACGCTTCGGGATCGATGCGATTCTGAAGGGTCGGTCGCTTAGGTAACGCAGCGTCACTCTCCCAGCAGCTTAGCAGATGCGGCGCCCAGCGCCCGAAAGGCGCCTCGCCCGCCGCCAGATTAATGTTTTGTACAAGCAATTTAACCATGGAATCAGGGTTTTGAGGGGCGCGGCGCCGCTTGCCCAAAGGTCATCGTTGAAATTGCTGCAGCGCACATATAGCTTCAGATCCGTGGCGTCTGACGTCACCGCCCTTCTGGGCGTTTCCTCCCTAGACTTGGGCCGCGTTCTGCGCGGCCCTTTTTTTTCGCCAGATCAGATCCTTACGCTTACGTCAGGGGTCGATGGCGGCGCCAAACCCCCTCGGGACCTCGCGAATCAGTCGTCACGACGCCGCCTGACGCCGGACCGCGCAAGCCGGGACAGGGGACGCGACGGCCGAGCAGTTGGCGCGGCGGAGCCCTCCGCGTCGGGACAGGCGGCGGAGCAGGGGTTGCCCCCGGGGGCATCCGCCAGCGAGCCGATGACATCGACCGTCCCGGTGTGGCTGAACCCGTCGCAGTCGACGTCGGCGGCGAAGGCCGGAACATCCACGGCGAGGATCGATTTTCTTCGAGGCGAAACCCTCGTCCTGTCGACATTAAGGAGAGGGATTCCCTTTACGGCGCCCGTTCAGCGACAAGCCAGAGCCTGCACTTGCGAGATATTGCCAAGCCTTGGCGTCGGCGCTTCGCAGACATCCTGCAAGGGGGCCGCGAGGCGCCCCCCTACACGGCGCAGCTCTGGCGCCTCACTCCGCCGCGAGGGCCGAGGCGGGGGGCTCGAGCGCGCCCAGCGCGGCGATGACCGGGCGCAGGGCGGTGCGAACGGCCTCGAAACCGGGGCCGGGGGCGACGCGGGCCTCGTCGAGATAGAGGCCGCGGTCGATCTCGATCTGCACCGCGTGCACGCCGCGGCCGGGGCGGCCGTAGCGCTGGGTGATGTAGCCGCCCGCAAAGGGCGAGTTGCGCGCCACCGCGAAGCCGGCCTCGCGGAAGGCGGCCTCGACCTGTTCGGTCACCCAGGGGGCGCAGGAGACGCCGAAGCGGTCGCCCAGGATCACCTCCGGCCGTCGCCCCTTGACCCGCGGCGAGGCGCGCAGGGCGTCCGAGGGCATCGAGTGGCAGTCGACCAGGATCGCGTGGCCATGGCGGGCGCGGGCGCTCTCGCACAGGTCCTGCAGGGCGGCGTGGTAGGGGCGCCAGCAGCGGCGCAGGCGGTCCTGCGCCTCGGCCTGGGTGAGCTTGCCGGTGTAGATCGCCACGCCCTCGGCCACCACGCGCGGGATCACGCCGAGGCCCGCGGCGAGGCGCGGGTTCAGGCCGGCGGGACGCACGCCCTGGATCAGGGCGGGGTCCAGCTCCTCCGGGCCGCGGTTCAGGTCGACATAGGCGCGCGGGACCAGCGCGTGGATCAGCGGGGCGCCATGGTCGGGGGCGGTGTGGAACAACTGCTCGACATGGGCGTCCTCGGACCGGCGCAGGTCGTGGGCGCCAAGGCGCGAGGCCCGCAGCAGGTCCTCGGGGTAGAGCCGCCCGGAATGGGGCGAGGAGAACACCACGGCCGCGTCCGTTCCGCCCCGGGGGCTTTCGACCCGGAAGCTGTCGGAGATGGAATGGATCTGCGCCGTCATGCCCCGAGTATAGCGTAGGCCGCGAGCCTGAACAGTCAGCTTCGCGTCACGTGTCGGAGACGCATCCCGACGGGTGGGCGGGAGACGCCCCCCGCCGCCCCCACGGACGCAGGGCGCGGGCGAAGCCCCCCTCGTTCGCCCCTGGCGGGACGCAGCCAAGCCCGCCCGCAGGGCGCCTGTAGTCCGCTTGTTGAAACAGTCGGACGCCCGCAGGGACCCACCCCCCCGAACGCAGCCCCCCCGGCCGGGTCGTCAGACCGGCGCGGTCGTCGGGTCGTAGCGATAGACCCAGTCGTTGAGGCCCTGCGCGGTCTCGGGCGCCAGGCGGGCGAAGGCGCCCAGGGCCGCGGCCTTGATCCATTGCTCTGGCGCGACGCGCGCGTGGAAGCGGCGGCCGTTGCGCGCGGCGGCCTGCTGCAGGCGGGTCGCGCGAGGCTTGCGGGCGCGCTCCCACGCCTCGAGCGCCTGGGTCGGCTCGTAGGCGGTCAGCGCCCGGGCGAGCACCACCGCGTCCTCCAGCGCCATGCCCGCGCCCTGGGCCAGGAACGGCAGCGTGGGGTGGGCGGCGTCGCCCAGGATCGCCACCCGGCCCCGCGACCAGCGGCGCAGGGGGCGGTGGCCGAACAGGCCCCAGCGGTAGGTCTCGGTCAGGGCGGCGAACAGGGTCTCGACCTCCGGATGCCAGCCCGCGAAGCTGGCGCGCAGGGCGTCGGGGTCGCCGGGCGCGGACCAGCCCTCGGCGGTCCAGCTCTCCTGCTCCTCGACCGCAACGATGTTCATCAGGCGGCCCTCGCGCAGCGGGTAGGTCACGAGATGCCGGCGCGGGCCCATCCAGACGGTGGTCCGGGGGCTGAGCAGGCCCGCGGGCAGACGCTCGGCCGGGACCAGCCCGCGCCAGGCGACGTGGCCCGAGAACAGCGGCTTGCCGGGGTTCGCCAGGTCCCCCCGCAGGGCCGAGCGCACCCCGTCCGCCCCGATCACCAGGTCCGCGTCCAGCGTGCCGGCATCGGTGTAGAGCGAGGCGCCCCCGCGGCGGTCCCCCGCCCGCTCGGCCCGGAGCCCGAGACGGATCTGCGCCCCCTGCGCCCGCGCCGCCCCCTCGAGCGCACAGAGCAGGTCGGCCCGGTGCAGATGCAGGTAGGGGGCGCCCCAGCGGGTCTCGGCCGCGCGGCCCAGCGCCATGCGATAGACGACCGAGGCGCTGCGATGCAGGCGCAACTCCACCGCCTCGGGGCGCGCGGCGAGGGCGCGGACGGCCTCGCCCGCCCCGATCCAGTCGAGCGCGCGCACCGCGTTGGGCGAGAGCTGCAGCCCGGCCCCGACCTCGGTCAGCGCGGGGGCCTGCTCGACCACGGTCACCGAGTGCCCCGCCCGGCCTAGCGCGGCCGCGCAGGCGAGGCCGGCGACCCCTGCGCCGACCACGACGATATCCAGCCTGCGCACCATGCGCCGCGCTCCCCCTGCCCGCGTGCTGCGGGCGTCATCCCTTCGGCCGCCCGGCGGACGGCCTGCCTGTCCCCGGCGCGCCCCCCGCGACCGGATCGCGGCGAGAGGCGCTGCGAGCCCCGCTCCCCCGATCCGGCCGCGGTCCCGAGGGGCGCGCCGGTCCTCGATGCATGGCCCGGGTCCGCCGCCCCTCGGCGGGCCCCGGCCGTGTCGGCCTGTCGCGCGGCTCAGGCGCCGGTGAAGACGGGCTTTTCCTTCTTCAGGAACGCCTTCACCGCGTCGGCGTTGTCCTGGCTGTTGGCGCAGATGCCCTGCAGCGCGGCCTCGTAGGCGTAGCTGTCGTCAAAGCTGTGATCGTCGGCCGCCGCCAGCACCGACTTGGCGTAGCGCAGGGTCCGCGGGGCGCCCTGGGCGAGCGTCGCGGCCCACTCCATCGCCGCGGCGCGGGCCTCGCCCTTGGCCACGACCTTGTTGGCCAGCCCCGCCTCCAGCGCCTCGGCCGCCTTCAGACGTCCGGCCGAGACGATCATCTCGTAGGCGCGCTTCTTGCCGATGGCGCGCAGCAGCATCCAGTGGGCGCCGCCGTCGGGGATCAGCCCGATCGCGGCGAAGGCGAGGTAGAGGTAGCTGTCCTCCTCCATCACCGCGAGGTCGGAGGCCATCACCAGGCTGGCGCCGATGCCCGCGCAGGCGCCCTGGGCGGCCACGATCACCGGCTTGGGCCCCTTGGTGATGGCGTCCATCACGGGCTTGTACTCGTTCATCAGGCTGGCCTGGGTGTCGCGACCGGGCTTGGCGGCCTTCAGGTCGGCGCCCGCGCAGAAGGCGCGGCCCTCGGCGGCCAGCACGATCACCCGCGTCTCGGGGTCGGCATGGGCCTGCTTGAGCGCGGCGGCGAGATCGCGGCGCAGGTGCTCGTCAAAGGCGTTCAGCGCGTCGGGCCGGTTCAGCGCCACCAGCGACACGGGGCCGGAGCGCTCGAGAAGGACGGTGGAGAAATCGGACATGGGCGTTTCCTTGATCCGGCCCGGGTGCGGGCCCGGGCTCGCTGGGGGGCGTTGGGGGAGGGCGCGCCGGCCGCCGAGCGGCGCGGCCGCGGCGCGCGCGAGTCACGCGAGGATACAAGCCGGCCGGCCGGATGAACAATCCCGCGCGCGGGCGCAATCCCGCGACGCTGCGTCAGCCGGAGGACGGCCCGCCCCGCGCCAGGGTCCCGGCCCGGTCCCGCGCCGCATTCCCCGGCTTCGGCGCCCAGGCGCCGCGACTCGCCCGCCGGGGGCCGCCGCGCTTGCGCCCGACAGGAGGGCGCGGTCATAACAGCCGCGCGACAGGGCGGCGTCGGGGGAAGCGGACATGGCCACGAGCGCCCAAGCGCGCAACGATGCTGGACGCGGCGCCGAGGCGCGCGACGGGGCAAGGCGCGGCGCAGATGCGCGCGACGAGGCCGGGCGCGGTCCCGGTCTTCGCGAGACCGCAGAGGCCCGCATCGACCGGATCATGGCCCAGGAATCCGCCGCCCGCGCGGTGATCACGGCGCGGGTCGTGTCGATCGCGCTGGTGGTGCTGGCGCCGCTGGTGATCCTGGTCGCGGGCTGGCCCGACGGGCTGTATCACCTGGCGCTGATGCCGCTGTTTGCAGGCTCGGTGTGGATGCAGGCCTGGGCGGGGCGGCGCTGGGGGCCCGCGACCTGGCGGCACTACGCGATCATCGCCTTCAACTACGCGCTGCTGACCTTCACGCTCTATTTCCCCAACCCGTTCTCGGATCCGCAACTGCCGCCGGCGGCGATGCTGCATTTCGGGAACGCGGGCTACTATTTCATAATGCTGGCGGCGCTGGCCTTCAGCTTCTCGCCGGGACTGGTGATGTGGGGCGGGGTGTGCGCGGCGCTGTGCGCCTCGCTGGCGCGGCTGTGGATGCTGGCCCAGCCGGGGGTCAGCCTGTCCTCGACCGGCGGCGACGCCGCGAGCCGCGCGATGCACAAGGATTTCGAGGCCGCGCTCGAGGATTCCCTGTCGATCTTCCACGTCGACCCCGGCGTCTGGATCCAGGAGGTCGTGGTCTTCCTGGTGGTGGCCGGGATGCTGGCCCAGGCCGTGCGCCTGTCGCGGCGCACCGCGAGGCGGCAGGCGACGCTCGAGCGGCGGGGCGCCAACCTCGCGCGCTATCTCCCCGCCGCGCTCGCCGAGCGGATGGCCGAGGCCGACGCCCCCTTCGGCGGCGACCGCCGGGCGGTGGCCGCGATCCTGTTCACCGACGTGGTGGGCTTCACCGGCTGGGCCGAGGGGCGCGACCCGGCCGAGGTCGCGGGCCTGCTGCGCGAGGTGCACGGCGCCGTCGCCGACCAGGTGTTCCGCGCCGGCGGCGTGCTGGACAAGTTCATCGGCGACGGCGCGATGGCGAGCTTCGGCCTCGCCCCCCAGGATCCGGCCGCGCCCGACCCCGCCGACCTCGCCGCCCGGGCGCTGGGCTGCGCCGAGGCGATCCTCTCGGCTGTCGAGGGCCTGAACCGCCGCCGCGCCGCCGCGGGCCAGGACCCGGTGCGCCTGTCGGTCGGGCTGCACCTCGGCCCGGTGGTGGTGGGCGACGTGGGCGCGGAGGGGCGGATGGAGCTTGCCACCGTCGGCGACGCGGTGAACGTGGCCAGCCGGATCGAGGCGTTGACCCGCGTCCTGGGGTGCGCGGCCTGCGCCTCGGGCGCGGTGATCGAGGCGCTGCCCGGCGACGCGCCCCCGCCCGGCTGGCGCTTCGCCGGCGCCCACATCCTGCCCGGCCGCCGCGAGGCCATGCCGATCTGGGCCCGAAGCCTTCCGAGCGTCGAGCCGTCGGGGGCGGGCTGACCGCCGGCCATCAGACCCGGCGACTCCCGGCGCCTGGCAGTCCCCCTGGGTATCGTCGAACCCGATACCGGAGCGATTGCGGACCGACGCGACCTGTGGGCCCGGCGCGGGACGGCGTCCGCGCCGCCGCCCGCTCCCGTCCCGCTCCCGTCTCGCTCACGGCATCGCGACTTCGCGAGTCCCCCGGCCTTGCTAGGCTTGCCGCAACCGCCCTTGGCTTTCGCGCAAGGAGATCGCATGGCCCTGTCCGTTCTCGACGCCCTTTGCCGGGCGCTGCGCCCGCCGAGCCCTCGTTCCGCCGCGCTGGGGCTGGGGCTGGCGCTGGCCGCCGCGGCCTCGCCGGCGGGGGCCTCGGTCTGCCAGTCGGTGGCCGGGATCCTGCCCGAGGCCCGCTACGTGCGCCTCGCCCAGGTCGCGCCCGAGGAGGCGGGCGAGGTCACCATCCGCTTTGTCGGCCACTCGACCTACCTGATCGAGACCGGCGGCGGCGTCTCGATCGCCACCGACTTCAACGGCTGGGCCGGCCCGGTCGAGGTCCCCACGGTGGTCACCATGAACCACGCCCACGAGACGCACTGGACCGCCAATCCCGATCCGCGCATCCCCCACGTGTTCCGCGGCTGGCCCGACCCCGGGCAGGAGAAGGCCGAGATCTGGGAGGAGGTCGGCGACGTGCTGGTGCGCAACGTGCCCACCGACATCCGCGGCTGGGGCGGAGGGCGGGAGCCCAACGGCAACTCGATCTTCATCTATGAGGTCGGCCAGCTGTGCATCGGCCACCTGGGCCACCTGCACCACACGCTCGGCCCCGATCACTACGCCGCCATCGGGCGGCTCGACATCGTGATGGCGGCGGTGGACGGCGGCTCGACCCTGAACCTGCCCGACATGATCGCGCTGCTGAAGCGGGTGCGGGCCTCGGTGGTGCTGCCGATGCACTACTGGGGGTATTCCTCGCTGGACCGGTTCGTTGCGGGGATGTCGGACCAGTTCCGCATCGTGAACGCCGAGGCCGTGGGCGAGCTGACCCTGACCCCGCGCACCCTGCCCGCAGAGCCCACCGTCTACATCCTGCCGCAGGGCGGCTGAGGGGCCCGGAGCCGCTTGCGGAAGGTCAGGCTGGTGGGACGGTCGTAGCCTGGATGCGCCGTGGCGCCGACCTGTGCGAAGCCCATGCGCGCGAAGGCGGCGTGGTTGCCGGTCAGTTCGACCCGCGTCTGCAGCTCCAGCGCCGGCAGGCCGCGGGCCAGCGCCAGCGCCTCGGCCGCCGCCATCAGCGCCGCGCCGACGCCCGCGCCCTGCAGGTCCGGGCGCACCGCCAGCTTGCTGACATAGAGCGCGCCGGGCCGCTCGGCCGCGAACAGGCAGCCGATCAGGCGAGCCTGCGGGCCGTCCTGGGCGCGGGCCAGCAGCAAGCTCTCGTCGCGCGCCTTCGCCCGCAGCGCCGCGGCGTCCATGCGCGAGAGGGAGGAGGGCGGGTCGATCCGCCCCTCCATGTAGCCGAACGCCGCCTGCACCAGCGCCAGCAGCCCCTGCCAGTCGTCGAAACCGGCCTCGGCGGGGGCGATGCGCAGGGCGGCGATGGCGTCGGGGGCGGGGGGCATCGGCGAGCTCCGGTCGGGCGCGGCGGCCCTTGATCCCGGCCGCCGCCCGCGATCCTATGCCGACCGAGCCCAGCCCGGGCAAGGGAGCACGCCATGGCCGCCGAACTCGATCACCTCGTCGTCGCCTGCCTGTCGCTGGCGCAGGCGCGCCCGACGCTCGAGGCCGCGCTGGGGGCCACCGACCAGGGGGGCGTGCATGTCGGGCGCGGCACCCACAACGCGCTGTGGGCGCTCGACGGCGGGCCGCTGGGGGCCTGCTACCTCGAACTGATCGCCCCCGATCCCGACCAGAGCCCGCCCGCGAAAGGCCCGATGCCCTTCGGCCTGCACCGCGAGGACGTGCGCGCGCGCCTGGCGGACGGCCCGCGCCTGCTCGCCTGGGTCGCGCGCTGCAAGGCGGCCGAGCCCCTGATCGCCGCCTGCCCCCAGGACATGGGCCGCCTGCTGCCCATGCGGCGGGGCGAGCTGCACTGGCGGCTGAGCGTCCCGCCCGACGGGGTGGCGGCCTGCGGGGGCGTGGTTCCCTCGCTGATCGAGTGGCCGGACGGCGTCTCGCCGGCCTCGGCGATGCCCTCGCGCGGGCTGCGCCTGACCGGCTTCGCCCGCCGCCCCGATCCCGTCGCGACCGAGGCGCTGGCGGCGCTGGGCCTCGCCGCCGTGCTGCCCGAGGGCGAGACGGGCGGCGCCCCGATGCGCGCCACGATCGAGGGGCCGGGCGGAACGCTGGTCTTCGACTGAGCCGCACGGAAGGGCGCGCGCTGGCGGCCGGTGTCGGCACGGAATTCGGACCGGTCCATCGGGGGCGCCTGCGCGCATTCGGATTCCCGAAGGCAGGGATGCGCCCGGGTCGCCCGGCCCGCCCCGAGCCAGGTCAACCGCCCGCCCGTCCCTCGCCCCCCTCGCGGCGCCGCCCCCGGCCCGCCCCGCGGCGCCCCGCCGGCGGGGGGGCGCGAGGGCCGCGCGCCTCCGCCCTGCGGAGGCCGCCGCGCGTCTTCGCGCGGCCCTGCGGGCTTGCCCGCAGGCGCGGCCCGGGCCCGCAACAGGCGCGACGCCCTCAGCGGTCGAGGAAAGCGGCCACGGCGGCGGCGAAAGCCTCGGGCTGTTCGGCGTGCAGCCAGTGACCGGCGCCCGCCAGCGTCTCGACCTCCATCGCCGGAAACAGGGGCCTGGCCGCCGCCAGCCCCGCGTCGTCGGCATAGTCCGAGACGCCGCCGCGCAGGAACAGCGTCTCCCCCGGCCAGGTTCCGTCCACCTCCGGGAAGCCGACCATCCCGCTCATGAAATCCCGCAGCGCCGGCAGATTCAGCTTCCAGCGCAGGCCGTCGGGCCCCGAGGCCAGCGAGTGCAGCAGGAACGCCCGCAGCGAACGTTCGGGGACGGCCTCCGCGATCTGCGGCTCGACCTCGCTGCGCCGGGTCAGCGCGCCGAGATCCACCGCCATCATCGCCTCGACATAGGCGAGGTTGGAATGCGCGTAGCCCACCGGCGCGATGTCCGCGATCACCAGCCGCCGCAGCCCCGCCGGGCGCCGCGTCAGCGCCGCGATCATCGCGGCCTTCCCGCCCATCGAGTGGCCCAGCAGGTCCGCTTCCCCCCCGCCATGCAGCGCCAGCGCCTCGTCCAGATCCTCGGCCATGCCGTCGTAGGACTGGTCGTCGCTCCACGGACTGTCGCCGTGGTTGCGCATGTCGAGCGCGATCACCCGGCGCCCGTAGGCCAGCCGCTTGGCCACGCCGCCCCAGTTGCGCGCCGAGCCGAACAGCCCGTGCGCGATCACCAGGGGAGGCTTTTGCTCGGCGCCCTCGGGGGCATGGACGATGGCGTTCAGCCGCATGGGTCGGTCCTCCGGTTGCCTGGGGCGCGGGCGCTGGGGTCTTCACATGCCCCCTCCGCGCGCCGAGGAAAAGCCCCGCGGCCGCCTGCCCCCTTTGCGCGCGCGCCGGCCCCGGCCTAACCTCCGCGCCGGCGCCGCCCGCCCGAGAGCTTCGATGAGACCCGCGTGAGACCCTATTCCGCCCTCGACGTCCTGTGGAACGGCCTGACCGGCCAGCGCGGCTGGGCCCGCGCCTGGCGCGACCGCGAGCCCCGGCGCGCCTATGACGTCGTCATCGTGGGCGGCGGCGGCCACGGGCTCGCCACCGCCCACTACCTCGCCAAGAACCACGGCGTCCGCCGGGTCGCGGTGCTGGAACGCGGGCTGATCGGCCAGGGCAACGCCGGGCGCAACACCACCATCGTGCGCTCGAACTACATGCTGCCGGGCAACCGCGAGTTCTATGAGCACACCCTAAAGCTGTGGGAGGGGTTGAGCCAGGATCTCAACTACAACCTGATGTTCTCCCAGCGCGGCCACCTGGCGCTGAGCTTCGATCCCGGCTTCCGCGACGCCTTCGCGCGCCGCTACAACACGATGCGCATGACCGGATCCGACGGCGCCTGGCTGAGCCGGTCCGAGGTGCGGGCCCGCGCCCCCTGGCTCGACTGGTCCGGGACCGCCCGCTTCCCGATCGAGGGCGGGTTCCTCCAGCAACGCGCCGGGACCGCCCGCCATGACGCCCTGGTGTGGGGCTTCGCGCGGGCCGCCGACGCCCGCGGCGTGCACATCGTCCAGAACTGCGAGGTCACCGGCTTTGTGCGCGAGGCCGGCGCGATCGTGGGGGTCGAGACCTCCCGCGGGGAGATCCGCGCCGAAAAGGTGGCGCTCGCCGTCGCCGGCTCCACCGGCCCGCTGGCGCAGGCGGCGGGGTTGGGCAAGCTGCCGCTCGAGACCCACAAGCTGCAGGCCTTCGTGACCGAGCCGCTGAAGCCCATCGTCCACCAGGTGATCTCGTCGGCCCGGCAGGGCCTGTTCTACATGAGCCAGTCCGACAAGGGCGGCGTGGTGTTTGGCGGCGAGATCGACGGTCATCCCTCCTACGCCCAGCGCGGCGGGCTCGCGATGTACTCCGAGGTGATGTCCAAGGCGGTGGCGCTGGCCCCGTTCCTCGCCCGGGTGCGGGTGCTGCGGCAGTGGGCGGGGGTGATGGACATGTCGATGGACGGCTCGCCCTTCATCACCGCCACCGCGATCCCGGGCCTCTATTTCAACGCCGGCTGGAACTACGGGGGGTTCAAGGCGACGCCGGCCTCGGGCTGGTGCTACGCCCACACCATCGCCCGCGACGCCCCGCACGAGCTGAACGCCGCCTTCTCCCTCGACCGCTTCGCCCGCGGGCGCGAGCTGGACGAGGAGGCGACCGGCCCCACCCCGGGACTGCACTGATGAGACTCGCCTGCCCCTTCTGCGGCCCGCGCGACGCGGCCGAATTCGCCTATGAGGGCCCCTTCTGCGGCGACCCCGCAGCCGAGCGGCCGCCCCTCGCGGCCGGTCCCGCCGCCTGGGTGGAGGCGGTGTTCCTGCGCGACCAGCCCAGGGGCCCGACCCGCGAGCTGTGGCGCCACGTCCACGGCTGCGGCTGTTTCCTCGACGTCCTGCGCGACACCCTCAGCCATGAGGTCCTGTCGGTGGCCTTCGCCGACCCCGCCGACGCGCGCGCGATGAAAGCGAAACCATGAGCGGCTTTCGTCTTCGCGGCCACGACGCGGCGCCGGTCGCGTTCTCCTGGCAGGGGCGCGCGATGCGGGGCGCGCAGGGCGACACGCTCGCCGCTGCGCTGCTGGCCAACGGGGTGCGCACGGTGGGGCGCAGCTTCAAGCACCACCGCCCCCGAGGAATCATGTCGGCGGGCGAGGAGGAGGCCGGCGCGCTGGTCACGCTGGGCGAGGGCGCCCGGACCACGCCCAACCTGAAACCCTCGGTCGTGGAGCTCGAGGCGGGGCTGGTCGCGCGCGCCCAGAACTGCTGGCCCTCGCTCGGCTTCGATCTTGGGCAGGTCAACGACTGGCTCTCGCCGATCTTCGCGGCGGGGTTCTACTACAAGACCTTCATGGGCCCGGTCCCCGACACCCGCCTGTGGATGGCCTGCGAGCGGCTGATCCGCCGCGCGGCCGGGATGGGCGCGGCCTCGCCCCTGCCCGACCCCGACGCCTACGACCAGGTCAACGGGCATTGCGACGTGCTGGTGGCGGGCTCGGGCCCCGCGGGGCTCGCCGCGGCGCGGGAGGCGGCCGAGGCCGGCCTCGACGTGGTGCTGGCCGAGGCGGATTTCGCGCTGGGCGGGGACCTGCTGTCGGACGAGGGCCCCGAGGGGCTGGCCCGGGCGCTCTGCGACCTCGCCGCCCTGCCCAACGTCCGGCTGATGCCGCGCACGATGGTCTTCGGCCTCTACGACCACGGCCTCGCGGGCCTGATCGAGCGGCTGCCCGCCGGCCACGCCTTCCGCGAGCGGCTGCACGTCCTGCGCGCCGGGAAGGTGATCGCGGCCACCGGCGCGATCCAGCGCGGCTTCGTGTTCGGCGACAACGACCGGCCCGGGGTGATGTCGGCGGCCGCGGCGCGCACCTATCTGCGCCGCTTCGGCGTCGCCCCGGCGCGCGAGGTGGTGGTCGCGGGCGCCGAGGATTCGGCCTATGCGGCCTCGGTGGCGCTGGCGCAGGCGGGGCTCGACGTCATCCACCTCGAGGCGCGCGAGGCGGCGCCCGGGGCGCTCGCCGAGCAGGCCCGCGCCGCGGGCGTCGACCTGCGGCCGGGCTGGGTCCCGGTGCGCACGCAGGGCCATCCCCTGAGCGGAGAGCTGCGGGGACTGAGCGTCGGGCGTCACCTCGGCGGCGGGCGGGCGCGGGCCGAAATGCGGATCTCGGCCGAGGTTCTGGCGGTCTCGGGCGGCTGGTCCCCCGCGATCCACCTGACCACGCAGGCCCGCCAGAAGCCGGTGTGGTCGCCCGAGCTGGCCTGTTTCCTGCCCGGCGAGGGCGAGGTCCTGTCCTGCGGCGCCGCGGCCGGCGTCTGGAGCCGGGAGGGCGCCGAGACCTCGGGCCGCGCCGCCGGCCGGCTGGCCGCCATCGCCCTGCGCGCCACCCGCCGCCGGCCCCTGAAGGGCGCGGAGCCCGGCGGCGACGCGGCCCCGCCCGCGGAACTGTGGGAGGTCCGCCCCGCCGGCCGCCGCTTCCACGCGCCCGGCAAGGCCTATGTCGACCCGCTGCACGACGTGACCGCCGAGGATGTGCGCCTGGCCCACCAGGAGGGGTTCGCGGCGCCCGAGCACATGAAGCGCTACACCACGCTGGGCATGGCGCCCGACCAGGGCAAGGCGGGCGGGGTGCTGGGGCTGGCGGTGCTGGCGGCCGCGCGAGGGGAGGCGACCTCGGCCCTCTCGCCCACCACTTTCCGGCCGCCCTATGCGCCTGTGTCCATGGGGGTTTTCGCGGGCCTCGACCGCGGCGCCGGCTGGGCGCCCGTTCGCCGCACGCCCTTTCACGCGCAGGCCGAGGCCGAGGGCGCCGTGTTCGTCGACGCCGGCCTGTGGAAGCGCGCCTGGTATTTTCCGCGGGCGGGCGAGGACCTGACCGCCGCCGCGATGCGCGAGGCGGCGAGGGTGCGCGCCTCGGTCGGGGTCGCCGACGTCTCGACGCTGGGGAAGTTCGAGGTGCAGGGGCCGGATGCGGCCGCCTTCCTCGATGCGCTGTTCTCCAACCGCATGGGCGCGCTGGCGGTCGGCCGGGCCCGCTACGGCTTCCTGCTGCGCGAGGACGGGGTCGTGCTCGACGACGGCACGGCCTGGCGGCTGGGCGAGGAGCGGTTCCTCGTCACCTGCACCACCGCGCAGGCCGCCGCGGTCGAGGCGCATTTCGCCCGCTGGCGCTTCCGCCTGCCCGACCTGGAGGTCAGCGTGGACGAGGTGACCGAGGCCTGGTGCGGCCTCGCGCTCGCCGGTCCCCGCTCCCGCGTCGTGCTGGCGGCGCTGACCGGGGCGGACGTCTCCGACGCCGCCCTCCCTCACCTGGGCGTGCGGGAGATGACGGTCGCGGGCGCCCCGACCCGGGTCGCGCGCCTGTCCTTCTCGGGCGAGCGGGCCTTCGAGGTCATGGTCCCCCCCGAGGCCGCCCCCGCCCTGTGGGACGCCGCGCTGAGCGCCGCCCGCGCCGAGGGCGGCGGGCCCTACGGCCTTGAGGCGCTGGATATCCTGCGGGTCGAGAAGGGCCACGTGACGGGGCGCGAGATCGACGGCCGGGCGACGCTGGGCGACCTCGGGATGCCGGGCATGGCCTCGCGCGCCAAGGACTTCGTCGGCCGGGCGCTGATGGAGCGCGAGGGGCTGGTCGACCCCGCGCGCCCCGCGCTGATCGGCCTGCGGCCGGTGGAGGCGGAGGCGAAGGTCGCCGCCGGCGCCCTGCTGCATCCCCTGGGCGAGGAGACGGGGCGCGGGATCGGGCATGTCTCGTCGGTCGCGGACTCGCCGGCGCTGGGGATGCGGGTGGCGCTGGGCTTCGCGGCCGGCGGGCTGGCGCGCTGGGACGGCAGGTTGCTGATGGCCAAGGACCCGATCTCGGGCCGCGACGTGAAGCTGCGCGCCGGCCCGCCCTGTTTCCTCGATCCGGAGGGGGAGCGCCTGCATGGCTGAGCCCGTCGCCCTGCGCCCCTGCCCCGCCTGCTGGCAGGCGAGCGTCCCCGCAGCCCTCGCCGCCACGGCGCCGCGCCTGCTGGCCGAGGCGCTGGGCGCCCCGCCGCCCGCGCCCGGCGCCACGCTCTCGACGCCCGAGGGCCTGCTGTGGCGCGCCGCCCCCCGCGCCTGGCGGCTGCTGGGCGAGGGCCACGGCGCGCCGGCGCCCGCGGCCCTTGCGCTCCCCGGCGCGGCGCTCACGGACCTGGGCCCCGGCCTCTCGATCCTGTCGCTGCGCGGTCCCCTGGCTGGCGATCTGGCCGCCCGCGCCGTGCCGCTCGACCTGCGCGCGGCCGCCTTCCCGCCGGGCGCGGTCGCCGCCACGGTCCACCGCCACGCGGGCGTGACGCTGTTCCGGCGCGAGGGGGGCTTCGACCTGCTGGTCCCGCGCAGCCTGGGCGCGGATTTCGCCGCGCGGCTGGAGCGGATCGCCGGGATGCTGGCCGCCGGCTGACAGCGGCGGGCGCCCCGGGCTTGACCCGGGGCCTCCTGCGCAATGCCCGCGGCCGGGGCGCCGCGGCGGGGCCTGCGAGCGACGGGGGCCGGCCTGCGCCGTGTTCAGAAGTCCCCGGGCGGGGGCGGGGGCGGAATCGCGATCTCGGTCCCGTGGCCTGCGCCGATCTCTAGGCCCCCCTCCCGGGTCACCGAGAACTCGGTGATCGCCAGCCAGCCCTCGCCGCCGGTGATCTCGGGGCCGAATTCGACGCTGGTCAGCCAGCCGTCGGCATCGACCCGTCCCTCGGCCGCGAGGCGGGTCAGCAGGGCGCCCAGGTCCAGCTCGCCGCGGCGCAGGCCCTCGCCGGTCTCGGGCAGCCAGGCGAAATAGCCCCAGCTCTCGCCCGGCGCGTTGCCATGGTCGGGATCGTGGTGGAGCGGACCCGCAAGCCCCCCCTGCGAGACCTGGTCCGCGACCTCGCCCGAGGAGGGGAACTCCCCCCGCTTCACCCAGACCATCACCTCCTGGCGGATCGCCTGCGGGCCGCCCTGGGGCGCGGACGAGATCCACAGGTCGAAGGCGAGGTTGAAGCGGCCGGTCTCGCCGCCCCAGTCGACGTTCCAGCGCGCGGTCAGCCCCTCGACCCCGGAGATCGGCAGCGGCAGGAGGTCGCCGCCCGCCGGGCCGCCCCAGGGCTTGGCGCCCACGATCAGCTCGGGGAAGCCCAGCACGCGGCCGTCGCCCTCGGGCCAGGCCCATTCGAACCGCACGCCGTCCGACAGGTCGCCGCCATGCAGGACCCGTTGCGTGTAGTCGCGCCCGGCGACCAGCGCCTCGCGGCCCCAGGTGTTGTTCATCGCGACCGCCGCGCCCAGGGCCGCGGTCGCGTCGTCGTCGTCCAGAACGCCGTCCATGCGCGCCCTCCCTGCGCGGCATGGCGCGCAGGGAATGCGGCCGCGTCAAGGCGCCTGCGACTCCCGATCCCACCCGCGGGGCTGGCCGGCCCCGTCCCCGCGTCGTAATTGGGGCCATGAGCACCGCCGACGCCCCCGCCGAGAGCTTCCCGCCCCCGGGCCACGACTGGCCCGAGATGCTGCCCGGCTGGGTCTGGCTGGCCGGCGCCGGTCCGGGCGACCCGGGCCTTTTGACGCTGCACGCGCTCAACGGCCTGCGCCAGGCCGAGGTGGTGGTCTACGACGCGCTGGTCGACAACCGGGTGCTGGACTTCGCCCGCAAGGACGCCGAGCTGATCTTCGCGGGCAAGCGCGGGGGCAAGCCCTCGGCCAAGCAGCGCGACATCTCGCTGCGGCTGGTGGAGCTGGCGCGCGCCGGCAAGCGGGTGCTGCGGCTCAAGGGCGGCGACCCGTTCGTCTTCGGCCGCGGCGGGGAGGAGGCGCAGACCCTGGTCCAGCACGGCGTGCCGATCCGCATCATTCCCGGCATCACCGCGGCCATCGGCGGACTCGCCTACGCCGGCATCCCCGTCACCCATCGCGACGTCAACCAGTCGGTGACCTTCCTGACCGGCCACGATGCGCGCGGCGAGGCGCCCGCCGCGATCGACTGGCACTCGATCGCCAAGGGCAGCCAGGTGGTCGTGGTCTACATGGGCCTGCGCACGCTGGGGGAGCTGGCGCGCCAGTTCATCAACGCCGGCCGCTCCCCCGACGAGCCGGTGGCGATCGTCCAGGACGCCACCCTGCCCGGGCAGCGGGTGCTCGAGACGACGCTGATCCGCGCTGCGGACGACGTGGCCGCCGCCGGGCTGGTCCCCCCCGCCATGGTCTGCATCGGCCGCGCCGCCCTGATGCGCCGGGCCCTGGCCTGGTGGCAGGACGAGAGCCCGACCGACCTCGACCCCCTGGGCCGCGGACGCCCGGCCGAGGAGCCCTGAGGCCCCCTCCAAACGATCTTTACGTTTCCCTGCCGAACGGCTAGTTGTTTCGCGCCTCGCCATGCGGCGGGGCGAGTTCTCGGGGCGGGGTGAAAGTCCCCACCGGCGGTGATGGCCGAAAGGCATGAGCCCGCGAGCGCCTTTCTCTGTCAGGGGAAAGGGTCAGCAGAGCCCGGTGGGATCCCGGCGCCGACGGTCACAGTCCGGATGGAAGAGAACGGGACGGCGCCACGGGCGCCCGTGCGGCTGCGCGCGGGCCGGGGGGCGTCGGCTCCGTCGTCCCGGTTCATACGGTTCGCAAGGAGGACCCCATGGATCGGACCCAGACTACCGAAACCGAAATCGCAACCCGCGCCCCCGGACAGGGCCCGCGCGTCGCCTTCGTCCGCGCCCGCTGGCACGCGGACGTGGTCGACCAGGCGCGCGAAGGCTTCCTGCTGGAACTGGCGCGCCTGACCAACGGCGCGGGCGCCGTCGAGACCTTCGACGTCCCCGGCGCCTTCGAGATCCCGCTGCTGGCCAAGAAGCTGGCCCAGTCCGGCCGCTTCGACGCGGTGGTCGGCGCGGCCTTCGTGGTCGACGGCGGCATCTACCGGCACGAGTTCGTGGCCCAGGCCGTGGTCTCGGCCTTCATGCAGGTGGGGCTCGAGACCGGGGTGCCGGTGCTGTCGGTCTCGCTGACCCCGCAGGCCTATCAGGAGACGGACGCCCACACCGGCTTCTTCCGCGAGCATTTCGTGGGCAAGGGCGAGGAGGCGGCCCGCGCCGTGGTCGGCACGCTCGACGCCCACGCCCGGGCGCAGGCCGCCTGATCGCCAAGCGACCGGGGGCGTGCGCCGCGCCCCCGGCCCGACCGTTGCCGCCCTGAAGAATTGACGCGGCGTCGCCCCGACGGCAGAAAGACCCCTGGGGGATTTCCTGAACAGGGGGGAGCGGTCATGCTCGCCAGCATTGCGCCGATCTTCGGCTACGCCGACACGGTGCTCGATTTCCACAACTCAGGCGCGGGGCCGATCGACGACGAGCCCTACGGCGGCGACTACGACGGCTTTTCGGGAACCTACCCGGTCCCGATCGAGCTGACCGCAGCGCTGGGCGCCGACCCGGGCCCCGTGGTCGATTTCGTCTCGCTGCCCACCGGCTCCCACATCACGGTCGGCTTCCTCGACGAGGTGGTGATCGACGGGGCGGGCGACGACATCTTCGTGACCGAGGTCGCCAACAACTCCGAGGCGGCGGAGGTCTTCGTCTCCTCCAACGGCGTCGACTTCGTGCTGCTGGGCGAGGCGGGAGGCGGGACGACGGCCTCGTTCGATCTCGCCGACATCGGCTTCAAGGGCATCGTGACCGCGGTGAAGATCGTCGGGCTGGACGCCAACGGCGGCTCGCCGGGCTTCGACGTGGTCAACGTGCGCGTGGTCGGCGAGGGATCGGGCGTCGACCTGAGCGAGGACAACGACCTCGAGGGCAGCGGCGCGGACGACGTCGTGGACCTGCAGGGCGGCGACGACGTCTTCGACGGGCGCGGCGGCGACGACCATGTCGACGGCGGCGCCGGCAAGGACAAGCTCTCGGGCGGCAAGGGGCGCGACGCGCTCTCGGGCGACGGGGGGCGCGACAAGCTCTGGGGCGGCGGCGGCAAGGACGAGATCGACGGCGGCGCCGGCAACGACAAGCTGTGGGGCGGCGCCAAGGCCGACCGCTTCGTGTTCGAGAGCGGCGACGGCCGCGACAAGGTCATGGACTTCGCCGGCCGCGACCGCATCGACCTGCGCGGCCACGACGAGGCCGGCGGCTTCCGCGCCCTGAAGAAGGACTTCGCCGATGTGAAGGCCGGCGTGAAGATCGGCGTCGGCGACGACGCGATCGTGCTGGTCGACGTCGAGGCGCAGGACCTCGACAAGGGCGACTTCCTGCTCTGAGGCGCGCGTCGGGGCGGGGCCCGCGCGGTCCCGCCTCAGACGGCGAAGAAGGGCGCGAGGTTGGCGCGCACCCGGGCGAGCGGCGTCTCGCCCGACAGGTCGGGCGCGAAGGGCGCGCCGGTGATCGCCTGGAAGGCGTCGGCGTAGACCTTGGCGGTCGTGGCGATCAGGTCGGCGGGGATCTCGGGCAACGGGTCCGAGTAGGGGTCGCAGCGCGCCTCGACCCACGAGCGGATCACGTCCTTGTCGAAGGAGGGCGGGCGGCCCCCGGTCTCGAGCGCCGCCGCATAGCCCCGCGCGATCCAGTAGCGGGAGCTGTCGGGGGTGTGGATCTCGTCGGCCAGCAGGATCGCGCCGGTCTCGTCCACGCCGAACTCGTACTTGGTGTCGACCAGGATCAGGCCGCGCTCGGCCGCCTCGGCCTGGCCGCGGGCGAACAGCGCCAGCGCATAGTCCTGCACCTTGTCCCACTGCGCCGCGGTCAGCAGCCCCTGCGAGAGGATCTCGGCCCCGGTCAGCGGCTCGTCATGGCCGCCGTCGAAGGCTTTCGAGGTGGGGGTTATGATCGCCTCGGGCAGGGCCTGGTTGGCGCGCAGGCCGTCGGGGAAGCGGTGGCCGTACATCTCGCGCTGGCCCTTGCGGTAGCGGGTGAGGATCGAGGTCGAGGTCGAGCCCGCCAGATAGCCGCGCACCACCACCTCGACCGGCAGGATCGTCAGCCGCTTGCCGATCACCACGTTGGGGTCGGGGTAGGCCAGCACATGGTTGGGGCAGATGTCGGCGGTGCGCTCGAACCAGTGGCGCGCGATCTGGGTCAGCGCCTGGCCCTTGAAGGGGATGCAGGCCAGGATCCGGTCGAAGGCCGAGATCCGGTCCGAGGCGATCAGGATCCTCCGCGCCCCATGCTCCGCGTCGGCGGGCAGGTCGTAGCAGTCCCGCACCTTGCCGAAATAGGGATCGGGAAGCTCGGGGATGCGGGCTTCGGCCAGGATGCGCTCGGACGGGGACATGGGCAGGGGCTCGGGTCTGGGGACGGGGGCGAGAAAGGCATGCGCCGGCCGTCAGGAGACGGCCGGCGCACGGACCTGGCAAGGGCGGGCGCGGCTCAGCCCGCGGCGATCATGTCGGCCTGCTTCACGATCACCTGCGCCTGGCGCACCGAGGCGAGGTCCACCAGCCGGCCCTTGTAGGTGACGGCGCCGGCGCCCGAGCGGGTCGCCTCCTCCATCGCCGCAAGGATCTCTCGCGCCTCGGTCACGGCTTCCTCGGAGGGGGTGAAGACCTCGTTGGCGAGCGCGATCTGGTTGGGGTGGATCGCCCACTTGCCCACCATGCCCATGGTCGCCGAGCGGCGGGCCTGGGCGCGGTAGCCCTCGGGGTCGGAGAAGTCGCCGTAGGGCCCGTCGACCGGCAGGATCCCGTGGGTCCGGCAGGCCGAGACGATGGACGAGGTCACATGGTGCCAGGGGTCGGGGTAGGAGATCGCGCGCTCGCCCTCGCCGGTCCCGGAGGCGTCGGCCAGCATGTAGTAATTCTTCTGCGTCCCGCCGATGCCGGTGGTCGACATGCCCATCGAGGCGGCGAAGTCGGCCGCGCCCAGGCTCATCGCCTGCAGGCGGGGGGAGGAGGCGGCGATCTCCTCGACATGGGCGAGGCCGGCGGCGGTCTCGATGATCACCTCGAGGGCGACGCGCTTCTCGGCGCCCTTGGCGGCCTCGATGGCGCTGACCAGGGCGTCGACGGCGTAGACGTCGGCCGCGCAGCCCACCTTGGGGATCATGAACATGTCGAGGCGGCCGTTGGTCTCCTCGAGCACCTCGACCACGTCGCGATACCAGAACGGGGTGTCGAGGCCGTTGATCCGCACGCAGACGGTCTTCTTGCCCCAGTCGATGGTGTTGATCGCCTCGATGATGTTCTTGCGGGCCTGGGGCTTGTCGGCGGGGGCGACGGCGTCCTCGAGGTCCAGGTTGATCACATCGGCGGCCGAGGCGGCCATCTTGGGAAACAGCTTGGTGTTCGAGCCCGGGCCGAAGAGCTGGCAGCGGTTGGGGCGCGCCGGGGGCGTGGGCTGGACCTTGAAGCTCATGGCGGTTCCTTCGCGACAGAAAAAGTCCTGGAGGGTCGCGGGAGGGCTAGATTATGTCGCGCCCCTCGTCAACGCGACGCGGCGGCCCGAGGGGGCGGCGCAAAGAGTCGCCGCCGGCGCCGGCGGCGGCCGGGGAAGCCGCGGCGCGACGGTCCCGCCCGTGGCGCGCGCACGCCCGCCGCGGCGGGTCGGGCGCGGCGCCGGTGGCGGGGGTCTCCTGTCGGACGAGGGCGGGGGCTAGCCGCCGCGGCGGCTCTCCCGGCCGGCCCGCCAGTCCGCCATCGCCTGGGCGACGCCCTCGGCCAGCGGACGGGCCCCGTCCCAGCCCAGCGCCAGCAGGCGCGAGCGGTCGACCAGCTTTCGCGGCGTGCCGTCGGGTTTCGAGGGATCGAAGACCAGCGGCGGGGCGGGCCTGTCGGGAAGGGCGGCGGCTTGCGCGCAGAGGCCGGCGAGGCGGCGGATCGAGACCTCCTCCCCCGAGCCGACGTTGATCGGGAGGTCGTCGGAATACCGCTCCATCAGGAAGACCAGCGCGTCGGCGAGGTCGTCGGCGTGCAGGAACTCGCGCAGCGGCGCGCCGCTGCCCCAGACATGCAGGGGGCGGCCGGCGTCCGCGGCCTCGGCGGCGCGGCGGATCAGGGCCGGCAGGACGTGGGAGCCGGTGGGGTCGTAATTGTCGCCCGGCCCGTAAAGGTTCGTGGGCTGGGCGGCGATGAAGTCGGCGCCGTGCTGGCGGCGATAGGCCTGGGCCATCTTCAGACCGGCGATCTTGGCGACCGCATAGGCCTCGTTGGTGGCCTCGAGCGGGCCGGTGAGCAGCGCCTCCTCGGGGATCGGCTGGGGGGCGTCGCGGGGGTAGATGCACGAGGAGCCCAGAACCATCAGCTTCTCGACGCCCGCCCGCCAGGCCTCATGGATCACGGCGAGCTGGATGGCGAGGTTGTCGCGCAGGAAGTCCGCGGGTCGGGTGCGGTTGGCCTCGATGCCCCCGACGCGGGCGGCGGCGAGGAACACCGCCTGCGGCCGGGTGGCGGCGAAACGGGCGGCGACGGCGGCGGGGTCGGCGAGGTCGAGCTCGGCGCGCGAGGCGGTGATCACCTCGCACTCCGCCTGCGCCAGGCGCCGGACGAGGGCGGCGCCGACCATGCCGGCGTGTCCCGCCACGAAGACCCGGCGGCCGGCGAGAGGGTAGATCGCGGGCGCGCGCCGGGAGCTGGGCGCGGCAAGCGCGGCGGCGGAGGCAGGTGGGGTCATGGCAGGGATCTCTCGGTGACGAGGACGGCCAGCGCCCGGGCCCCGGCCTCTGCCGCCGCATCCGCCCGGGCGCGGGCGGCGCGGCCGGCCTCGGCCAGGGCCTCGGGGTCGGCCTGCAGGGCGACGAGTCGGTCGAGCGCCCAGGGGCCGAAGGGGCGCGCAGGGTCGAGGTGGAAGCCGGGCGGCGTCTGCTCGGGGATCGCGCCGCGGCCCCAGGCGAGGCTCGGCACGCCGGCGAAGGCGGCCTCCCAGATCACCGCGGGCTCCGCCTCGTCGGTGTGGGTCGTGGGCAGCGCGAAGACGTCGATCCCGGCGTAAAAGGCGGCCTTGGCCTCTCCCGACACGGCGCCGCCCGTCCAGGAGAGCCGCTCGGGCAGCCGCAGGAGGGCGGCGAGCAGCGCCTCGCGGTCCGCCGCGGCCTCGACCGGACCGGCAAGACGCACCTCGAGCGGCAGGGCCCGGGCCTCGGCCGCCTCGGCGAGCGCGATCATCTCGTGCAGGCCCTTCTCCGAGGTCAGGTTGGCGAGCAGCCCGACGCGCAGCGGACCCGGGGAGCGGGGGCCGCGGGGGGGCAGGCGCCACGGGTCGGGCCGCAGGAAGGCGGCGTTGGGGATCACGAGGTCGCGGGCGCCTTGCCCGCCATAGGCCTCGCGAAACCGCGCGCGCATGCCCTCGGACAGGAACACGTGGTCGAGCGCCGGCCCGCCGGCCGCCAGCATCAGGCGCATCCGCCCGTCGGGCCGGTCGAGATAGGCGAAGGAGTGGTGGTGCAGCCGCAGCCGCATCCCCAGCGCGCGGGCCAGCGCGATCAGGGCCAGCTGGTGCAGCCGCCCCCAGCCGCCGTCGCAGGCGAGGTAGGCGCGGCGGCCGCCCAGCAGCCGCGCGCGCGCCAGCGAGGCGGCCGCGCGCAGGGTCCGCGCCAGGCGCACCGGATGGCGCAGCGCGCCCCGCGCGGCCCCCGGCGAGAGCGAGCGGCAAGGCGCCGGGCCCGTCGTCGCCAGCCAGCCGGCGGCGGCGAGCGTGATCGTCGCCTGCCCGGTCACCGGCGGCGGCAGGTTGCCGATCACCGGCAGCGGCGCGACGCGCCGCGTCTCCGGCAGGGCGGCAGGGGAGGCGGGCAGATATGCCGCGGGCTTCATCCCGGCGTCTCCGGGGAGCGCGGCCCCCCGCGGCTCCCGATCGCGCGGCCCCGCGGCGCCGGGCGGTCGGTCGGCCGGATACCGCGCGCCTCCGCCTCGGCGGGCGCGCCGCGGAGCGCCGCCGAGACGCCGCCGGGCCGGACGGAGCGCCCCCGGAGCCTCCGCCGGGGCTGACGGGCTGCCTCGCCGCTCATGTCGTGTAGTACCGCTTGGCCGCCGCCGCCCCGTAGCCATAGCCGTAGCCGTAGCCGGCATAGCCGTAGCGGGCGAGGCCCTTGGGGTCGGCCTGGGTCAGGGTCAGCCCGGTCACCCGCAGCCCGATCTGGTCGAACAGGTCGAGACCGGCCTTCACCATCTCCTTGCCCGTCGCGTTCCAGCGCACGGCGTAGAGCACCGCATCCGCCCGCCCCGCGATCACCCGCGCGTCGGGGACCGCCAGCACCGGGGGCGTGTCGATGAAGATGAAGTCGTAGCGCTCGCGCAGCTCCTCCATGAGTTCCTCGAACCGATCGGAGCTGAACACGTCGGCCGCGTTGGCGCGGCTGCGCTGGCCGGTGAGCACGTCGAGCCCGGTGGTCGGATCGTGGCGGATCGCCTGATCGGCCGTCGCCTGGCCCGAAAGGACCGAGAGCAGGCCGGTGCTCTCGTCCAGGCCGAAATAGGCCTGGAACACCCGCCGGCGAAGGTCGCACTCCATCACCAGCACCCGCTTGCCCAGCGCCGCGGCGTTCTGGGCGAGCATCAGCGTGGTCGTCGTCTTGCCCTCGCCCGGCACCGAGGAGGTGACCATCACCACCTGCGGGCGCCGGTCGACGTTCGACAGCAGCACCGAGGTCCGCAGGTTGCGCACCGCCTCGGCCAGCGCCGAGGAGGGTTTCTCGACCAGCAGCTTCAGCGCCGCCCCCCGCCGTCGCGAGGGCGCGTCGGGGATCACCCCCATCACCTTCAGACCGGTTGCGGCCTCCAGCGGCTCGGGCCCGCGCACCCGGTCGTCGAGCGTCTCGCGCGCCAGCGCCCAGCCGACGCCGACCGCCAGGCCCAGCGCCACGGCCACCGCAAGCGTCAGTCCCTTGCGCGGCGAGGCGGGGTCCAGCGGCGCCACGCCCGGCGACAGGATCCGGCTGTCGGCCTCCTGGATGCCCTGCTGGACCGAGGTCTCCTTCATGCGGCCGAGGAAGTATTCGTAGAGCAGGCGGCTCGCCTCGGCCTCGCGCTGGAGCTGGCGGAGACGGACAAGATCCTCGGATTGTTCGGAGATCCGCCCCTCCAGCTCGCCGATCGAGGTCTCGATTCCCTGGGCCTGGGCGATGTGGCGCGTGCGCTCGCGCTCCAGCCGCTCGAGTGCGACGGCGAGCATCGCGTCGAAGCGCGGGGCCAGCGCCGCCTCGCGCCCGGCGCCGCCGGGTCGGGCGAGGTCCACGGCCAGCGCCTCCAGCCGGCGGTCGCCCAGCAGCGCGGCGGCCTCGGCCCGGGCGGCGTCGGCCTCGGGCGCCTCGGGGGCTGCGGCGGCGACGCGGGCGGCAAGGGCGGCGATCCGCTCGATCAGCAGGCCGGCCTCTCCCGCGCGCGCGTCCAGTTCGGCCCGACGCTCGCGCAGCTCCTTCATCTGCCGGTTCGAGGCTTCGAGGGACGCCTCCGAGATCAGCGAGGTGGAGGCGGAATAGTTCTTCACCTGCTCCTCGGCGGTCTCGAGGTCGATCTGGAGATCGGCCACGCGCTCGCTCAGCCAGGAGGTGGCGCGGCGGGTCGCCTCGAATTTCGCTTCGAGCTGATCGAGGATGTAGAGGTCCGCTATCGTATTGGCGATGAGGGCGGACTTGTTGGCGCTCTGGCTCTCGACCCGGATCACGAAGACGTAGGAGAGCGGCACGTTCTGCACCCGCAGCCGCTCGAGCAGCCGATCGATCGCAGTCTGGCGGCGGCGGAAGGCGGGATCCTCGACGGCGGGCGTCTCGCCCGCGCCGAGCAGATCGAATGCGGGACCCAGCGTCTCGCCCAGCGTGCTCTCCACGGTCCGGCGGAGGCCCGCAAGGGCGCGCTCGCCGAGGCCCGGCGCGGCGAGATCGGGGTTGAACTCGGGGTCCGCCTCGAGGTCCAGCCGGGCGACCACGCGGTCCAACAGGTTGCGCGAGCGCAGGACCTCGACCTCGGTGTTCACCACCGAACTGTCGGCCGAGAGGCCCGACATCACCGATTCGATGTCCACCACCTGCGCCTCGCGCGTGTCGAGGACCACGGTCGCCTCGGCCTGCCACATCGGGGTCGCGGCCAGCAGCCGCCAGGCCGCCAGCGCCAGGGCCAGCGCGAGGACCAGCGCAATGCGCCAGGCCTCCCGCCGCAGCAGGCGCAGCAGGGCCTTGGGCTCGAACAGGTCGGGGGCGGGCGCCGGCAGGCGACGGTGAGGCAGCGCCCGCGGCGAGGCGACGGCGGGTCGCGAATCGCGCGTCTGCGGGAGCGGAGTCTGGTCGTTCATCGAGCGGCTCCGGAATCGGGGAAAAGGCAGGGCGGCCGGCCGGCGGAATTCTTCCCGCCGGCGGGGGCGGCCCGCAGGGCTGAAACGAGCCTCGGCCGAAAGAGGGTTCGGTCGCGCCACATCTCGGATCAGGTCCCTTCGTCAGGACGCAGGCGACGCCGCGGCGCGGCGCCGACCGGCTGTTCCGCCGGCCCGTTCACCTTTCGCCGCCAAACTTAAGGGCGAGTTAACCAATTCGGGGAAATCTCCTGCTCGAGGAAGGGAGCGATGGGGGACCTGACAGGCGACCGCACGGAATCGGGGGGACACCCCGGCGCCGACGGCCCGCCCGACGGGTTGACGGACGGAGAGCCGAATGGCGATCACGCCGCCTCGCGCCGCATCGCGGACGCACGCAACGCCGGTCCCGACGTCTTTCGAGGCCAGGGCCGACACGCCGGCGCGGCCGATGTCGACCCCGCACGCCGAGCGCGCCGCCGCCGGCGCGCCAGACGACGCCTCCCTGGCCGCGGAGGACCGCGCCTCCCTGCGCCGACGGCGCGCCCTGGATTTCCGCGCGACTCCCTCCTGGCCGAACCTTCGGCTGGTGGCCGACGCCGCGCGGCGCCACGAGGGGGAGACATCCAGCGACCCCTGCCGTCGGCGACCGCCGGTGTTCGCGCCGCCGCGCGGCTTCTACGCCGTCTACGCCAAGCGCTGGCTGGACCTGGCGCTGGTGCTGCTGGCGGCCCCGATCGCGGCGCCGCTGGTGGCGCTGCTGGCGGCCTGGGTGCGGCTCGACCCCCGCTCGGGTCGTGCGCCGGCCTTCTACGGGCAGCCGCGCGTGGGCCGCGGCGGACGGCGCTTCACCTGCTGGAAGATCCGCACCATGGCCCCGGACGCCGAAGCGGAGCTGGACCGCCTGTTGGCCTCCGATCCCGCCTCGGCGGCGGAGTGGGAGCGTCGCCAGAAGCTCGAGCGCGACCCGCGGGTGATCCCCGCCGGGCGCCTGCTGCGACGCTCCTCGCTCGATGAGCTGCCCCAGCTCTGGAACATCCTGGCGGGGGACATGAGCCTCGTCGGTCCACGCCCCTTCACCCCCTCGCAACGCCGGATGCACGCGCTGCCCGAGCTCTACGAAAGCCTGCGCCCCGGCCTCACCGGCTACTGGCAGATCGGTCCGCGCGGAGAGGGCGGGGATTTCGCCCTGCGCGCGGTCGAGGACGCCCGCTACTGGCGCGAGCTGTCGCTGGCGGTCGACCTGAAGGTGATCCTGCGCACCGCAGCGATCGTCCTGAAGGGAGACGGCCGGTGAGCCCGCCCCTCCCCTCCCGCGAGCCGGCCGCCCCCCCGCCGGCGCGATCTCCGATTCCTTCGTCCCCTCCCGCATTTCAGGCGAAGCCATGACCCGACGACCGACATTCCCGGACCCGACGCCCCTGCTCAGCGCCCCGCCGCGGCCAGAGGCGGCTTCGCCGCCCGATCCCGACGTCCGCGCCCGGTCCGAGGGGCTGCGCCTGCTGATCCTGGGCATGAACTACGCCCCCGAGCCGGTGGGCGTGGCGATCTACACCACCGGCCTCGCCGAGGGGCTGGTCGCCTGCGGGCACGAGGTCTCGGTGATCTCGGCCACGCCCTGGTATCCCGCCTGGGCGCCGATGGCCGGCCATGGCCGCGGCTGGTCCGAGCGGCGCGAGAACGGGGTGCGCGTGATCCGTTGTCCGCACCCGATCCCGGCGCGCCCCACCGCCGCCCGGCGCATCCTGCAGCAGGCGAGCTGGGCGGCCTCGGCGGCCCCGGCGATGCTGGCCCGCAGCCTGCGCGGCATCGACGCGGTGCTGGCGGTGGCGCCGGCCGCGCTCGCGGCGCCGGTGGCTCTGGCGACCGCGCGCCTCGCCGGCGTTCCGGCCTGGCTGCATGTCCAGGACTTCGAGGCCGAGGCGGTGTTCGGCGCCGGCCTGCTCGATTCGCGGGGGCGCTTCGGGCGCCTCGCCGCCCGCAGCGCCCTGGGCTTCGAGGCCGGGCTGCTGCGCCGCTTCGACCGGGTCTCGGCGATTTCGCCCGCGATGCGCGCGAAGCTCGCCGAGAAAGGCGTCGCCCCCGGCCGCATCCGCGAGCTTCGCAACTGGGCCGAGGATTCGATCCGCCCGCTCGAGGCCCCCTCGCCCTACCGGCGCGAGTGGGGGCTCGAGGGGCGGCGCGTGGCGCTCTACTCGGGCAATCTCGGGGCCAAACAGGGGCTTGGCCTGGTGGTGGAGGCGGCTCGCCGCCTCGCCGGGCGTCCGGGGCTCGAGGATCTGGTCTTCGTGATCTGCGGCGAGGGGCCGGCGATGACCCGCCTGCGAACGGAGGGCGCCGACTTGCCCAATCTGGTGCTGCGCCCGTTGCAGCCGATGGCGCGTCTGGGGGAGCTGCTGGGCCTGGCGGACCTGCACCTGCTGCCGCAGGTCGCCGGCGCCGCGGACCTGGTGCTGCCCTCCAAGCTCGCCAACATGCTCGCCTCCGGCCGCCCGGTGGTGGCCACCGCGGCCGAGGGCACGCAACTGGCGGCCGAGGTCTCGGGCTGCGGCCTCGTCAGCCCGCCGGGCGACGCCGAGGCCTTCGCCGAATCGATCGCCGCGCTCGCCGCCGCCCCCCGGATGCGCCTCGCGCTGGGCGAGGCCGCGCGCGCCCGGTCGCGGGCCCGATGGGACCGCGCCTCGGCCATCGCCTCGGCCGAGATCGAACTGCGCGCCATGGCCGCCGCCGGGCGCGGCGAGCCCGCGCCCGCGCCCCTCCGCTCCCCCGCCCGGGAGGAGGAGGCCCTGCCGACGATCCACGCCGCGGTCAGCCATCGCGTCGCGAGGCGCGGATGACCCCGCGCGATTCGCCGCCGGGCCGAGGCCGCCCCTCGCCGTCGGCCGCCCGCGGGCGGCCTCGCCCGATCCGCGCCCTTCCCCAGGGCGTTCCCGACCCCAACCGCGTACGGAGCCGCCCCATGAAACGCGCCCTGATCACCGGCGTCACTGGCCAGGACGGCGCCTATCTCGCCGAGCTGCTGCTTGAGAAAGGCTACGAGGTGCACGGCCTGAAGCGCCGCGCCTCGTCGTTCAACACCGGCCGCGTCGACCACCTCTACCGCGACCCGCACGAGGGCAACGTCAACTTCCGCCTGCACCACGGCGACATGACCGACGGCTCGAACCTGATCCGGATCATGCAGGAGGTGCGCCCGCACGAGGTCTACAACCTCGCCGCCCAGTCGCATGTGCAGGTCAGTTTCGAGACGCCCGAATACACCGCCAACGCCGACGGCATCGGGACCCTGCGCCTGCTGGAGGCGATCCGCATCCTGGGGCTGGAGGGGCATTCGCGCTTCTACCAGGCCTCGACCTCAGAGCTCTACGGCCAGGTCGCCGAGACGCCTCAGCGCGAGACGACCCCCTTCCGCCCCCGCAGCCCCTACGCCTGCGCCAAACTCTACGCCTACTGGATCACGGTGAACTACCGGGAGGCATGGGGCGTCCACGCCTCCAACGGGATCCTGTTCAACCACGAGAGCCCGCTGCGCGGCGAGACCTTCGTGACCCGCAAGATCACCCGCGCGGTCGCGGCCATCGCGCTGGGGCTGCAGGACCGGCTGTATCTGGGCAACCTCGATGCGCGGCGCGACTGGGGGCACGCGCAGGACTATGTCGAGGGGATGTGGCGGATCCTGCAGCAGGAGACCCCCGACGACTACGTGCTGGCCACCGGCGAGACGCATTCGGTGCGCGGCTTCGCCTCCCGCGCCTTCGCCGCGGCGGGGATCGCGCTGGACTGGAAGGGCGAGGGGCTGGCCGAGAAAGGCGTCGACGCCGCCTCGGGCGAGATCCGGGTCGAGATCGATCCGCGCTATTTCCGTCCGGCCGAGGTCGACCTGCTGATGGGCGACCCCGCGAAGGCCCGCGAACGCCTGGGCTGGAGCCACAGCCGGGGCATCGACTCGCTGGTCAGCGAGATGGTGGCCGCCGACCTCGAACTCCTGGGACGCGAGGGCCTGCCGCGGGCCGAGCGCATGGCCTGACCCGGCAGGGGAGCGGTCCGCGTCAGGCCAGGGCCGGCGAAGGCGGCCTGGAACACCGGCCGCAGAGGGTCTCTCACGCCCGGTTCATATCGTCAGGTCTAGGTGTTGGAGCGTTCGCGGCTTGCGTGATGGCCCGTGTGGCGAACCGACGGGCGCTTGACGGTGAAGAGGTGCGTATGGGGTCCCTGGTTCTGGGCATGGCCTCGAGCGGCGTGTTCTTCCTGGCGGCATTGCTGATGGAGCTCTCCATCGCATCGGCGTTCCTCGCGCAGTCGGCGGGGGGGATCGCGATGACGCTGGTCTTCGCCGTGGTGCGCGCCCAGGCGGTCGTCGCCTGGCAGGGCGCCTCCGCCGAGCAGACCGCGGGCGCCGAGACCGGATGACGCCGGGCGAAGCGCCGCTTCTGTGACGAGCGGGGGGTGGCCCGCCTCTCGGTCCGGCGGCCCTCGGCCTGATCCGTCCGTCCAGGGTTAACGCAGCCTTTACCTCCTCGCGTCACCCTGTCCCGGACCAGAATGGCGCCGGGAGCTGACCATGCCGCCCGACCTGCTGCCTGTCGGCCTCGCCGCCGCGGGCTTTACCGGACTATGCGTTTTTGTCTGCTGGCGCCGCACCGCCTGGTACGCGCCCGCAGTGATGTGGAGCGGGTTCTGCTTCGCCGGGATCCTCGCCCTGTGGGCGGTGATCGCGCTTGGCGTGCACCTGCCCGCGCTCGGCCTCTCGCCGATGCCCACCATCCGGCTGGGGGAGCAGTTCGCGCCCACCGCCCTGTTCTTCTCGGTCCAGGCGCTGATCGGGCCGCTGTCGGTGCTGGGCTGGCGCCCCACGCCGGAGACGGCCGCAGCCAGCGGCGCCGGTCGCGCCCTGCATGAGGCGCTGACCAGGGCGCGCGCCAGCGGGGCCGCGCGGATCTACACGCTGCTCGCCGTCGCCGTCTGCGCGCTGCACCTGAGCATGATCGACCGCGGCGCCTTCTACCTCAACAGCGAGTATCTCTCGCTGGCCGACCCCACCCGCAACGGCGTCGGGCTGGGCGTGGGCGCCTTCGTCAACAACATCCTCCGGCCGCTGGCGCTGCCCGCCTTCCTGCTGCTGGCGATCCGCGGCGCGGCCTGCGACCGCGAGGGCGCGCCCCGGCGGCGGGGAACCGACCTGCAGACCACGCTTCTGTTCCTGATCTGCGCCTACGCCTTCGCCTTCAGCCTGGCGGTCTATTCGCGCTACCTCATGGTCTATGTCTTCGTGTTCTTCATGGGGCGCGTGTTCTCGCTGCGGCGCGGAGGGCCCGGCGCCATGGTCGCCTTCGCGCTCTACACGCTGCTGATCCTCGCCTGCTTCGTGCTGGCGCTGGCCGGGCGCGGGCACGTGACCCAGGGGCTCGGCTCGGTGCTGCCGGTGCTCGAGGCGCTCGACGTCGGCCATCTGGGCTGGCTGGCCGCGAAGCTCGGCGTCACCTCCTTCGATGCGGGCATGAGCTTCGCCAACGCGCTGCGCCACGCGCCGGTCTACGATCCGGGCTATCAGGCGCTCAGCTTCAGCCCGCTGCCCTCGTTCCTCGACGGGTTCGACGTGAACGACATGGAGCAGCGGATCAACATCTACGTCCCCTTTTCGGCCTTCGGCGAGGCGGTGCATTTCCACCCGCTGGCGGCGCCGATGCTGTTCGCGGCCTGCCTTGCGGCGACCCGGCAGCTGACCCTCGCCTTCTTCCGCGACGGGGACGCGCTGAGCGCGGCGCTGTTTCCGATGTATCTGGTCTGCCTGCTGAAGCTGCAGACCTACCCGATCCGCGCCTCGTTGCGGATCGTGGTGGCGATCACGGTGATCTCGTGGTTGAGCGTGCAGTGGCGCAAGCGATCGGCGGCGCGCGAGCGGCAGGTCGCCCTCGCCTGACCCCGCCTCAGCGGCCGGCCCGTCGCGGCAGGGCGCCCAGCGCGGCGAGCGCGGTGACCGTGGCCAGCGCGCCCGAGGTGGCGCAGACCGTCCACGCCGCCCCCGTGACGCCGGCCGTCGGCGCGACCATCGCGATGACCAGCGCCTGGCCGGCCGCGAGCGCCAGTCCCGCGCGCCCCAGCGCCCGCATCCAGGGCCCCGAGATCGCCACCGCCATCAGCGGCGCCGCGATCGAGGCCGCCATTTCGGCCAGCGCCAGCGGCGCCAGCGCCCGGCCGGCGGCGGCGAAGGCCTCGCCGAACAGCGCCACGGGCGCCTCGGGGAAGACCAGGACCAGCGCCACCGCCGGCGCCGCCCAGGCGAGCACCGCGCCCGTGCCGCCGCCCAGCACCTGCAGCAGCCGCCGCCGGTCGCCGGCATGCAGCGCGCGGCTGACCCAGGGTTGCAGCACCTGCGCCAGCAACAGCGGCGGCGCGCTGACCAGGAAGGCCAGACGCTGGGCCGCCGCATAGAGGCCGGCGGCCTCGAACCCCAGGATCGGGGCGATCAGCAGCATGTCCGCGCGCGCCAGCAGCATTCGCGGGGCCAGCGAGGGCAGCAACGCGCGCGCCTCGGCGGTCCAGAGCGCGGGCTCCCCGGCCTCGGCCGGGTCGTGCGCGGCGGTCTCGGGCAGGCCGCGCCGCGCCAGCGCGAGCGCCGCCCACCCGGCCGCGCCCCCGACCGCCGCAAAGACCCCCGTCGCGACTCCGGCGCCCCCGAGCCCGCCCAGCGGGATCGCCGCAAGCGCGACGGCGAGCGTCGCCGCGGGGGCCGCCAGATCCTCGAGAACCACGCCCGTCGCCGGCCGGAACAGCGCCGAGAGCTGCTGGCGCCCCAGCCGCCGCAACGCCGCCCCCGGCGCGACCAGCGCGGCGAGGGCCAGCCCCTCGGCCAGCCCCTCGGGCCCCGCCCGCAGGCAGATCAGCGCAGCGAGCCCCAGCAGCAGCGCGGCCAGCCCCCCCCCGCGCAGCGCCGCGCGCGACGACATCGCCATCAGCCGGCGCAGGCGCTGGGGCCGCGCGGCCAGCCCCTCGGTCCGCCGGACCGCGAGCGCGGGCCAGCCCCCGGCGCCGAGCTGGCCGGCCAGCGTCCCGGTTCCCAGCGCGAAGGCCACCTGGCCGAAGCCCGCCGGGCCCAGCTGCGTCCCCAGCGCCAGCGCCATGCCGAACTGCGCCCCGCGCGCGGCGAGCGTCGCCAGCGCCGCGCCGCCCAGCGCGCGCAGGAACCGGCCCCGAAGGCGCGCGCGCAGGCGGCCGCGCAGGGTCTCGGTCGCGGTCTGGCGCATGCGTTAGGCTCCCTCTTGCGGGAATCGTGCCCGGCGAAACTCAATCTTAACGAGACTGGTAAACAAAACGTTCTGTAACCCTTTTCGCCCGCCGCTCCGCGGCCCCGTCCGGGAGGCGCCCATGCCTTCGTGCTCCGCCCTCGACCGCCCTGCGCCGCCGCGCGCGCTCCGCGCCTGGCCACGCCTGCGCCGCCGCCTGCGCAACCAGCTCGCCGAGGCCGACCGGCTGTATCTGCCGCTCGCCCGTCTGGCGCGGCCGGCGCATGCGGTAGGGCCGGACACGCAGCTGGTGGTCGAGGGTTTTCCCCGGTCCGCCAACTCCTGGATCGAGGGCTGCGTGCGCGAGGCCTGGCCCGGTCTGCGCGTCGCCCAGCACCTGCACGCCGCCGCCTCGCTGCGCGCGGCGGCGCGGCGCGGCCTGCCGGCCATGCTGCTGCTGCGCGCTCCGGACGCGGCCGTCGCCTCGCTGCTGCTGCGCGAGCCGGCGGTCTATGACCCGAGCCTGGGGTTCGAGGAATACGTGCGCTTCCATGCCGGGCTGACCGGCGCGGTCGACCGGCTGCTGGTGGTCCCGTTCGAGGCCGCGACCGGCCCCTTCCCGGCGGTCGCGCAGGCGCTGGTCGCGCGCTTCGCGCTCGACTGGCCCGCGCCGGCCTGGGACGCCGCGCGCGAGGCGGGGGCCTGGGCCCATGTCGATCGGCTGACCCGGGACCGCGTCGGCCGGGCGCATGTCAGCTACTCGCCCGCCCAGGACGAGGCCGCCCGCGCCCGCCGCCGCCGGCGGGCCGAGGCCGCGGCGATGGCCGTGGCGCTTGCCGCCCGCACGCCCCGCGTCGCCGCCCTTCAGGCGCAGGCCCGCGACCTCCACGCCATCCTGCGCGCCCACGCCCCCGCGGCCCTGCGCGCGACCGCAAGCGAAAGCGTCCCGGCATGACCCAGACCAAGACCCGCAGCGCGACCTGGCCCGAACCGCGGATCGAACCCCGGAGCGAGATCCGGCGCGAGAGCCGGCATGAGACTGGGACCGAACCGCAGGACGAGCCCTGCGCCCTCGCCCAACCGCCCCTGCAACGCCTGCGCGCCCGCCTGCACCCCGAGAGCGGAGCGGGCGGCTTCTCGGCCATCGACGGCACGGTGATCTTCTACGTGCGCGTGGCGGCGCTGCTGACGCCTGGCGCGACGGTGCTGGACCTTGGCGCGGGGCGCGGACGGGCGCATCTCGACGACCCGGTCTCGTTTCGCCGCAGCCTGATGGACCTGCGCGGCCGCTGCGCCCGGGTGATCGGCGTGGACCCCGATCCGGCGGTGCTCGACAACCCCTCGCTGGACGAGGCGATGGTGATGCCCTCGCCCGAGGAGGTCCCGCTGCGCGACGCCTCGGTCGACCTGATCCTGGCCGATCACGTGCTCGAGCATGTGGCCGACCCTCAGGCCTTCGCGCGCGAATGCGGCCGCCTGCTGCGCCCCGGCGGCTGGCTCTGCGCCCGCACGCCCAACCGCTGGGGCCTGGTGGCGATGGCCTCGCGCGCGATCCCCGAGGGGGTGCACGGCGCCGTCCTCGCGCGCGCTCAGCCGCATCGCCGGCACGAGGACGTGTTCCCCACCTGCTATCGGCTCAACACCCGCGGGGCGCTGGCCCGCGCCTTTCCGGCGCCGGGCTGGGGCCACCATGTCCACGGCTGGAATTCCGAGCCCGCCTACGCCGGCCGCTCCGCCATCGCCTGGCGGGCGATGCAGGCGCTTCAGGCGATCCTGCCCCCGGCGATGGACGCGAACCTGCACGTGTTCCTGCGCCGCGGCCCGCCCCGCGCCTGACAAAGGCCCCTCGCCCGGAGACGGGCGCCCCCTCGGGGGGGCCGGGCGGGTCGGTCGCGTCCGCGCAGCGGGCGCGCCGGGCCGAGCGGCCTCACCCGATCTCGAGCGTCTCCTCGACCGGCCCGTAGCCGTCTTCGGGGTCGAGGCGGATCACCTTCGGGGTCGAGGCGAGGTCCACGATCGGGTGCACGGTGCGCGCCGCCCGGCCCGCCGCGGCCCGCGTGGCATCCTCGAAATCGGAAGACCTTGCCAGCAGTTGAAGGTTCATCCGGGTGGGGAACACGATCGCCCGCTCGCGCGCCTCGTAGAGGCGCAGCGCCTCGGCCGGCGCGATCCACTCGGTCTCCACCGTCTCGCGTCCGTCATGCACCGCGTCCTGGCCCTCGGGCGCCCGCGACACGAAGAACCAGGTGTCGAAGCGCTTGGGCACATGCGCGGGCGTCACCCAGCGCGCGAAGCGGGTCAGCGCGCCGAGGTCAGGGGTCACCCCCCGCTCGCGCACATAGTCGAGAAACCGGATCTCGCCGTGCTCCACCGCGTGCCGCTCTTCGGCGCTGCCGGCGACGCCGTCGCGGCCCAGCAGCATTCCGGTCTCCTCGAAGGTCTCGCGCAGCGCGGCGATGCGGGGCGCGCGCTCCTCCTCCGGGGCGGCGTGCCAGTTCTCGGCCACCTCGGCCCATTCGGGCGAGGCGTCGTCCGCGTCCACCTTGCCGCCGGGAAACACCATCGCCCCCGAGAAGAAGTCGATCTGGTAGTTCCGCCGCACCATCAGCACTTCCAGCGCAGGCGTCTCCCGCAGCAGCATGATCGTCGCCGCAGCCCGCACAGGGATCGTCTGGGTCATTCGTCGCCTCCCCTCCGGGCCTGCCCCGGGCCCGGCTCGTTTCGTGTTTCGCTGGTCGCATGATAAGTCATCCTTCCGGCCCTGTCCCGCCCCTCGCGCCGCCTCTCGCGCCCGCTGTTCCTGCGCGGGACGATTGCGCCGGCGCCGTCTCTGGGCGAAACAGATGCCTTGAACCTGCCGACCGGCAGGGAGTCGAAACGAAACCTCTAGGGGAGGAACCGAATGCGCGCCGTGCTCTGCAAGGAATGGGGAACGCCCGAAACGCTGGTGATCGAGGACATCCCCGTGCCCGAGCCCGGCAAGGGCCAGGTCCGGGTGGCGATCCACGCCAGCTCCGTCAACTTTCCCGACGTGCTGATCATCCAGAACAAGTACCAGTTCAAACCCGAGCTGCCGTTCTCGCCCGGCTCCGATCTCGCCGGCGTGGTGACCGCGGTGGGCGAGGGCGTGACCCGCTTCAAGGTCGGCGACAAGGTCATGGGCATGACCCCCTGGGGCGCCTTCGCCGAGGAGGCCGTCGCCGAGGAGACCCGCCTCGATCCCCTGCCCGAGGGCGTGGACTTCGCCGTCGCCGCGGGCTTCCCGATGGTCTACGGCACCTCCTACCACGCGCTGCTGGACCGCGGAGAGCTCAAGGCCGGCCAGACCGTGCTGGTGCTGGGCGCGGCCGGCGGCGTGGGTCTCGCGGCGGTCGAGATCGCCAAGGCGGTCGGCGCGCATGTGATCGCCGCGGCCTCCTCGGCCGAGAAGCTGGCGATCTGCAAGGAGCACGGCGCCGACGAGGTGATCAACTACGTCGAGGAAGACCTGCGCGAGGCGCTCAAGCGCGTCTGCCCCAAGGGTCCCGACGTGATCTACGATCCGGTCGGGGGCGATCTCGCCGAGCCGGCGTTCCGCTCGATCGGCTGGCGCGGCAAGTTCCTGGTGGTCGGCTTCGCCGGCGGCTCGATCCCCAAGATCCCGCTGAACCTGCCGCTGCTGAAGAACGCCTCGATCGTGGGCGTCTTCTGGGGCGCCTTCGTGAAGACCGAATACAAGCAGTATCTCAAGGACATGGAGGTGCTGTTCAGCTGGCTGCGCGAGGGCAAGCTGCGTCCGCGCGTGTCCGAGCGCTTCACGCTCGAGCAGGCGCCCTCCGCGATCCAGCGCCTGGCCGACCGCAAGGCCGCCGGCAAGCTGATCGTCGAGCCGCAGAAGGCCTGAGCCCGGCCGAAACGCGAAAGGGGAGGGCCCGCGCCCTCCCCGTCTTCAGGCCCGCGGCGGAGCGCTCAGGCGTAGAGCCAGACCAGCAGCGCGCCGCCCAGCAGCAGCCGGTAGATGACGAAGGGCGTCAGGCTCCAGGTGCGCAGCATCCGCATCATCAGCGCCAGCGCCAGCAGGGCGGCGATGCACGACAGCACCGCGGCGATGGCGGCCTCGGTCCCCAGGGTCGCGTCGCCGGAGTCGAGCAGGTCCTTGGTGGTCAGCACGCCTGCCGCGAGGATCGTGGGCACCGACATCAGCATCGAGATCCGCGCCGCATCCGGCCGCTTGAAGCCCAGCCCCCGCGCCGCGGTGATGGTGATGCCCGAGCGCGAGGTCCCCGGGATCAGCGCCACCGCCTGGGCGAGGCCCATCACGATGGCGTCGCGCCAGGACCAGTCCTCGGCCTCGCGCGTCTGCGGGCCCCAGCGGTCGAAGATGTAGAGGACCACGCCGAACACGATGGTGGACCAGGCGATGATCTCGACATTGCGGAAGATGTCGGTCAGCCCGGCCATCGACAGCAGCAGTCCCGCGATGACCACCGGTATGGTTGCGACCACCAACCGCAGGGCCAGCCCGGCCTCGTAGGTCGAGACTTTGCCGGTCAGGACCTGCAGGCCGCCGACCACCGCCGCCCGCACGTCCTTCCAGAAGAAGATGACGACCGCGACCAAAGTGCCCACGTGGACCGCCACGTCGATCGACAGGCCCTGGTCCGCCGCGCCCGACAGCGCCGGGAACAGCGCCAGGTGGCCCGAGGAGGAGATCGGAAGGAACTCGGTGATGCCCTGGATCAGGGCCAGAATCACGAGGTTCATCAAGGGCATGGGTTTGTCCTGAGCGACAGGCGGGAGACGCGGAAAGGGTTAGCGGGCAGAGGGGCTGCTGGGAATGCGGCGTAATTGGGTAAGCAATGCTGACCTGATTTTGCCTGCCGATCGGACGGCCGACCCAGCGGAATGCAACCCCCACCCCTGCGGACCCGCAAACAAGGTCAGCATTGCTGTCTTTTATTCCCCGCGCGGATCGGTTAGTCACCGGATCAGACGCCGGACGCGAGTCCGGGGCCCCAGCCATGCTCGCCCGAGGGAGACCGCCAGGTGGCTCAGAAGATGCTCAAGTTCGTCGACGTCCCCCGCGGGATGCCCGAGAAGCGCGCCGCCGAGGCGCGCCGCGACGACTTCGGTGAGATCTACCGCGAATTCGCCGCCGCCAAGGCCGAGGAGCAGTCCGCGCGCTGCTCGCAGTGCGGCGTGCCCTATTGCCAGCAGCATTGCCCGCTGCACAACAACATCCCCGACTGGCTGAAGCTGGTCGCCGAGGACCGGCTGGAGGAGGCCTACCAGGTCTCCCAGGCGACCAACACCTTCCCCGAGATCTGCGGCCGCATCTGCCCCCAGGACCGCCTGTGCGAGGGCAACTGCGTCATCGAGCAGTCGGGCCACGGCACCGTCACCATCGGCGCGGTCGAGAAATACATCACCGACACCGCCTGGGAGAAAGGCTGGGTCAAACCCGGCAAGCCCCTCAAGGAGCGGCCGGAATCGGTGGGCGTTATCGGCGCGGGCCCCGGGGGCCTGGCTGCGGCCGACGTGCTGCGCCGCCGCGGCTTCCAGGTCACCGTCTACGACCGCTACGACCGCTCGGGCGGGCTGATGATCTACGGCATCCCCGGCTTCAAGCTGGAGAAGCACGTGGTCACCCGCCGCAACGCCCAGCTCGAGGCGGCCGGCGTCAAGTTCGTGCTGAACTGCGCCGTCGGCGAGGACCGCTCGTTCGAGGAGATCCGCAGCGCCCATGACGCCGTGCTGATCGCCACCGGCGTCTACAAGAGCCGGGACCTCGGCGGCCCGGGCGCGGGTCTGCCGGGCATCAAGCGCGCGCTCGACTATCTGACGGCGTCGAACAGGCACGGCTTTGGCGACAGCGTGCCCGACTACACCTCCGGCGAGCTGAACGCCCAGGGCAAGAACGTCGTCGTGATCGGCGGCGGCGACACCGCCATGGACTGCGTGCGCACCGCCATCCGCCAGGGCGCGAAGTCGGTCAAGTGCCTCTACCGTCGGGACAAGGCAAACATGCCCGGCTCCCAGCGGGAGGTGGCCAACGCCGAGGAGGAGGGGGTCGAGTTCGTGTGGCTCGCCGCCCCCAAGGGCTTTGTCGGCGACGACAAGGTGACCGGCGTGCGCGTCGCCAGGATGCGCCTGGGCGCCCCCGACGTCACCGGCCGCCAGACCCCCGAGGAGATCGAGGGCGCGGACTACACCGAGCCGGCGGACCTGGTGATCAAGGCGCTGGGCTTCGACCCCGAGGCGCTGCCGACCCTGTGGGGCTGCGAGGAGCTTCCCGTGACCCGCTGGGGCACCGTGAAGACCGACCACCGCACCCACATGACCGCGATGGAGGGCGTCTACGCCGTCGGCGACATCGTGCGGGGCGCCAGCCTGGTGGTCTGGGCGATCCGCGACGGGCGCGAGGCGGCCGACGCGATCGCGGCGAAGTTCGACGCCGACGCCCGGGTGATCGCCGCCGAGTGAGCCGGCCGAGCGCGTCTCGGCCGCAGCGGCCGCGCCGATGCGAACCCTGGGCCCCGGCGGACGCGACCGCCGGCGCCCGCCCTTCCCCGCCGGACGGCCCCTGCGCCCCCGGCCGGGCCGAAACCGCAGATGCCGGCACGCGCGCCGGGACGCCCGCCGGGCGCCGCGCGCCGCCCGGACCAGACGCCGGATCGGGGCCGCGCCCCGGCCCCCGGCGCCCCAAGACGCTCTTGAGGAAAGGAGCACGGACATGACGAATTACGACGCGACCTGGGCGCAGGCCCACGAGGAACAGCGCAAGCGTCTGTCCGAGACCGGCATGTTCCGCGAAGACTTCGAGCACGCCTCCTGCGGGGTCGGGCTGGTGGTGGCCGTCGACGGCAAGCCGCGGCGCGAAGTGGTGCAGAGCGGGATCTCGGCGCTGAAGGCGATCTGGCACCGCGGCGCGGTCGACGCCGACGGCAAGACCGGCGACGGCGCGGGCATCCACGTGCAGATCCCCAAGGCCTTCTTCGAGGAGCAGATCCGCCGCACCGGCCATGAGCCCAACGAGGAGCTCGTCGCCGTGGGCATGGTGTTCCTGCCCCGCGCCGACTTCGGCGCGCAGGAGACCTGCCGCACCATCGTGGAGACGGAAGTGCTCCGCATGGGTCACTACATCTACGGCTGGCGCCATGTCCCGGTGAACATCCAGGTGCTGGGCGACAAGGCCAACGCCACCCGGCCCGAGATCGAGCAGATCCTGATCTCGAACAACACCGGCGCGGATCAGGAGACGTTCGAGCGCGAGCTCTACGTCATCCGCCGCCGGATCGAGAAGGCGGTGGCCGCGGCGCAGGTCTCGGGCTTCTACATCTGCTCGCTCTCGTGCCGGTCGATCATCTACAAAGGCATGATGCTGGCCGAGCAGGTGGCCGAGTTCTATCCCGACCTGAAGGACGACCGCTTTGAATCGGCCTTCGCGATCTATCACCAGCGCTATTCGACCAACACCTTCCCCCAGTGGTGGCTGGCCCAGCCCTTCCGCATGCTCGCCCACAACGGCGAGATCAACACGCTGAAGGGCAACGTCAACTGGATGAAGTCCCACGAGATCCGCATGGCCTCGACCTACTTCGGTGACATGGCCGAGGACATCAAGCCGATCATCCCCTCGGGGTCCTCGGACTCGGCCGCGCTCGATGCGGTGTTCGAGGTGCTGGTGCATGCCGGCCGCTCGGCCCCCATGGCCAAGACCATGCTGGTGCCCGAGGCCTGGTCGAAGACCGGCACGGCGATGCCCTCGACCTGGCGGGACATGTACGCCTATTCCAACTCGGTGATGGAGCCGTGGGACGGCCCGGCCGCGCTGGCGATGACCGACGGCCGCTGGGTCGTGGCGGGCGTCGACCGCAACGGCCTGCGTCCGCTGCGCTACGTGGTGACCGGCGACGGGCTGGTGATCGCGGGCTCGGAGGCCGGCATGGTCCCGGTCGACGAGATGGGCGTGCAGGAGAAGGGGGCGCTCGGGCCCGGGCAGATGCTGGCGGTCGACATGACCACCGGCCGGCTGCTGCATGACTACGAGATCAAGGACGAGCTGGCGACCTCGCAGCCCTACGGCGACTGGGTCGGCACGATCAACGACCTCGAAGCCCATGTGGAGGGCGCCAAGGAGCCCCGCCTCTACCAGCGCGACGAGCTGCGCAAGCGCCAGATCGCGGCCGGCTATTCCATCGAGGAGCTGGAGGCGATCCTCCACCCGATGGCCGAGGACGGCAAGGAGGCCATCGGCTCGATGGGCGACGACACGCCCTCGGCCGTGCTGTCGGAGAAGTATCGGCCGATGAGCCACTTCTTCCGCCAGAACTTCTCCCAGGTCACCAACCCGCCCATCGACAGCCTGCGCGAGCATCGGGTGATGTCGCTGCGCACGCGCTTTGGCAACCTCAAGAACGTGCTGGACCAGGACAGCTCCCAGACCGAGATCCTGACGCTGGAGAGCCCGTTCGTCTCCAACGGCCAGTTCAACGCGATGGTCGAGGCCTTCGGGGGCTCGGTCCGCACCATCGACTGCGTGTATCCGGTGGGCGAGGAGCAGGGCGCCCTGCGCATCTACCTCGAGCGGATCCGCACCGAGGCCGAGGAGGCCGTGCGCGCCGGCATCGGCCACCTGATCCTGACCGACGAGGGCGTGGACGCCGACAACATCGCCGTGCCGATGATCCTGGCGACCTCGGCGGTGCATTCGTGGCTGACCAAGAAGGGGCTGCGGACCTTCTGCTCGCTGAACGTCCGCTCGGCCGAGTGCATCGACCCGCATTACTTCGCGGTGCTGATCGCCTGCGGCGCCACCACGGTGAACGCCTATCTGGCCCAGGAGTCGGTGGCCGACCGGATCGAGCGCGGGCTGATCGACGGCTCGGCCGAGGATGCGGTGAAGAACTTCCGCGCCTCGATCGACGCGGGCCTGCTGAAGATCATGTCCAAGATGGGCATCTCGGTGATCTCGTCCTATCGCGGCGGGCTCAACTTCGAGGCGGTGGGGCTGTCGCGCGCCATGGTCGCCGACTACTTCCCCGGCATGACCTCGCGCATCTCGGGCATCGGTCTGGCCGGCCTTCAGCAGAAGACCGAGCAGATCCACGCCAAGGCCTTCGGGATGCCCGACACGGTGCTGCCCATCGGCGGCCTCTACAAGCTGCGCAAGTCCGGCGAGACCCACGCCTGGAGCGCGCAGGGCATGCACATGCTGCAGTCGGCCTGCGACTCGGGCTCCTACGAGATGTGGAAGAAGTTCTCGGCGGGCCAGCAGGCCCAGCCGCCGGTGCACCTGCGCGACCTGCTGGACTTCAAGCCCAAGGGCTCGCCCATCGACATCGAGGAGGTGGAATCCATCACCTCGATCCGCAAGCGGTTCGTGACGCCGGGCATGTCGCTGGGCGCGCTCAGCCCCGAGG
>NZ_CAXBOD010000024.1:0-62628 GCF_963977235.1 uncultured Albimonas sp.
CCCCGGGCCCGCCACGCCCCGCGTGCCCGGACCCTCCGCCCGGCATCCTGCGCCGACCGCGCGCGAGGCGCGAACCCGCGGGCCGGCGATGCCCCTGCCGCCCGAGCGTCGGCGGACGACAGCGCAATCGGCGAGGCAGTCGGCGGCGCAGGCTGCGGCGCGGCGGCCGGCGATGGCCCGAGCCCCTGCGCGCGGGCGGGTGCGACGCGGGCCGGCGCGCGGCGCGGCCCTGGCATGAGCGCGGGGCGCTTCGCCGGGACCGGCGCGCCGGCCGGCGGAGTCGCGGGGCTGATCGCGCGCCGGCTGGCGCAGGGGGCGCTGGTGATGCTGGCGGTGGCGGCGCTGGCCTTCGCGATCTCGGATCTCGCGGGCGACCCGGTGTCGGCGCTGGTCGGCCTCGACGCCTCGGCCGAGCGGCGGGCGGAGGCGCGGGCGGCGCTGGGGCTCGACCGGCCGACGCTCCTGCGCTTTCTCGACTGGGCGGGGGCGGCGCTGGGGGGGGACCTCGGCCTCTCCTGGCGGCTGCGCATGCCCGTCGCCGAGGCGCTGGCCGCGCGCCTGCCGGCCACCGCGGAGCTCGTCGCCGTCTCGGCCCTGATCGCGATCCCGCTCGGGCTGGCGGCGGGGACCTGGGCGGGGCTGCGGCCGCGCTCGGCGGGCTCGCGCGCGGTGGCGGCCGTCTCGCTGCTGGGGGTCTCGGTCCCCACCTTCGTCATCGGGCTGGCGCTGATCCAGGTATTCGCGGTCGAGCTGCGCTGGCTGCCGGCCTCGGGGCGAGGGGGCGCGGTGGACCTCGGGGGGTGGCGGACCGCGTTGCTCAGCGCGCCGGGCTGGGCCTCGATCCTGCTGCCGGCGCTGACGCTGGCGCTGTTCCAGCTGCCGGTGGTCCTGCGTCTCGCGCGCGCCGAGACGGCCGAGGCGCTGGCCGCCGAGCACATCCGCTTCGCCCGCGCCCGCGGCCTGCCCGAGCGCGCGGTCCTGGCCCACGCGCTGCGCAACGCCGCCCCGCCGGTGATCGCGGCGAGCGCCACCAACCTCGGCGCGCTGGCCGCCTTCTCGGTGATCACCGAGACGGTGTTTCAATGGCCGGGCACGGGCCTGTTCTTCCTGCAGTCGGTCGAGGCGGTGGACGCGCCCGCCATCGCCGGCTGTCTGGTGCTGGCCGCCGCGATCTTCGTGACGGTGAACCTCGCCGCGGACCTGGCGCACCTGGCGCTCGACCCGCGGCTGCGGGGCTGAGCCATGGTCCGCGCGCGCCTTCTGCCCGCCCTGGCGATGGCGCTGGGCCTGCTGCCGGCGCTGGCCTGCCTCGCCGCGCCCTGGATCGCGCCGCAGGACCCGTTCGACCCCGCCGTCCTCTCGCTGCGCGACGCCTTCCTGCCGCCGGCCTGGATCGAGGGCGGGCGGGCGCCGTTCTGGCTCGGGACCGACGGGCAGGGGCGCGACCTGCTCTCGTCCCTGCTCTACGGAGGGCGGCTCTCGATCCTTGTGGCGCTGGCCGCGACCGCGCTGGGGCTGGGTCTGGGGGCGCTGGTCGGGGTCGCGGCGGGGGCGGCGGGGGGGTGGCTCGACGCCGCGCTGATGCGGCTGGCCGAGGTGCAGCTGACCTTGCCGGGCATCCTGGTGGCGATCCTGATCAACGGTCTCGCCCGCGCCTTCCTGCCCCCCGGCGCGCGCGAGGCGCTGGCGATCCCGGCCACCGCGCTCGCCATCGGGCTGAGCGACTGGCCCCAGTATGCGCGCGTCGCCCGGGCCGCCGCCGCGGTCGAGGCGCGGCGCGACTTCGTGGCCGCCGCCCGGATCACCGGCCTGGGGACCTCGCGGATCTTGCGCCGCCACGTGTTGCCCGGCGTCGCCCGCCCGGTGCTGACGCTGGCCGCGGTGCTGCTGCCGCTGGCCGCCATCGCCGAGGCGACGCTGTCGTTCCTGGGGCTCGGGGCGCCGCCCTCGACGCCCTCGCTCGGCACGCTGATCCGGCTGGGGGCCGAGCAGATGTTCGCCGGGCGCTGGTGGATCGCGGCCTTCCCCTCGGCCCTGCTGGTCGCCCTGGCGCTGGGCGCCAACGCCGGCGCCGAGGCCCTTCGCGCCCGCGCCGATCCCCACCGGGCCGCCCCTGACCCGGCCGACCGGCCATGAGCGCCCTGCTGCGGATCGAGGATCTGCGCGTGGTCTTCGGCGCGCGCGTGGCGGTCGAGGGCGCCTCGCTGGAGATCGGGCGCGGCGAGATCCTGGCGCTGGCCGGGGAATCGGGCGCCGGCAAGTCGGCGCTGGCAGCCGCCATACTGGGTCTGGTCCCGCCGCCGGGACGGATCGGGGGCGGGCGGATCCTGTTCGACGGGGACGACCTCGCCGCCCTGCCGCCCGAGCGCTTCCGGGCCCTGCGCGGCCGGCGCATCGGGGCGGTGTTCCAGGACCCTTCGGCCGCGCTCGACCCGATGGTCACGATCGGCGCGCAACTGATCGAGACGCTGCGCCTGCGCGGGGGCCTCTCGCGCGGGCCGGCGCGCGCGCGGGCCGAGGCGCTGCTGGCCGAGGTCGGTCTGCCCGACCCCGCCGCGATGCTGACGCGGCCCCCCCATCGCCTCTCGGGCGGGCAGCGTCAGCGGGCGGTGATCGCGCTGGCGCTGGCGGGGGACCCGGAGCTGCTGGTGGCAGACGAGCCGACCGCCTCGCTCGACGTCGCCGGGCGGGCGGACCTGCTGGCGCTGCTGGGACGCCTGTGCCGCGAGCGGGCGATGGCCGCGCTGCTGGTGGGCCACGACCTCGCGGCCGCGGCGGCCTGCGCCGACCGCGTGGCGGTGATGCGCGCGGGCCGCATCGTCGAGGAGGGCCCCCCCGCGCGTCTGCTGCGCGCCCCCGCCCATCCCTGGACGCGGGAGATGGCGGCCGCGATCCCGCGGCTCGACACGCCCTCGCAGCCCCTGCGCGCCGCGGCCGGACCCCCGGTGCTGGAGCTCACGGACGTCGCCCTCTCCTACGCGCGCCGCCGCCTGTTCGGCGCGCGTCCGCCCCGGGCGCTGAGCGGGGTGTCGCTGCGACTGGGCCCGGGCGAGAGCCTCGGTCTGGCGGGCGCCTCGGGCTCGGGCAAGACCAGCGTGGCGCGGATCGCGGCGGGGCTGCTGGCGCCCGGGGCCGGGCGGGCGCGGACCGCGGGACGCGCGCAGATGGTGTTCCAGGACCCGTTGGGCTCGCTCAACCCGCGAATGACGGCGGGGGAGATCGTGGCCGAGCCGCTGGCCCGCCACGCGCTCGCGGCCCCCGGCGCCGAGACCCGCGCCGCGGTCGCCCACCTGCTGGCCCAGGTGGGCCTGCCGGAGGACGCGGCCGGGCGGCGCCCGCACGCGTTCTCGGGCGGGCAGCGGCAGCGCATCGCGCTCGCCCGGGCGCTGGCCGGGCGGCCGGCGCTGCTGATCTGCGACGAGCCGACCTCGGCGCTCGACGTCACCACGCAGGCCCGCGTGCTGGCGCTGATCGCCCGCCTTCAGGCCGAGCAGGGGTTCGCGCTGCTGTTCGTCACCCATGACCTCGCGGTCGCCCGCGCGGTCTGCGCCCGCCTCGCGGTGATGGAGGCGGGCCGCATCGTCGAGACCGGCCCGGCCGAGGCGGTGCTCGATGCGCCGCGCAGCGCCGCCGCCCGGCGCCTGGTCGAGGCGGCCCGGGCGCTGGCGCTGCCGGGCCTCGACGCTCCGGGCGCGATCCCCGCCCCGGATCCGGCGCGCCCCCTTCCGCAGGCCGGGCCGCGCGGCTAGGCTGCGCGCCGACCGCCCCGCCGCGCGACGACGGCCGGGGCCAGACCGGAGGATCCCCGCCTTGATCGCCCTCTATTCCTCGCCCGGCGCCTGTTCGCTCGCCTCCCACATCGCGCTGCGCGAGGCGGGGGCGGAGTTCGAGCTGCGCCGCGTCGACTTCGCCGCCGCCGAGCAGCGCACGCCCGAGTACCTGGCGATGAACCCCAAGGGGCGCGTGCCGCTGCTGATCACCGATCGCGGGCCCCTGACCGAGACGCCCGCGATCCTCGCCTGGATCGCCCAGAGCTTCCCGGAGGCCGGACTCGCACCCGCCGATCCCTGGGAGTTCGCGCGGATGCAGAGCGTCGCCGCCTACCTCTGCGCCACGCTGCACGTGAACCACGCCCACGGCCGCCGCGCCGGGCGCTGGGCCGACCAGGAGAGCTCGCACGCCGACATGGTCGCCAAGGTCCCCGAAACGGTGGGCGAGAGCTTCCGTCACCTCGAGGAGGAGGTCTTTCAGGGTCCCTTCGTGATGGGGGATGGTCACACGGTCGCCGACGCCTATCTCTACACCGTCTCCAGGTGGCTGGAGACCGACAGGATAGATCCCGCGCGATTCCCCAAGGTGCATGCGCACCGGACCCGGATGCAGGCGCGCCCCGCCGTGCAGGCGGCGCTGGAGGCCGAGGGGCTGAAACCCCTCTGATCCCCGGCGCGCGCCCCGCGGCGGGGCGCGTCCGCCCGGGGGCTCGGGGACGCGCCAGACTGGAGCAGCGATGCGCCTTTTCGAATGCCCCGCCTGCGGCGGGCAGCTTTGGTTCCACAATCGCGCCTGCGTGTGCGGGGCGCAGGTGCTCTACGATCCGGACGCCAACGGGCGCGCGGGCGGATTCGTGACCTTCGAGCCCGTCGCGGCCGAGCCCGACCCGGCCGAGGCCGACGCGGCCGGCGGGTCTGCGCCCGGCGAGGGGCCGGGCGAGGGCCCGCAACCCTGCGCCCATCGCGAGAGTCTCGGCTGCAACTGGCCGGCCGAGGGCGGCGACTTCTGCCGTTCCTGCGCGATGACCCAGACCTCGCCCGACCGCTCGCTGCCCGAGGCGATCGCCCAATGGGCCGACGCCGAGGCGGCCAAGCGCTGGGTGCTGGCCAACCTCTCGCGCTGGGGCTGGTGGACGCCCGACGATCCCGGCCCGAGCCCGGTGTTCAGGATGCTGGCCGAGGAGACGCGCCACGGCCCGGTGGACGTGATCATGGGCCATGCCGACGGCGTGGTGACCATCAACCTCGCCGAGGCCGACCCCGCCGAGCGCGCCCGCCGGCGCGAGGACCTGGGCGAGCCCTACCGCACGCTCGTGGGCCATTTCCGCCACGAGCTGGCCCACGCCCTGCACCTTCGCCTCTCGGCCTCGGACGCGTTTCTCACGCCGTTCCGCGAGCTGTTCGGCGACGAGCGCGAGGACTATGGCGAGGCGCTGGCCCGCCACTACGACCAGGGCCCGCCCTGCGACTGGCCCGACAACCACGTCACGCCCTACGCCTCGGCCCACGCGCACGAGGACTGGGCCGAAAGCTGCGCCCACCTGCTGCACCTGACCGACATCGTGGACAGTTTCGCGGCCGCGGGGCTGAGCGCGCCGGCGGCCTCGGCCGGCTACGACGCCTATGCCGAGCCGGACGCGGTCACGCTGATCGACCGGGGCTGCGAGCTGGGCTTGGCGCTGAACCACGTGAACCGGTCGATGGGCCTGGCCGACCTCTATCCGTTCGTGCTGCCCGAGCCGGCGCGCCAGAAGCTCGCCATGGCCCATCGCTGGCTTGCCGCAGGCCCCCCCGCCGAGGCGCCCGCGGTCGACCAGCCCGCGGGCTGACGCCCGACCCGTCGCCGGGCGCCGCCGTTGCGGCCCCCGGCGACGTCGGACGGGACCGGAGCCGCGCCCTTGGGCGCGCCTCCGGGCGTTTCCTCAGATCTCGTCGATCCAGACCTCGAACTTCGCCAGCTGCGCGAGGCCGAACGAGTGCGTCAGCGGCACGTCGGCGGCGTCGCGGCCGCGCCCCACCAGCACCCGCCCGATGCGCGGGGTCAGGTTGCGCGGATCGTAGGTGATCCAGCGGCCGTCGAGGAACACCTCCATCCAGGCCGCGAAATCCATCGTCGCGTAGGGCGGCGGCTGGCCGATGTCCGAGACGTAGCCCGTGCAATAGCGCGTCGGCACGTTCAGCGCCCGGCACAGCGCCACCGCCAGGTGGGTGAAGTCGCGGCAGACGCCGGTGCGCTCGATATTCGCCTCGAAGGCGGTTCGAGTGTTGCGCGCGGCCATGTAGTCGAACTGGATGTGGTTGTGGACATATTCGACCACGCCCTGCACCCGCGGCCCGCCCTCGGGCAGGTGGCCGAAGCGGTTCCAGGCCTCCTCCAGCAGCTTGTCGGACTCGCAGTAGCGCGAGGGCAACAGGAACTGGATCGCTTCGGCGGGCAGGCTCTCGATCGGGCTCTGGCGGGCCTGGGGATAGACCGGGTCCTCGGCGCCGCTGTCGCGCAGCACGCCGTCGGTGCGCAGCGTGAAGCGGCCCTGCGGCGCCACCATCCGCGCGCACCAGTTCCCGAACCCGTCGCGATAGTGGTCGATGGGCACCGGGGGGGAGACGGTCAGGTGGTCCGGACGCTCCAGCCCCGACACGCGCGAGTGGTGCACGTTGAGCATCGCGATCAACGGGGTGGGGGCCTGGAAATCGCTGGCGATCTCGCATCCAAGGCGCAGGCGCATGACGTCTCCTTACGTGCCGCGGACGGGCTGGGGGCCGCGGCTCGGCCCCGCCGGCCAGAGTGGGGGCAGTTGGCGGACCGGGTCACGGCTGCATGGGCCCCCGCGTCGGAAGAGCGCGGACAGGGCCGTAGGTCGTATCCAGCTGCGCGACGATACAGCGAAATAGGTGGGTTCGCGACCGCGTCGACGACGGTCTGAGCGGCGCGCGCCGCCGCCGGGCAAAGCCGTCGGCGCACGTGGTCGCACAGGGTCCTTAACGCGGTTTCAACCCGATTCCCAGTCTTGCTGTCGCCCGATCTATCCACCGCCCGGCCGCCCGGGCTTCCTCGGAGCGTCTGCGCATGATCCGTCCCGCCCTCGTTCTTTTGCCGGTGCTGGCCGCACTGAGCCTCCCCGCGCCGGCCCTGGCGGGGGCCGAGCCCCTGTGCGAGGGGTTCGGGCCGCAGACGCCGCGGGACATCTCGGCCAAGTCGGGGGCCAACGCGCGCCTGTTCTCGCTGGCCCCGCCGGCCTCGCGACTGAACCTGTGCAACATCCACTTCCACGTGAACGCCGAGCACAAGGGCCCCGGCTTCTCGGTCTCGGCCGGCGAGGGGGAGCATGGCGGCTGGCGCTGCAACGAAACCGCCGAGCTGACCGCCCAGGAGCTCGAGGATCCCCTCCACGGTCACGGCGCCTGCCACGGGCTGAAGCCTGGCGACACGGTCGAGGTGCACTGGGTGCACACCTCCTGCGACGGGGGGCCGGGCGCGGGCCTGGGCGCCTGCGCGAACGCGAACTGCGTCAACCCGCAGCTGCGGGTCGAGACGCAGGTGTTCCTGGCGGTCAACGACCCCGCGGCGCTGGATTTCTCGCAGTTCGACTACGCGTCGGGCGATCCGGCCTCGGCCGCCCTCAGCCAGCCGCGGGCCTTGCCGACGGGGTTCGGGGAGCCGGTGGTCTTCGCCGGCTCGACCACGGGGCCGAGCTACTCGCAGTCGAGCTGCTCGCCCTATCAGGTGACCTGGTCGGTGCGGCCCTGGTGCGCGCGGGTCGACATCATGACCCTGCACCGCTGGTGCGCCGAGAACACGTTCGAGGAAGACCACGCCCACGGCGTCCGCCAGCTGGTCACCGCGCCCGCCCTGCTGTCGCCGATGGAGTGAGCCCGCGCCCGGCGCGGCCGAGACGCCCTGCGCCGCTTGCCGGACCCTCGGCGCCCCGATGCGGTTCGGATCGGCGGCAAGCGCCGGTCGATGTCCGCTGACGCGACGGCGGCGAGGTCGCCCCGGGCCGGGGGCCGGGGCGCTTCCTTGCGCCGCGGGGCACGGGTCCCTGGCGCGGGGCCCCTGCGCGGGTCCCTGCTGCGCGCGGCGCCGGCCGCGCTCAGACCACCCCGTTCTCGATCAGCTTCGCGGCGAGGTCGCGGAAGGCCTTGCTCTGCGGCGCGTCGGGGGCGGCGGAGACGATCGGCGCGCCCGCGTCGCCCGAGACGCGGATGTCGAGATGCAGCGGGATCTCGCCCAGGAAGGGAAGCCCGAGGCGCTTCGCCTCGGCCTTGGCGCCGTCGTGGCCGAAGATGTGGCTGGGCTGGCCGCAGTGAGGGCAGACGAAGACCGACATGTTCTCGATCAGCCCCAGCACCGGCGTCTCGAGCTTGCGGAACATCGCCACCGCCTTCTTGGCGTCGAGCAGGGCCACGTCCTGGGGCGTCGAGACGATCAGCGCGCCGGTCACCTCGGCCTTCTGGCACAGGCTCAGCGCCACGTCGCCGGTGCCCGGCGGCAGGTCGACGACCAGCACGTCGAGCTCGCCCCAGCGCACCTGGTTCATCATCTGCTGGAGCGCGCCCATCAGCATCGGGCCGCGCCAGATCACCGCCTCGTCCTCGGGCAGCATCAGGCCGATCGACATCGCGGTCAGGCCGTGGGCGTGCAGCGGGATGATCGTGTCGCCATCCGAGCGGGGACGCTCGGTCAGCCCCAGCATCCGGGCCTGGCTGGGCCCGTGGATGTCGGCGTCGAGCAGACCCACCCGCTTCCCGGCCTGGGCCAGCGCCACGGCGAGGTTGACCGAGACGGTGGACTTGCCCACGCCGCCCTTGCCCGAGCCGACCGCCAGGATCTTGTCGACGCCTGCGATCTTCCTGGAGGCCTGCGGCTGGGGGTGACGCCCGATCTTGAGGTTCGGCGCGCCGCCCTGGGGCGCGCCGCCGCCGGGGGCCGGGGCGCGCGCGGCGGGGGCGGCGGCGGGACCGTGGGCGGTCAGCACGCCCTGCACCTTCTCGACGCCGGGCAGGGCGCCGACGGCGGCCTCGGCGGCCTGCAGCACGGGGCCCATCTCGCGGCCGCGGGCGGGATCGACCTCGAGGATGAACCGGGCGGTTCCGTTCTCGAACACGGGCGCGCGGACCATGTCGGCGGCGACAAGGTCCTTGCCCTGGCCGGGGTCGATGACCCGGGAAAGGGCCTTCAGGATGTCCTCGCGCGTCACGCTCATCTCTGGGTCTCCTCGCGCGGCCTGAAAGGGGCGGGTCGGCGCGCCTGCCGCCTACCTATGGGGCGGGACGACGCCCCGCAAGGCGGCGGCCGGGCGCGGGGCGGCGGAGGAGGCGCGCCGGGGCCGAGCCTCCCGCCGAGCGATCCGGGAGCCGTGGGGCGCGAGGCCCGGCGGTCTGTCGCCGGGCCGACGCCTCGCGAGCCCCCGGGTCAGGCCCGGGGCGCGCCCGCGGGCGACGGGACGCAGCGGCTCAGAGGTCGAGCTCGATCCACACGGGCGCGTGGTCGGAGGGTTTCTCGCCCCCGCGGGCCCAGGCGTCGACCTCGGCCGACTTCAGCCGGTCTGCAGCCTGGGGCGTGAGCAGCAGGTGGTCGATGCGGATGCCGTCGTTCCGCTGCCAGGCGCCGGCCTGGTAGTCCCAGAAGGTGTAGACCTCGGGCCCGGGACGGTGGATGCGCAGCGCGTCGGTCCAGCCCTGGTTGAGGATCCGCCGCCAGGCCTGGCGGGTCTGGGGCAGGAACAGCGCGTCCTCGGTCCAGTTCTGCGGACGGGCGGCGTCCTCGGGCTGGGGGATCACGTTGAAGTCGCCGGCCAGGATGGCGGGCTCCTCCGCCGCCATCAGCTCGGCCGCGCGGGCCTCGAGCCGCGCCATCCAGGCGAGCTTGTAGTCGTATTTGGGGCCCGGGGCGGGGTTGCCGTTGGGCAGGTAGAGGCCGCAGATCCGGACCGCGCCCTGCTCTCCGCAGACCGTGGCCTCGATGTAGCGGGCCTGTTCGTCGGTCTCGTCGCCGGGCAGGCCGCGGGTCACGTCCTCGATCGGGCGGCGGGCGAGGATGGCGACGCCGTTGAAGCCCTTCTGGCCGTGGGTCTCGAGGTTCCAGCCGGCGTCCTCGATGGGCTCGCGGGGGAAAGTCTCGTCGACCGACTTGATCTCCTGCAGGCAGACGACGTCGGGTTTCGCCCGCTCGAGCCAGTCCAGCAGGGCGGGGAGACGAGCCTTCACGCCGTTGATGTTGAAGGTCGCGATCTTCATCGGCGGGGTCTCCTGCCTGGGGCTGGGGTCTGGCGAGGCGGGGCTCGCTCGGCGCGATCGGGGGCGCGGGGGGCTCTCCCGCTCAGGCCTCGGCGGCGGCGGCGAGGATCGAGAGGAAGGCCGGGCCGAAGCGCTCGGCCCGCTGGGCCCCCATGCCGGGGACCGCTGCGAGGGCTTCGAGACTGTCGGGACGACGCTCGACCACCTTGGCGAGCGTGGAGTTGGTGCAGGTGAGCAGCTTGTCGGCGCCCTGCGCGCCGCGCGACAAGCGAAGCTGGGCGGCGTGGAGCGCGTCGAAGACCTCGCCCGAGCCGGCCGCGGCCGCGCGGATCCGGGTGGGGTGGGCGTCGGGGGCGGGGGCGCCGGTGAGAATTTCCAGGAACTCGGCCCCGTAACGCGCCAGCTTGGCCGCGCCGACGCCGTGGCACTGGGCGAGTTCGTCGAGGGTCTGCGGCTTGCGGGTGGCCATGTCGATCAGGCTGCGGTCGTTGAAGACGATGTAGGCGGGCGCGTTCTGCGCCTCGGCCAGCCGCCGGCGCAGCACCTTGAGGGCCGAGAGCAGCGGCTCGTCGGCCTCCTCCACCAGGGCCGTGGGGGCGGCGCGGCGCTCCTCCTTGCTGCGGCGGGTCTTGAGGGCGTCCTGGCGCAGCATCAGTTCGCGTTCGCCCCGCAGGACGGGGCGGGCGTCCTCGGTCAGCCGCCAGCCGCCGGTCTGGCTGTCGACCTGCGCCAGACCCAGCGCCAGCAGCTGGCGCAGGATGCCGCGCCAGCCGTTCTTGTCGAACTCCTTGCCGATGCCGAAGACCGAGAGGCGGTCGTGGCCCAGACGCTCGCCCCGCTCGTCGGTCTTGCCGGTCAGCACGCCGACGATGTGCTCGACCCCGAAGCGCTCTCCGGTGCGATAGATGGCCGAGAGGGCCTTCTGGGCGGCGACCGCGCCGTCGAAGAGGGCGGGGGGCGTCTTGCACAGGTCGCAGTTGCCGCAGGGCTCTGGCCGGGCCTCGCCGAAATAGGCGAGCAGGGTCTGGCGGCGGCAGCCGGGCGCCTCGGCCAGCGACAGCAGGGCGTTCAGGCGCTGGTGGTCGGCGCGCTTGCGCTCCTCGGGGGCCTGGCCCTCGTCGATCTGCATGCGGCGGAGCTTGATGTCCTCGACCCCGAACAGGGTGAAGGTGTCGGCCGGGGCGCCGTCGCGGCCGGCGCGGCCGATCTCCTGGTAGTAGGACTCCACCGACTTGGGCAGGTCGGCGTGCGCCACGAAGCGGATGTCGGGCTTGTCCACGCCCATGCCGAAGGCGACGGTCGCGCAGATCACCAGCCCGTCCTCGCGCGAGAACCGGTCCTGGGTGTGGGAGCGGACCTCGGGCGCGAGGCCGGCGTGATAGGGCAGGGCCTCGATCCCCTCGGCGCGCAGGGCGGTGGCGAGCACCTCGCACTTGTTGCGGCTGCCCGCGTAGACGATGCCCGAGCGGCCGCGGCGGGGCAGGACGAAGTCCATCAGCTGCTTGCGCGGCTGGGCCTTGGCCTCGAAGGCCAGGAACAGGTTGGGGCGGTCGAAGCCGCGCAGGAAGACGGCGGGGACCGAGGCGTCGTCGCCCTCGCCCTCATCGGTGATCGGCGCGTCGTCATGGTCGAAGAGCCGGCGCAGGATCTCGGCGCGGGTTTCCTCGTCGGCCGTCGCGGTGAAGGCTGCGGTCTGGATGTTGCCCAGCGCGGCGCGCAGCTCGCCGATGCGCAGGTAGTCGGGGCGAAAATCGTGGCCCCACTGGCTGACGCAGTGCGCCTCGTCGATGGCCAGCAGCGAGATCGGCAGGCGCGAGAGCAGCTGGCGGGCGGAGGCCAGGCGCTCGGGCGCGAGATACAACAGCTTCAGCGACCCGCGGTCGATCGCCTCGAAGATCCGCTCGTTGTCCTCGGGCGTGTTGGCCGAGGTCAGGGCGCCGGCCTCGACGCCCGCCTCGCGCAGTCCGGCCACCTGGTCGCGCATCAGGGCGATCAGGGGTGAGACGACGAGCGTGACCCCGTCGCGGGCGAGCGCGGGGAGCTGGTAGCACAGGGATTTGCCGCCGCCGGTGGGCATGATCGCAAGCACGTCGCGGCCGGCCTGGATGGCCGACACGATCTCGGCCTGGCCGGGGCGGAAGGCGTCGAAACCGAAGACCGATTTCAGGAGCGTCTCGGGGCTGGGCATGGGATCGGGCGCGGACCTGGGAGCTGCTGGGGTGGGATCGCGCGCAGACTATCGGGCCGGGCGGGGGAAGGCGAGGGGGCGGGACAAGGAGGGCGGGACGGGAGGCGCCCTGCGGGCGGGCCTGGCAGGCGCGCACCGGGGGCGCGCGCCGGCGGGCGCCGGCAGGGGCGCTTCTGGAACTCACCCGAGAACAGAGCGCGCCTGTCCTCCCGAGCCGTCCGTCGCTGAAGATGCCTGAGCGACTCGCCCGAAGCGGTCAAGGACAAGCCGCGCTGCGCGCGGTCGCTGCGCGATCCCTGACCGCGTCGGGCGAGTCGCTCTTTACGGCATCAGCGACGGACGGCTCCGGAGAACAGGCGCTCCCGGCGGGGCTCGTGGCGGGCGGAGACCGGTGCGGGCGGCGCGCCTACATCGAAAAGGAGGTGCCGCAGCCGCAGGAGCTGGAGGCGTTGGGGTTCTCGACCGCGAAGCGGGCGCCGATCAGCTCGTCGGTGAAGTCGATCACCGAGTCGGAGAGGAAGGGCAGGGAGACCGGGTCGATCAGCACCTTCTGGCCGTCCTTCTCGAGGACGAGGTCGTCGGGCGCCGGCGCAGGCTCGAGCGTGATCTCGTACTGGAAGCCCGAGCAGCCGCCCCCCTCGACCGCCACCCGCAGGCACTGCGGGGCGCCGGCGTCCGCCGCGATCTCGGCCAGGCGCGCGAACGCGCGGTCGGTCGCGCGCGGCGGCACGGTGATCGCCGGGGCGGAGAAATCGAGCGAGAAGTCGGGCGCGGCCATGGCGGTTTTCCCTTCGCGGAGGATGGTGTAGGCCTCGCGCCATCATCTATGCGCAGGCGGGGCGGACGCAAGAGGCGACGCGCCGCGCCGCCGCGCCCGAGCCGAGAGCGTCCCATGCCCGCGCCCTACGCCTGCCTTCCCGCCGCCTCGCGCGGGCGCCTGCACGCCGAGCCGGAATCGGCCCACCGCACGCCCTTCCAGCGCGACCGCGACCGGATCATCCACTCCTCGGCCTTCCGCCGGCTGAAGCACAAGACCCAGGTCTTCGTCGAGCATGAGGGGGACTATTACCGCACCCGGCTGACCCACTCGATCGAGGTGGCGCAGGTGGCGCGCACGCTGGCGCGCGATCTGGGGCTGACCGAAGAGCTGGCCGAGGCGGTGGCGCTGGCCCACGACCTCGGGCACACGCCCTTCGGGCACACCGGCGAGGACGCGCTGCATGCGGCGATGGCGCCCTACGGGGGCTTTGACCACAACGCCCAGGCGCTGCGGATCGTGACCGAGATCGAGGCGCGCTACGCCGAGTTCGACGGGCTGAACCTGACCTGGGAGACGCTGGAGGGCATCGCCAAGCACAACGGCCCGCTGTGCGAGCCGGGCGCGGAGGCGGGCGATCTGCACTACGCGCTCGCCGAATACGTGGCCCGCCACGACCTCGAGCTGCACACCCACGCCAGCGCCGAGGCGCAGGCGGCGGCGCTGTCGGACGACATCGCCTACAACACGCACGACCTCGACGACGGGCTGCGCGCGGGGCTGTTCCAGGTCGAGGAGATCGCCGAGCTGCCGGTGGTGGGCGACTGCTTCCGCGAGGTGGACCGGAAGTACCCCGGACTGGAGTCCGCGCGTCGCCAGCACGAGGCGCTCAGGCGCGTGTTCGGGGCGCTGGTCGAGGACGTGCTGGAGACCTCGCGCCTGCGGCTCGAGGGCTCGGGCGCCGCGAGCGCGGACGAGGTGCGCGCGCTGGGGCGGCCGGTGATCGCGTTCTCGGACGCGATGGTCTCGGACCTCCGCCAGATCCGCGGCTTCCTGTTCGAGCGGATGTACCGCCACTGGCGGGTGGCGCGGATGCGGCGCAAGGCGGCGGCCGTGGTGGCCGAGCTGTTCGAGATCTACATGGAGACGCCCCGGGTGCTGCCCGACGACTGGCGGGATTCGGCCCTGCACGCGGTGTCGACGACGGCGCGGGCGCGGGTGGTGGCCGACTACATCGCCGGGATGACCGACCGCTTCGCCCTGCAGGAGCATCGGCAGCTGACCGATCCGATGTCGCGGACCTGAAAGGCCTCACGTGGGCGCCGGTCCGGCCGGCCCCCGGAGGAGCCGGCCGCGCCTGGCATTCGGACGGTCATGGCCTCGTCAGGTCGAGCGTCCCATCATCAGGACGCCGATCACCGAGGCGACGACCACGGCCACAAGCAACGTGTACGCCGGCCCTCCAAGCAACTGAACAAGCTCATCTCCCAGCAGGTCGCCAAGCAAACCCGGGGAGGACACCGTCTTGAAGGACATGACGGGTGCTCCGGTTCAGTGAATGGCCTGACGTTAATATTGTGTTCATGTTTACGCCAGGGGCAACTTGCGCGAACGCCCCGCAGGCCGCCCGACGGCGTCGGCGGCCCATGTCGATGACGTGCGCGGGGGCGGCCGGTCAGGGTCTCGACATCGGGGGGGATCGTGGCGGTCCAGTCCCGCGCGCGCCCTCGTCGCTCTGATCGGCGTCAGCGACGGACGGCGCCGGAGACCAGGCGCTCGGGCGCTTGGTTGCAGGAGGCGCCTGGGGCGGGCGCGGGCGCGTTGACCCGCGGGCGCGGCGGTGGCAAAGGTCGCGCGCCGCAGATGGAGCCTTCCATGAACCTCTTCGCCGACATCCGGGCCCTGGTGACCGACAGCCTCGAGGCGCTGGCCGCGCAGGGCGCGCTGCCCCCGGGGCTGGAGCTGACCAACGTCGCCGTCGAGCCGCCCCGCGATCCCGCCCATGGCGACATGGCCACCAACGCCGCGATGGTGCTGGCCAAGCCCGCCCGACTGAAGCCGCGCGAGATCGCCGAGGCGCTGGCGCCGCTGCTCGAGGCCGACGGGCGCGTCGCCTCGGCCGAGGTGGCGGGGCCCGGCTTCATCAACCTGCGGCTCGACGCCTCGGTCTGGCGCAAGGCGGTGGCGACCGCGCTGGCGCAGGGGACAGATTTCGGCCGCTCGGACATGGGCGGGGCGAAGAAGGTCAACGTCGAGTATGTCTCGGCCAACCCCACCGGGCCGCTGCATGTCGGGCACACCCGCGGCGCGGTGTTCGGGGACGCGCTGGCGAGCCTGCTGGACTTCGCTGGCTGGCAGGTGACGCGCGAATACTACATCAACGACGGCGGCGCGCAGGTCGACGTGCTGGCCCGCTCGGCCTACGAGCGCTATCGCGAGGCGCACGGGCTCGAGCCCGCGATCGCCGACGGCCTTTATCCCGGCGATTACCTGGTGCCGGTGGGCGAGGCGCTGAAGGCGGAGTTCGGCGACCGCCTCCTCAACCAGCCCGAAAGCGTCTGGCTGCGCGAGGTGCGCGACTTCGCCACCGAGATGATGATGGAGCTGATCCGCGGCGACCTGAAGGCGCTGGGCGTGGAGATGGACGTCTTCTTCTCGGAGAAGTCGCTCTATGCCGGCGGGCGGATCGAGGGCGCGCTGAAGGCGCTCGAGGACAAGGGCCTGGTCTACGTCGGCGTGCTGGAGCCGCCCAAGGGCAAGACGCCGGAGGACTGGGAGCCGCGCCCCCAGACCCTGTTCCGCTCGACCGACTACGGCGACGACGTGGACCGGCCGCTGAAGAAGTCGGACGGGGGCTGGACCTATTTCGCGCCCGACATCGCCTATCACTACGACAAGGTCGAGCGCGGCTTCGACGAGCTGATCAACGTCTTCGGCGCCGACCATGGCGGCTACGTCAAGCGGCTGAAGGCGGCGACGGCGGCGCTGTCGGGCAACCGCGTGCCGCTGGACATCAAGCTCACGCAACTTGTAAAACTGTTCAAGAACGGCGAGCCGTTCAAGATGTCCAAGCGCGCCGGCACCTTCGTGACCCTGCGCGACGTGGTCGACGAGGTGGGGCCGGACGTGACCCGCTTCGTGATGCTGACCCGCAAGAACGACGCGCCGCTCGATTTCGACTTCGCCAAGGCCACCGAGCAGAGCCGCGACAACGCGGTTTGGTACGTGCAGTACGCCTCGGCGCGGGTGAACTCGATCTTCCGCACCGCCGCCGAGGCGGGGATGGGCGCGGCCGCCGCCGACCTCGAGGGGCTGGCCCCGCTCGACCATCCCGACGAGCTGGAGCTGGCCGCAAAGGTCGCCGAATGGCCGCGCCTGGTGGAGACGGCGGCCCGGCATCACGAGCCCCACCGGGTGGCCTTCTACCTCTATGACCTCGCGTCTGCGTTCCATGCGCACTGGAACAAGGGCAAGGACGAGCCGCGCCTGCGTGTCGTGCAGGAGACGGACCCTGCGGGAACCGCGGCGCGGCTCGCGCTTGTGAAGTCCGTCGCGGTTGTCATCTCCGCCGGTTTGGGTATCCTAGGCGTGACCCCGGCCGAAGAGATGCGCTGAACAAGCGTCCGCGGCGGGGACGAGCAGTCAACGCCGCGCCTCACGGAGAAAACTTCGGAGGCCGGCCTCAGTGCAGGCGGGATTCCGAATGGCCGACATGGCCGGAGACCCCTACGGGTACGACGAACGCGGCGGCCGCGGCTGGCGGCGACAGATGGCGGGCGCGCTTGGCGGCGCCTGCGCCATCGCGCTTGTCTGGGGGCTGGTCAGCTGGGGCCACGGCCTGCTGACCCGCGACTCCGGCCAGATCCCCTTCCTGAGGGCCGAGGACGGCCCGATGAAGATCGTTCCCGAGGATCCCGGCGGCCTCAAGCTCGAGCGCACCGACATGGCGGTCAGCCGGATCGTCAGCGGGACCAGCGGCTCGGCCGTCGAGCCGGGGCTCGCGCCCGACCCCGAGGCGCTGGCCGAGGAAGATCAGCCCCAGCCCTATCTCGCCGCCCCCGATCCGCTGGCGACCCCCGCCGACGGGCCGGACCAGGCCGCCCCGGCCCCCACCGCCGACGGCGACGCGATCGAACGCGCCGTGGCCCGCGCCCTGCAGGAGCAGGCGATGGACGGCGATCCCGCCGGCTCCGCGATCGAGGACGAGGACGAGAGCTCGTCGCTCTCGGCCGTCGCCGCGCCGCCCCCGCCGCTGCGCCCGCGCGCCCCGACCCGCGCCGAGATGGCTGCGGCGGCTGCGGCGGCGGCTGCAGCGGTCCCCGCTCCCGCGGCGGTCGCGACCGAGCTTGCGGCCGGCGACATCGGCATCCAGCTCGGCGCCTTCAACAGCCAGGCCATCGCCGAGTCCCAGTGGCGTCGGGCCCAGCGGCGGCACGAGGATCTGCTCGGCGCGCTGACCCATGCCGTGACCACCGTCGACTCCGGCGGGCGGACGCTGTTCCGCCTGCGCGCGGGGCCGGTCGCCGACCGCGGCAAGGCGCAGGAGCTGTGCGCCTCGCTCAAGTCCCGCGGCGAGGCCTGCATCGTGGCGACCATCCGATGAGCGCGCCGCGCGCCATCATCCTGGGCTGCGCGGGCCCGAAGCTCTCGGCCGGGGAGGCGGCGTTCTTCCGCGACGCCGACCCCTGGGGCTTCATCGTGTTTGCGCGCAACGTCCAGGACCCTGCGCAGCTTGCCGCCCTGACCGCCGAGCTGCGCGAGAGCGTGGGTCGCGACGCCCCGATCCTGGTCGATCAGGAGGGCGGCCGCGTGGCCCGCCTGAAAGCCCCTCACTGGCGCGAGTGGCCGTGGATGGAACGGCTGGTCGAGGGTCTGCCCGAAGCCGCCGCAGACGAGGCGCTGGCGATCCAGTATCGCGCCATCGCCCATGAGCTGCACGCCGTCGGCCTCGACGTGAACTGCATGCCCATCGCCGACATCCGCTTTGCGCAGACCGACGCGATCATCTCGACCCGCGCGCTCGGCCGCACGCCCGAGACCGTGGCCCGCCGGGCGCGGATCGTGACCGAGGCGATGGCGAGCGGCGGCGTGCTGCCCGTCCTCAAGCACCTGCCGGGGCACGGGCGGGCGACCGCGGACAGCCACCTGGCGCTGCCGGTGGTGGACGCCTCGCTCGATGAGCTGCGCGCCACCGATTTCGCGGCCTTCGCGCCGCTCGCGGACCTCGCGATGGGGATGACGGCCCATATCGTCTATTCCGCGCTCGACCCCGACGCGCCCGCCACCCAGTCCCCCGCCGGCATCCGCGCCATCCGCGAGGAGATCGGCTTCGACGGGCTGCTGATGACCGACGACCTGTCGATGAACGCGCTGGAGGGGAGCATGGCCGAGCGGGCCGAGCGCTCGATCGCCGCGGGCTGCGACCTGGTCCTGCACTGCAACGGCGACATGGCCGAGATGGAGGGCGCGCTGAGCGCCACCCCGCGCCTGCACGGCCGCGCCGCCGCCCGCGCCGACCGCGCGCTCGCCGCCCGCCGCGCGCCCGAGCCCTTCGACCCGGCCGAGGCCGACGCCCGTTTCGCCGAGATCGCCAAGGCTCTGAACGGGGAGCGCGCCCATGCCTGAGCGCCCCGCCTGGGACCGACCGCTTCGCGACGTTCCCGACGGGCGCACCGGCGCGCTGACCGGAGACGACAAGACCGCAGCCGAGGCGCTGGTGGTCGATGTCGAGGGCTTCGAGGGCCCGCTCGACATCCTGCTGACGCTGGCGCGCAGCCAGAAGGTGGACCTGCGCCACGTCTCGATCCTGCAGCTCGCCGAGCAGTACCTGGCCTTTGTCGAAGAGGCCAAGCGCCTGCGGATCGAGCTGGCGGCCGACTATCTGGTGATGGCCGCCTGGCTCGCCTATCTGAAATCCCGCCTGCTGCTGCCCCCCGAGCCGACCGAGGAAGGTCCCAGCGCCGAGGAGCTGGCCGCAAGGCTCGCCTGGCGGCTGGAGCGGCTGGAGGCGATGCGCGAGGCCGGCGCCCGCCTGATGGGGCGCGACCACCTCGAGCGGGACCGCTTCCCCCGCGGCGCGCCCGACACCCAGACCCTGCGGCGCATCGTGACCTATGACGCGAGCCTGATCGACCTGCTGCGCGCCTATTCGCGGATCAAGACCCGCGACGACTACCGCCCCCTGCACATGAACCGCGCCCCGGTGATGACCCCGGAGGAGGCGATCGAGCGTCTGCGCGGCCTGATCGGGGAGATGATCGACTGGCGCACGCTGGCCTCGTTCCTGCCGCCCGCGTGGCTCGAGGATCCCAAGCGCCGCCGCTCGGCCACCGCCGCCACCTTCGTGGCGATGCTCGAGCTGGTGCGCCGGGGCGAGGCCGAGCTGCGCCAGCAGGAGGTGTTCGGCGAGATCACCATGAGGCGTCGCGCCGCCGATGCCCGATGAACCCGACGACCTCCCCGAGCCCGAAGACCCTGCAGAGGCTGACGCCGGCTCCCTGTTCCCCTCGCCCCCGATCGAGGAGCAGGAGCGGATGGTCGAGGCGGTCCTGTTCGCCTCCCGCGAGCCGCTGAGCGCGACCGAGATCGCGGCCCGTCTGCCGCAGGGCTGCGACGCGGCCCAGGCGATCGAGCGGGTGCGCCGGCGCTTCGAGGGGCGCGGCGTGACGCTGGAGCGGGCAGGGAACTCCTGGGCTTTCCGCACCGCCCCCGATCTCGGCTGGCTGCTGGCGCGCGAGGTGGTCGAGACGCGCCCCCTGTCGCGGGCCGCCATCGAGACGCTGGCGATCATCGCCTACCACCAGCCCGTCACCCGCGCCGAGATCGAGGACATCCGCGGCGTCGCGGTGTCGAAAGGCACGCTGGACCTGCTGATCGAGCGCAACTGGGTGCGTCTGGGCCGCCGCCGGATGACCCCCGGCCGCCCCGCGACCTATGTGGTCACCGAGGGCTTCCTCGACCATTTCGGCCTCGAGAGCGCCCGCGACCTGCCGGGCCTGAAGGAGCTGCGCGACGCAGGCCTCCTCGACAACGTCCCCCCCGGCGAGGCCGAGCCCGACCCCGACGACCCCAATCAGCCCCGGATGTTCGAGGACCCCGACGACTGAGCCGGTCGCCCTACGCCCCGGCGAGGTCGCTCAGGATCGGGCAGTCGGGCCGGTCGTCGCCGTGGCAGCGGTGCACGAGGGTGGTCAGGGTGGCGCGCATCGCCTGCAGCTCGGCGATCTTGCGGTCGATCTCGTCCAGGTGCGTCTGCGCCACCCGCTTGACGTCGGCCGAGGCGCGGTCGCGGTCCTCATAGAGCGCCAGAAGGGTCCGGCACTCCTCGATCGAGAACCCCAGCGAGCGGGAGCGGGCCAGGAACGCCAGCTTGTGCGCGTCGGCCTGCGAGAAGTCGCGGTAGCCGTTGTCGCCGCGGGCGGGCCGCACGAGGCCGATCTCCTCGTAATAGCGGATCGTCTTGGCGGGCAGACCCGATAGGGTCGAGACCTCGGAGATGTTCATCGCGCGCGCTCCTGCACGGGTTTCCAGCGGGTCAGCAGCAGCGAGTTGCCCACCACACTGACCGAACTGAGCGCCATCGCCGCGCCGGCCACCGCAGGGTCGAGCAGGCCCGCGGCGGCCACGGGGATGCACAGCGTGTTCCAGGCGAAGGCCCAGAACAGGTTCTGGCGGATCTTGGCCGACGTCGCGCCCGCCACGTCGAGGGCGGCCGCGACCAGCGTCGGGCGCGGGCGCGCCAGCGTGACGCCGGCCACCTCCATCGCCGCGTCCGCGCCCCCCCCCATGGCGATGCCGAGGTCGGCGGCCGCCAGCGCCGGCGCGTCGTTGATCCCGTCGCCGACCATCGCGACGCGGCGGCCGCGGGCGATCAGCGCCTGAACGGCGACGGCCTTGCCCTCGGGGCGCACGCCGGCGGTGACGTCCGCGATGCCCAGGCGCGCGGCCATGGCGCGGGCGGCAGGCTCGGCGTCGCCGGTCAGCAGCGAGACGGCGACGCCGCGGCGGCGCAGGGCCGCGACCGCCTCGGCCGCGTCCGCGCGCGGCGCGTCCGAGAGGGCGATGAGGCCGAGCGGCGTCCCCGCGCGCGCGACCCAGACCACCGTGCCCCCGGCGCCGGCCATCTGCGCGGCCTGCGCCTGCAGGGGGGCCGCGGCCGCGGGGGCGGCGAAGTCCTGGCGGCCGATGCGCACGAGGGCGCCGTCGATGCGGGCCTCGACCCCCGCGCCGACGACGGCGCGGAAGGCCTCGGGCTCGGACAGGGGCTGTCCTTGGGCCGCCGCGACCAGGGCGCGGCCCAGCGGATGCTCGGAGCCGCGCTGGACGGAGGCGGCGAGCCTCAGCAGAGCGTCGGGCGGGAGGTCGGCCAGCGGCCGGATCTCGGTCACTTCGGGCTTGCCCAGCGTCAGGGTGCCGGTCTTGTCGAAGATCACCGCGTCGATGCGCGCGGCCCGTTCGAGCGTGACGATGTCCTTGATCAGGATGCCGGCGCGGGCGGCGGCGCCGGTCCCCGCGACCAGCGCGGTGGGCGTGGCGAGGCCCAGCGCGCAGGGGCAGGCGATGACCAGCACCGAGATCGCCGCCGAGACCGCCGCGTCGAGCGGGGCCCCCGCCGCCAGCCATCCGGCCAGCGTCAGGACGGCGATCGCCAGCACCGCCGGCACGAAGACCGAGGCGATGCGGTCGACCAGCCGCTGCACCGGGGCCTTGCCGGTCTGGGCGCGGGCCACAAGCTCTGCGATCCTCGCCAGCGTCGTGTCGCGGCCCACCCGGTCGGCGCGCAGGCGCACCAGGCCGGTCCCGTTGACCGCGCCGGCGGGGACCGCCTCTCCGATCAGGCGGGGGACGGGCAGGGGCTCTCCGGTCACCAGGCTCTCGTCGAACTCGCTCTCGCCGCGGACCAGCGTGCCGTCGACGGGGGCGCGCTCGCCGGGGCGCAGGATCACCATGTCGCCGACGCAGACCTCGGCGAGCGGGACCTCGACCTCCTGGCCCGCCCGCAGGATGCGGGCGCGGTCGGGGCGCAGGGCCATCAGCTCGCGCAGGGCGGCCGAGGCGGCGCGCTTGGCGCGCGATTCCAGGGCCTTGCCGGCGAGCACCAGCGTCACGATCACCGCCGCGGCCTCGAAGTAGAGGTGCGGCGCGTGACCGGCGTGCGCGCTCAGCAGCAGCCAGACCGAGAACCCCCAGGCCGCCGTCGTCCCCATCGAGACGAGCGTGTCCATGTTCGCCGTGCGCGCCCGCGCGGCGGCCAGCGCGCCGCGGTGAAAGCGGCGGCCGCACCAGGCGAAGACCGGGGTGGCGAGGATCAGCTCCGCCCAGCCCGGCATCCGCCAGGCGGGGTCGATCTGCATGGCGATCATCTGCGCCAGAAGGGGCGCGGTAAGAACGGCCGCGAGCGGCAGGTCCCATCGCTCGGCGCCCGCGTGGGGAGCGTCGGGGGCTGGCGCCGCCTCGCCGATGAGGGCGGCCTCATAGCCCGCGGCCCGGACGGCGGCGAGCAGCTCGGCGTCGTCTGCGGCGCCGCGCAGGCGGCGGACCTCGGCCCGGTCGAGCGCCAGGTTCGCCTCGGCCGCGACCACGCCCGGCGCCCCGACGAGCGCCCGCTCGACGCGCCCGGCGCAGCTGGCGCAGGTCATGCCGTCGATGGCGAGGGTCACCCTCTCCTCCCGCGCGGCGAAGCCGGCGGCGCGCAGGGCTTCGGCAAGCTCGGGGGCGCGAGCGCTGGTCAGGCGCACGTCGGCCCGCTCCAGCGCAAGGTTGACCTGCGCCGAGGCGACGCCGGGCAGGGCTTCGAGCGCCCGCTCGACCCGCCCGGCGCATCCCGCGCAGGTCATTCCGGCGACCGAGATCGACAGCTCCGCCGGCGCGTGGGCGGCGCCTCGCGACTCGGCTCGTTGGTCAAGGTCCTGAGAAACAATGTCTTTCATGTCCGGCTCCGTGGCTCGGCGCCGGATATAGGGATTCCAGTCGCTGGAAGGTCAAGGGGAACCTCGCATCCCGCGCCGCGCGGCACGCGCGCAACGTCGGGTGGCGGCACGCGCGCAACCTCGGGTCGCGGCACGCGCGCAACCTCGGGTCGCGCCGCGAGCGGAGGGGTCGCCACGGGCGGGCGGTCCGCCGCGGCGCCTGGCGAAGGTCGGTCGGGCTAGGCTCAGTCGTGGGGGGCGAGCCGCTCGAGGATCGCGCCGTGCAGCCCGGGCGCCGACGCGATCAGGCCCGAGAGGCGCGGCTCGGGCCGGTTGTAGACGGGCCGGTCGCCGCGCGCGTCCGACACCGCGGCCCCGGCCTCGCGCAGGATCACGTCGCCGGCCGCGGCGTCCCATTCCCAGACCCCGCCGACCGAGATCGAGCAGTCGAACCGCCCCTGCGCCACCAGGCACAGCCGGTAGCACAGCGAGGCCCGGAAATGCCGCGTCACCGGCGGGGGCGCGCCCTTCCAGCGCTCGGGCCGCATGCCGGCGGCCGAGACCAGCGCGTCGGCGCCTGTCAGGTCGGTCCGCGCCGACGGGCTCAGCGCCGCGCCGTCGAGCGTGGCGCCCCCGCCGAGGCTGGCCGCGTACATCGCGCCCCGCGCGGGCAGGAACATCACGCCCGCGCGGACCACCCCGTTCTGGACGATGGCGATCGCGTTGCCCCAGGTCTCCTCGCCCTTGAGGAAGGCGCGGGTGCCGTCGATGGGGTCGCAGATGAACACCCGCTCGGCGTCCAGGCGGGCCTCGCGCCGCGCGCCCGCGTCCTCGGTCTCCTCCGAGAGCCAGCCGTAGCCGGGCCGGGCGCCGCCCAGCTCCGCGCGCAGCATCCGGTCGACCTCGAGGTCGGCCTCCGAGACGGGGCCCTGGCCGCCGTCCTTCTCCCAGGACTCGGGGTCCTCGCGGAAATGGCGCAGCGCGATCTCGCCGGCTGCGCGGGCGGCCTCGACCAGCAGGGCGAGGTCGTCCGCGTCGCGGGGATCGGGGAACTCAGCCGCCGGCAACCGTCAGCCCCTCGACAAGCAGGGAGGGGACGACGGCCGACTTCGTCTCGTCGGCGTCGCTGGCCGCGGTCAGGCCGCCCAGCATGCGCTTGAGGTTGCCCGCGACCGTGATCTCGTTGACCGGGTAGGCGATCTGGCCGTTCTCGATCCAGAAGCCCGAGGCGCCGCGGGAATAGTCGCCGGTGGTGGCGCTGATCGAGGCGCCGATCATCGAGGTGACCAGCAGGCCGGTCCCCATCTCGGCCAGCATCTCCTCGAGCGTCATCGCGCCGGGCGTCAGCCGGATGTTGGAGGTCCCCGGCGAGGGCGTGGAGGAGGCGCCCCGCATGGCGTTGCCGGTGGAGGACATCCCCAGCTGGCGGGCGGAGGCGAGGTCGAGCACCCAACTCGTCAGCACCCCGTCGGCCACGAAGGCGCGGGAGGCGACCGGCAGACCCTCGGCGTCGAAGGGGCGCGAGGCGGCGGCGCCCGGGCGCAGCGGCTCCTCGACCAGGTCCATGCCCGCGGGCAGCACCCGCTCGCCCAGCAGGGAGGCGGCCCAGGAGGCGCCCCGGGCGACCGAGGCGCCGTTGGCGGCCCCCAGGAGGTGGCCGAGCAGGCTCGAGGCGATGCGGCGGTCGTAGATCACCGGCCAGGCCCCGGTGGGGGCGCGGCGGGGATTGAGGCGGGCGACCGCGCGCTCTCCGGCCTCGCGCCCGATCTCCTCGGCCGAGGGCAGCGAGGCGAAGCGGCGGCGGCTTTCGGCGCGGTGGTCGCGCTCCATCCCCAGCCCCTCGCCGGCGATGGCCGAGACATAGAGCGCCGAGGAGGTGCGCGCATAGCCCCCCGAAAACCCGTTCGAGGCGGCGAGGTGGATGCGGCGGCGCGACCAGGAGGCGCCGGCGCCCTCGGCCTGGGTGACGCCGTGGACGGAAAGCGCCGCGGCCTCGGCCGCGCGGGCCGAGTCCTCCAGCGCCGCGGGGTCCGGCGGGCCGGCGGGGTCGGCCATGTCGAGGGCCTCGACGTCCCATTGGGTGGCGAGCTGGCCGGGGTCGGCGAGGCCGCAATATGGGTCCTCGGGCGCCACGCGGGCCATGGCCACGGCCCGCTCGGCCAGCGCGGCGATGGTGGCCGGCCGGGCGTCGGAGGCCGAGACGGTCGCCTGGCGCCGTCCGATCAGCACCCGCAGGCCGATGTCCACGCCCTCGGCCCGTTCGGCCTGTTCGAGGCGGGCGTTGCGCACGTCGGCCGAGAGGCTCTCGCCCGAGATGGCGATGGCGTCGGCGGCCTGCGCGCCGGCGGATTTCGCGGCCGCGAGCAGCGCCTGGCAGATCGCTTCGCCCGCGGGGGCGGTCATGTCGCCGTCCATCATGCCTCCAGTCCAGTTCCAAGACCCATCACGCCATGCGAGATGGCGCCGAGCGCGGCCAGCAGCAATGCCAGCAGGGTCAGAAGCGCCCCCGCGCCGCGCTGCCAGCCCGGCGCGTCGGCCCGCGTGAAGTGCCAGGCGTGCAGCAGCCGGCCCACGGTCAGCATCGCGCCCAGACCGTGGATCGCAAGCGCGGGGGCGCCCAGCAGGGCGGCGAGCGCGATCAGGATCAGGGTCATCGGCACGAACTCGACGAAGTTCGCCTGGCCGCGCATCGCCCGGATCATCAGCGGGTCGCCCCCGTCGCCCATGTAGATCTTCTGCGCCCGCCGCACCTGCACGACGTTGAAGGTCAGCCAGAACAGCACCAGGCCGTTGAGCCCCGCATAGAGGGCGACGGCGGAGAGGGCGGGAAGGGGCATCGGGCGCTCCGGAGACGGGGGCAGGCGGGCGAAGGGCCGCCGCGCCCCGCAACGTATAGGGTGGGGCGCGGGCGTCAATCGCCGGCCTCGGGCGCCTGCCTCGGGCGGGCGCTCCGGGTCAGAGGGCCTTGTAGGCCGGCAGCCAGCCCAGGAAATCGTCGGTGGGGCCGGGGGAGCCATACTCCGCGGCCATCCATCCCTCCCAGCCGAGATCGCGCAGCATGGGCAGGACGCGCTCGAGCGCCAGCTCCCCGGTGTCGGGGGGGCTGCGGCGGGGGGCGCCCGCGAACTGGACGTGGCGGATGATCGGCAGGTGACGCTCGAAGCGGCGCAGGACGTCTCCCTCCTGCACCTGAACGTGGTAGAGGTCGAACATCAGGCCCAGCTCGGGGCGGTCGACCGCGGCGATGACGTCCGCCGCCTGGTCGAGGGTCGAGAGGAAATAGCCGGGCTGGTCGCGGTCGTTGAGGGGTTCGAGGACCAGCGTCAGGCCGGCCTCGGCGGCCTGCGCGCAGGCCCGGCGCAGGGTCTCGACGAAGGTGGCGCGCGCGGCCTCGCCCGAGGCGCGGCCCGACATCACGTGGATGTGGCGCGCGCCCAGGGCGCGGGCCCAGTCGATGGCCTGCTCGATGCCCTCGCGCGCCTCGGCCTCGCGGCCGGGGACGGCGGCCATGCCGGGCTCGCCCGCGGCGCTCGGGGGGACGTTGACGCCCAGCATGGGCAGGCCCGTGTCGGCCAGCGCCTGGATCGCGGCGGCGCGGTCGTGGGCGTAGGGATACTGGGTCTCGACCGCCTCGAAGCCGGCGGCGGCGGCGGCGCGGATCGCCTGATCGAGCGGCAGGTCCTTCCACAGGTGGCCGAGGTTGGCGGCGATCTTCACGATTTCACCTCCCGGCCCGCGACCCAGACCTGGCGCACGGCGCGGTCGTCGCCGAGCATGATCAGGGCGAACAGCGCCTCCCACACGTCGTCCGCGCGCGCCGTCCGCTGGGCGAGCACCGGGGTCGCGGCGAGGTCGAGCGCCACGAGATCGGCCTCCATCCCCACCGCCAGCGTCCCCACCTTGTCCGCGATCCGCATCACCTGCGCCGAGCCGGCGGTTCCCAGCCAGAACAGCTGCGCGGGATGCAGGGGCGCGCCGCGCAGCTGGGCGACCTCGTAGGCCGCGCGCATCGTCGCCAGCATCGAGAAGCTGGAGCCGCCGCCCACGTCGGTCGCGAGCCCCACCGGCACGCCCGCGGCCTTCAGCCCGGCCACGTCGCACAGGCCCGAGCCGATGAAGGTGTTCGAGGTCGGGCAATGTGCCACGCCCGAGCCGGTGGCGAGGATCGCGGCCCGCTCGCGATCGGTCAGGTGGATCGCGTGGCCCATCAGCGCCCCGGGCCCGGCGAGGCCGAAACGCTCGTAGACGGCGAAATAGTCGGCGTCCTCGGGGTAGAGCTCGCGCACCCAGGCGATTTCCTCGGGTTGTTCGCTCAGGTGGGTCTGCATCAGGCAGCCCGGGTGCTCGGCCCAGAGCGCGCCGGCGGCTTCGAGCTGCGCGGGGCTCGAGGTGGGGGCGAAGCGCGGGGTGAGCGCGTAGGTCAGGCGGTCGCGGCCGTGCCAGCGCTCGATCAGCGCCCTGGACTGGTCGTAGCCTGTCTGCGGATCGTCGCGCAGGCCCTCGGGGGCGTTGCGGTCCATCATCACCTTGCCGGCGGCCAGCCTCAGGCCGCGCGCCTGAGCGGCCGCGAAGATCGCCTCGGCGCTCTCGGGATGGACGGTGGCGAAGGCGCAGGGGGTGGTGGTGCCGTTCGACAGGGTGAGGTCGAGGTAGAGCTCGGCCTGCTGGCGGGCGTAGGCGGGATCGCCGAAGCGCAGCTCCTCGGGGAAGGTGTAGCCGTTGAGCCAGTCGATCAGCCGCCGGCCCCAGGAGGCGATGATGCCGGTCTGGGGATAGTGGGCGTGACAGTCGACGAACCCCGCCGAGATCAGCGCATCGCCCATGTCGACCACGCTTGCGTCGGGGTGGGCGGCGCGCAGGTCGTCGGCCTCGCCGAGCGCGGCGACGATCCCGTCCTCGACCAGCACGCCGCCCCGCGAGGAATGGCGCGCGCTCTCCCGGGGGGGACCCGCGAACGGGTCCGCCTCGAAGGCGAGGGTCTGGCCGAGGATCAGAAGGGTCATGGGCGGCTCCGCTGCGACGTCGTTCCGGAGAGAGGGCCCTCGGGGACGCGTCGGGCCGGAGCCTGCAGGAAGGGCCGCGAAGGCGGGCGCGTCAACCGCGCCGCCGACGCAGCCGACGGGTGTCAGGGAACAAGAAGGGACGCCGGGGTCGCCGCGAACAGGGCCGCAAGGCCGCAGAGCGCATAGAGCACGGGCGCCGCAAGGAAGGCGCGCATGATGAAACCTCGCAAGAGAGAACGGAGAGGACGCCGGCGCCGGATCGGGCCGGATCGCGCAGATGGGGGGCGGCGACGCGAAAACCAACCCCGGTTCCGGCGCCTATTGGGTGACGATCTGGAAACGTCGCGTCACCACCGGGGCGCCCTCGCGCAGGGTGAGGGCGTGGCGGGACTTCTCCAGTCGGTCGAGCAGCAGGACGTCGGGGGCGGGGCGGACGCCGGGCTCGACCGACCAGGCCTCGAGCCGCGGGAGGAGGTCGTCTGGCAGGCCGGGCGCGCCGGGCCCGACGCTCAGCCGACGGTCGCGCGAGAGGCAGAGGACGATTTCCCGCCCCCCCGCGCGCCGCGCCGGGACCGCGAGGTCGCCGCCCCCGTCGCCGTCGAAGTCGCCCGCCAGCGCCCGGGGCAGGAGCCAGGGGTCCGCCGTCTCGGCCTCGGTCAGGCCGCAGGCGGCCAGGCGGGCGCGCTCCCCGGGTGTGTAGAGGGGGGAGGCGGCGTCGGCCTCTGCTGCGATCTCCCCGGGGGTCTTCGGCCATGTCAGGCAGGCGGAGAAGCGCATCCACACGGCGCGCGCGCGCTCGCCGCGGGCGAGGTCGGCGAGCCCGAGGTCGTCGATCCGCAGCCAGCCGCGCCCGGTTCCGGGGGGCAGGGCGTCGAGCGGGGCCCTCGGACCGGCGGTGCCGGCGTAGGCGGGCTCGAACTCGAACAGGCGCAGGCGCTGAGGGGCGTTGAGCGAGCCGTCGTTGGGTCCGGCGTTGGCCGCGTCGCGGAAGTGCCAGCCAAGGATCTCGCGCGGGTTGGTCGGGCCATGGCGGGGCGGGGTCATCAGCGACAAGTCGAGGCCGCGGGCGTCGAGCACGCGCAGCGACCAGCCGTGGGAGACCCGGTTCAGGCGCAGGCGCCAGTCGCCGACCGCGCTCTCCCACCCGCGCTCGCCGGCGACCTCGCCGGAAACGGGGCGGGCGTGACGCTCGGGCGTCGGGGCGCAGGGCGGCGCGGGCTGGGCGCGCAGGGGGGCGGCGGCCAGCAGCGCCAGGGCCAGGGCGAGCCTCAGTCGCATCGCGCGCCGCTCTCGGCGAGCGTCGAGCCCGAGGCGACCAGCCCCGCCAGCAGCGAAAGCCCCGGCAGCGCCGAGAGGCAGGCGGGCGCGAGCGAGATCTCGCCCGCTTCCGGCGCCGCGCCCTCGAGCCGCCAGGACAGCCGCTCGGGGAAGCCGGTTTCGCAGGGGGCGGGCAGGGGCGTGGGCGGGGGCAGGACGGCGCGCGCGGCCTCGCCCACCCGCGCCTGAACCGAGGCGCGCAGGGTCCCGCGGCAGAGGCGCCCGTCGGGCAGTTCCACCCGCCACTCCCGGGCGGGCGCGTCGAGGGTCGCGCGGCGCGCGAGGACCGGGTCGGCCTCGGGCTCGCGGATCAGCGAGAGGGTGAAGACCGGCAGGCCGGCATAGGCCTCGGGCAGGTCGGAGGGGGCGCGGGTCGCCTCGACCCAGCCCCAGGCGCCGAGGCCGACAAGGACCAGCGCCACCGGGCCGGCGGGGATCAGCAGCGCGCGGCGCCGTCCGGGGCTGGCGCGCCAGGCGACCAGCGCGCCGAAGACCAGGCCCAGGCTCGCGCCCGCGACCAGCCCCAGCGCGACCTTGGCGCCGCCGGCCAGCCCCTCGCCGCGCGCGACGCCGGCCGCCCCGATCAGCCCGCCGAGCGCCGCGCCGATCACCGCGAGGCTGAGCGCCAGAAGCAGTCGCGTGACCATGCCCTCTTCCCTCTGCCGCGCGACCGCCGCCGCAAGCCGCCCCCGAACCGGGGACCGCTCCGATTTGCAGGCGCCGGGAGGGTCCGGGTCAACCCCGCCGGGGCGCGCAGAGCCCATGAGCGCGGACGATCGGGGAGCTCGCCGAGAAACGGACGCTTGCGGGCGGGGGGACGGGCCTTCCCGCCGCGGGCCGAGGCGTCGCCCCGGGCGGAGGCGGCGCCTCAGCTCGCGGCGGCGGTGATCGGCAGCACCGCGTCGCGGGCGCAGGCCCGGGTGAACAGTTCGACGTCGCGGTCGAAGTCGCGCAGGGGTTGCGGGCCGAGCGAGGTCCAGCGGTCGGGCTCGACCTGGGCGACCTCGCGCGTGACCAGCACCATCCGGCCCAGCGACTTCGAGATCTCGTCGAGGCGGGCCACCTTGTTCACCGCCGTGCCGATGGCCGAGAAGGTCAGCCGGGTCGGCACGCCGATGTTGCCGAACATCACTTCGCCCACGCTCATCGCGATCGAGAAGTTCATCCGCTGGCGGGCGTCCTCGGGGGCGGCCTCGATCCAGGCCTCGCGCAGGTCGAGCGCCTTCTCCATCGCCCGCACGGCGGCGCGCACGGCCTCCGGCCCGCCGGTGTCGCCGCGGATCGGGAAGATCGCGAGCACCGCGTCGCCGATGAACTCGAGGATCTCGCCCCCCTCCTCGATCACCGGCTGGGCGGTGCAGTCGTAGTAGGTCTTGAGCAGGTCGAGGTAGGCCTCGGGCGCCATCTCGTTGGACAGCCGCGTCGAGCCGCGCAGGTCGGAGTGCCAGACGACCGCGCGGATCCGCTCGCCGTCGCCGCGGCGCACGTCGCCCTTCAGCGCGCGCGTGGCGGCGGTGGCCCCGAGGTAGGCGTCGGCGAGGTTGACCATCACCCGCTTCTGGATCGCGGCGTGGCAGGCCACGGCGAAGACCTTCTGCACCCGGCTCAGCGCCTCGAGGTCGCCGTCCGAGAAGCCCCCCGGCCGCCGCGTCGCCCAGGAGGCCATCAGGCCTGAATCGCCGCCGCGGTAGCCGTCGACCTCGGCCACGCGGAAGCGGGTGGCGGTCAGCAGGTAATCGGTGAAACCGTCCTGGTTGAGGTCCAGGAGCACCGGGAAATCGAGGTGCTTGTCGGGCCCCTCGAGCCGCCGGCGAAGGCGGTCGAGGCGGTGGACCAGGATGTGCTTGAAGGGGCTCTTCTCGAAATCCTTCGAGCGTTCGGCGTCGTGGCGGAACTGGAACAGCTGCGCCTCCTCGCCGAGGCGCCAGTAGATCTGCTCGGCCTGGAACAGCGGGTGCAGGGTCGGCCAGCTCAGCGCGGCGCGCTCGAGCGGCAGGCCGATGGCGTGCAGGCGCAGGCACAGGTCCCCGAACAACTGGAGGATGTCGGGGTCGTCGAGGGCCTGGTCGAGGAGCCAGGACTCGATCTCGTCGGCGAGAGGCGTGTGCGTCATCGACGCAAGATAGGCGCGCGCCTACCCCACGGCAACGCGCAGACGCGACAAGAAATCACAAGGCGGACGCGGGGGGGCTCGCGACCTCGTGCAGGGCGGCGCCCGATGGGGTCGTGCGGTTGTCGCGTGGGGCGGGATCGGGCCGGGTGTCTCGCGGAGGCGGGGCAGGGGCAAGGTCCGGCCATGGCCCCCTGGCGGCCGACCGCCGGCGGCGACGGGGAGCTTGAGGGGGCGGGCGCGGCCGGGCTAGGGTCGGTGACACCGGCGAATGCGCCTCGCAGCGCGCGGCGTCGGGCATGGGGGGGCATCATGATCAACGACCAGGACAGCGCCGGGCGCGAGGGCGACCGGCGCGCGAGGGCGGGCGGGCTCGCCTGCGCGATCGCGGGGGCTCTGGCGGCCGCGGGGCTGGCGGGAACGCCGGCGGCGGCGCTGAGCATCAACGTCTCGGCCTCGACCTCCGGGTTGGCGCTGCCCGGTCCGGTCAGCTCGGCCGGCGGGGGCACGCTGCTGGCGCTGGCCCAGGCGGCCGCCAGCGTGTGGGAGGCCGCGCTGGACGACAACGGCGCGGGGACCGTGTTCAATGTCGCGGTCGCCTGGGCCGACATCGGCGGGCTGGGGGCGACGACGGCGAGCACCTCGCCTGCGGCCGGACCCGGGGTGCTGGGGCAGACGAACGGGCGGCAGGTGCTGCTCGCCTCGGACGTCACGGGGGGCTGGTATCTCGACCCGACGCCCTACGACCTGGCGGGCGCCTATGGCGCGACCGCGCTGGTGACCACGGCGAGCGATGGCGCGGGCGGGACGATCGAGGCGAGCCGGCGCCACACCGGCGCGACCGGCGAGGCGGCCGGGCGCTTTGACGCCTTCACCGTGCTGCTGCACGAGATGGCCCACGCCATCGGCTTTGGCGACTACGGCCTCAGCCCGTTCGACGACGGCTCGGTCGAGATCGTCCAGCCGGGGACCGCCGACGTCTTCGAGGTTCCGCTGACGACCGACGGCGGGGGACACGTGGCGGAATACCGGGACGGCGGAGCGTTGGAGCTCAACAGCCCCTACTATTACTCGCTGCTGTTTCCGATCCAGTATTCGGGGCGGCGGGTTCTGCCTTCGGAGGCCGACGTGCTGACGGTGGCCGAGATCGTGGGCTACCGGCTCGGCGTGTCGGGCGAGGGCGTGGGGGCGGAGCTGTCGGAGGGGAGCTTCGGCGTCGCGGCCGTTCCGGTTCCCGCGGCAGGCGGCCTGCTGGCCGGGGGGCTGCTGGCCCTCGGCGCGGCGGCGCGGCGCCGGCGGAGCTGAGGCCGGCGGTCCGCCGGACACGCGAGGAGCGCGCCCGCAAGATCGGCGTTGCGCGGGCGGCGGAGGCCCCGGGTCAGGCCCGGGGCGCCCTGTCTGGCGGGCGCCGCGCCAGGCGGCGCAGGGGTCAGGCGCCGGCGAAGCGGGCGGCCATCTCCTCGCGGGCCTCGTCGGTGATCTTGGCGAAGAGGACCTCGGGGACCGTGAAGGCGTGGCCGGCCGAGAGGGCCGAGAGGGCCTCGCCCACGTCCTTGGGCCAGTCGAGCGAGGCGCTCTGGGGGTCGAGCCCCAGCGCCTCGAGGATCGTGTCCGACGCGTCGGGCGTGAACGGCCGCGACAGGATGCCGTAGAGACGCACGAGGTTCAGCGAGAAGCGGATCACGGCCGCCGCACGCTCGGGGTCGGTTTTGAACACGGCCCAGGGCTCGGCGCGCTGGAGGTATTCGTTGCCCGCCACCCAGATCGCGCGCAGCTCGGATGCGGCGCGGCGGATGGCGATGGCGTCCCAGTGGGCCTCGTAGGCCTTCAAGCGCTCGGCGATCTCGGCGGTGACCGCGGCCTCCTGCTCGCCGTAGGCGCCGCCGCGGGGCACTTCCTCGCCGAAGCGGGCGCGGCAGAACTTGGTGACGCGGGAGACGAAGTTGCCCAGCACGTCGGCGAGGTCCTTGTTCACGCCGGCCTGGAAATTCTCCCAGGTGAAGTCGGTGTCGGCGTTCTCGGGGATGTTGGCCAGCAGCCACCAGCGCCAGTAGTCGGGGGGCAGGATCTCGAGCGCCTGGTCCATGAACACGCCCCGGCCCGAGGAGGTCGAGAACTTGCCCCCCTCGTAGTTCAGCCAGTTGGTGGACTTGATGTAGTCCACCAGATGCCAGCGCTCGCCGTCCGGGTCGGAGGCGCCCATCATCGTGACGGGGAAGGAGAGCGTGTGGAAGGGGACGTTGTCCTTGCCCATGAACTCGACATAGCGGACGTCCTGCGCCCCCTTGTCGTCGCGCCACCAGCGCTGCCAGGCGGCGTCGTCCTGGCCGGTGGCGTCGGCCCATTCGGCGGTGGCCGCGATATAGGCGATGGGGGCGTCGAACCAGACGTAGAAGACCTTGCCCTCCATCCCCGGCCACTCGGCCTCGCCGCGCCGCACCGGGATCCCCCAGTCGAGGTCGCGGGTGATGCCGCGGTCCTGCAGGCCGTCGCCGTCGTTGAGCCATTTCTTCGCGATTGACGTGGTCAGGACCGGCCAGTCCTTGCGGGTCTCGATCCACTCGGTCAGGCGGGCGCGCATGGCCGACTGGCGCAGATGGAGGTGCTTGGTCTCGCGCACCTCGAGATCGGTCGAGCCGGAGATGGCCGAGTAGGGCGCGATCAGGTCGGTGGGGTCGAGCTGCTTGGTGCAGTTCTCGCACTGGTCGCCGCGGGCCTTCTCGTAGCCGCAGTTGGGGCAGGTTCCCTCGACGTAGCGGTCGGGCAGGAAACGGCCGTCGGCCGGCGACCAGATCTGGCTCTCGGTCACCTCGGCGATCAGGCCCGCGTCGGCGAGCCGGGCGGCGAGATGCTGGGTCAGGCGGTGGTTGCGCTGGGAGGACGAGCGGCCGAAGTGGTCGAAGCTCAGCCGGAAGCCCTGGGCGATGCCGGCCTGAACCTCGTGCATCTCGTCGCAGAAGTCGGCCGGCGACTTGCCGGCCTTGGCGGCGGCGAGCTCGGTGGGGGTGCCATGCTCGTCGGTGGCGCAGATCAGCAGCACCTCGTGGCCGCGCTGGCGCATCACGCGGGCGTAGGCGTCGGAGGGCAGCTGGCTGCCGACCAGGTTCCCGAGATGCTTGATCCCGTTGATGTAGGGCAGGGCGGAGGTGACGAGGATGCGGGTCATGCGGGTCCGGTTGGTCTGCGTGTGGCCGCGGGCTTGCGCGGCGTCCGGTCGGAGGTCGCGCCCCTCTTAACGCATCGTCTCCCCGACGGCTGCGCAGGGGACCGGCGGGGGAGTCAGCGCCGGCGGCGCAGGAGGCGGTCGACGATGAACGAGGAGCGGGGGGTGTAGACATAGGCGGTCTTCTCGATCGCCGTGGGGCGCGCCCGCATCCGCCAGAAGCCGATCACCGCGAGCGCGAGGTGAGCGAGCGCAATGAACACGAACAGCGACGAGGGGCCGGCCGCCGCGATCAGGCGGGCCGAGAGGAACGGCGCCAGGATCGCGCCCATGGCGTAGATGAACAACAGCGAGGCGTTCAGCTCGATCGCCTCGACCGGCTGGGCGAAGTCGTTGGCGTGCGCCGAACTGACCGAGTAGATCGGGTAGCTGACCAGCCCGAAGACCAGCGCGCCGCCGTAGATCGCCGCGGGCGATGCCCCCCCGATCCAGGCCACGCCCAGGCAGACCGCCATCGCGGCCACCGACAGCCACACCAGGACCCAGCGCCGGTCGTGCTTGTCGGCGAGCCAGCCCACCGGCGCCTGGGCGAGCGCGCCCCCCAGGATCGCCGCGGACAGGAACAGCGCAATCCCCTGCGCGTCGAGCCCGACCTCGAGCCCGTAGAGAGGTCCGACCATGCGGAAGGCGGGCATGGTGATGCCGGCCACGAACACCCCCGCCGCGCCCAGCGGCGACAGGCGGAAGGTCTTCAGGGGGCGCAGCCGCGGAGGCGTCTCGGGACGCTCGGGCTCGGGCGTGCTGCTCAGGGTCAGGGGCACGAGGCACAGGCAGCAGAGCATCGCCACGATGTTGTAGGAGACGAAGGTCGCCGGCGGCAGGAACGAGATCATCGCCTGCGCGGCCAGCGCCGCGCCGAGGTCCACGACCCGGTAGATCCCGATCACCCGGCCGCGGGTCTGGTTGGTGACGCGCGCCTGCAGCCAGCCCTCGATCACGGTCGCAGACCCCGCCACCGCGAAGCCAGTCAGCATGCGCAGGGCCGCCCAGAACCAGGGCTCGTGCCACAGCGGATGGGCCAGCGCGCCGATGGCGCCCGAGGCCGCGAAGGCCGCGAAGACGCGAACGTGGCCGATGGTGCCGGTCATCCGCGGCGCCAGCCAGCAGCCCACGAAGAAGCCCACGAAATGGGCCGAGCCGAGCAGCCCGATCTCGGAGGCCGAGAATCCAAGCGCCGTGCCCGACAGCGTGTCGAGCGGCGCCAGCGAGCCCGAGCCCAGCTGGACGAGCGCCACCGACATCAGCAGGGCGGCGAGGGAGATGATCGTGCGCATGGGGCCAGGGTCGCGATGGACGGCGGGGAGCGGGCGACGGCGCCAGGCGAGGCGCGCGCCCACCTCCCCCTTGCCCCGAACCGGCGCCGCGGTCGAGCGTTTTGCGCGCCCCGACTGTGGAAAATCCGCCGGGTCGAGGCGCCGAGGGACACGCGCCGCGCGCAAGGGCCAAGGCGCGCGGGGGCCGCCTGCGGTTGGCGCGGGATCGATTGAGGGGAAGAAGAATGAGGGGAAGAAGAAAAATCGTCCTCCGGGGCCGAGCTCGGCGAGGGAGGCGCGCCATGCCGCGCCCCGGAGGACCAGCGGCGCTGACCGGCGCCGCCCCGGGTCGGGTCCGTTCCGGGGCCTCGTCCTTTCCCCGCGCCCGGGGGAGGGAAGAGGTCCCGGTCCGACGGCCGTCACGCTCACGAGGGACAGAAGCGGGCCGGCTCTGACGAAGGCGGCGCGGCGATCCGGGCAGGGACAATCGCGTCGATTCCGTAGGGACGACTCGGTTTTGACATGGGCTGCGTGATCGGAGCGTGACCAAACTCACAAACCGGCGAATATTTCGCAGCCGGAGGCCCTCGCAGCCGGAGCCTGCGCCGGGGCGGGCGCCCCCCGCGCGATCGCGGCTTGGCGGCGCGCGCCGCAGATCCCGGGCCCCCGGGCCACAGACACCGCGCCTGCAACGCGCCGCGAGAGACCGGGGTCCCACGGGCGCGAGGCCCGACGCGGCGCCTCCGCGCCTCGGCCGCATTGCCCCGCGCCTGTGGCGCTGGTATCGGAACGGCCCGCCCCGACCCCCGGCCCGGTCCCGCGACCGGTCCCCAGCGACGAGAGCGCCCGTGGCCGACGCAGACGACACCAAGGACCGTCCCCGCTCGCGCTCGGTCGGCGGGCTCCGCCGGCTGGGGCCGCTGCTCGGCCCCTACCGCGCCATGGCCTGGGCCGCGCTGGCGATGCTGCTGACCACCACCGTCCTCAACCTGCTGCTGCCCATCGCCGCCGGCCGCGTCGTCGACGGCTTCCAGGCCGAGCGCATCGAGCTGATGGACTACTATTTCCTCACCGCGCTCGGCATTTCGGCCGCGCTCGCGGTGGCCACCGCGGCGCGCTACTACCTCGTCACCCGGTTGGGCGAGCGGGTGGTCGCGGACGTGCGCCGCATCGTCTACGACCGCGTCATCGGCATGAGCCCGGCCTTCTACGAACGCCTGATGACCGGCGAGGTGCTCAGCCGCCTGAACGCCGACACCACGCTGCTGCTCTCGGTGATCTCGTCCTCGGTCTCGGTCGCCCTGCGCAACTCGCTCCTGCTGATCGGGGGGCTGGCGCTGATGTTCTGGACCTCGCCGAAGCTGACCGGCTACGCGCTGCTGATCGTGCCGCTGGTGGTGATCCCGATCCTGGTCTTCGGGCGCAAGGTGCGTCACCTCTCCAAGATCAATCAGGAGGCGCTGGCCGACAGTTCGGCGCGCGCCTCCGAGACGCTGCTCGCTGCCCAGACCGTGCAGGCCTACACCGCCGAGGACGACAGCCGGCGCCTCTACGGCGGTCTGGTCGAGAAAAGCTTCGAGGCCGCCCGCCAGCGCATCTTCGCGCGCGCCCTGCTGACCGCGGCGGTGATCTTCCTGGTGTTCTCGGCCGTCGTGGGGGTGCTGTGGATCGGCGCCGCGGACCTGCGCGACGGGCGCATGTCGGCGGGCGAGCTGGTGCAGTTCCTGATCTACGCAGGCCTGGTGGCCGGCGCCACCGGCTCGCTGTCGGAGATCTGGGGCGAGCTGCAGCGCGCCGCCGGCGCGACCGAGCGGCTGCTGGAGCTGATGGACGCCGAAGACCCGATCGAGGCCCCCGTCGCTCCGGTCCCCGCGCCGAACCCTGCGCGCGGCGAGATCGTGTTCGAGGACGTCAGCTTCCGCTATCCCGCGCGCCCCGAGCGTTCGGCCCTCGACCATGTCTCCTTCGCCGTGAAGCCCGGCGAGACGGTGGCGCTGGTCGGCCCCTCGGGCGCGGGCAAGACCACGATCTTCCAGCTGCTGCTGCGCTTCTACGATCCCCAGAGCGGCCAGATCCGCGTCGACGGGACCGGGGCGGCCGAGATGACCCAGCCCGACCTGCGCCGGATCTTCTCGGTGGTCAGCCAGGATCCGGCGATCTTCGCCGACACGATCGCGGCCAACATCGCCTTCGGGACCGCCGGCGCCACCCGCGAGCAGGTCGAGGCCGCCGCCCGCGCCGCCGCCGCGCACGAGTTCATCATGGACCTGCCCGAGGGCTACGACGCCTATGTCGGCGAGCGCGGCGTGATGCTCTCGGGCGGGCAGAAGCAGCGGCTGGCGATCGCCCGGGCGATCCTGCGCGACGCGCCGGTGCTGCTGCTCGACGAGGCGACCTCGGCGCTGGACGCGGAGTCCGAGCGCCTGGTGCAGGAGGCCGTGGCCCGCCTGTCGGAGACCCGCACCACCCTGGTCATCGCCCATCGCCTCGCCACCGTGAAGCGCGCCGACCGCATCCTGGTGATGGAGCGCGGGCGCGTCGCGGCCGAGGGCACCCACGCCGAGCTCGTCGCCTCGGACGGCGTCTACGCCCGGCTCGCGCGGCTGCAGTTCACCGCGGAGTGACCGGCCCGCCCGCGCGAGGGTGGGGCCGCGCCGGCGAGCGCGCGTGATTTTCGTCCTCAAGCCGCGGAAACGACGCTAGTCTGCGGGAGGGAGGCCCGCAGAAGCTTCCGCTTACGTCAGGTTCGACTTGCGCCCCGGCCCCGGGGCCGCCAAGTCAGGATGCAAGCTCTAATTGAAATGTCTCAGGGAGGAGACGGGATGGTCAGCGAGAGCGGCGACTTCGCCACGCGCATGGACAAGGACCGGTGGGAGGAAATGCCCGTCGCGGACCGCTGGAGCGCCAGGAGCGTCTACGAGCAGGTCTCGCAGACGGCCTCGGACTACCCGCGCCGGCCGGCGGTCAGCTTCCAGATCACCTCGGGCCCGACCGACAAGGCGATCACGCTGACCTGGTCCGAGGTCCGCGCCCAGTCGGCCCAGACGGCCAACCTGCTGCGCGACCTCGGGGTGAACGAGGGCGACGCGGTCGCCTACCTGCTGCCCAACTGCAACGAGGCCGCGATCACCCTGATCGCGGGCGCCACCGCGGGCAAGGTCTGCCCGCTGAACCCGCTGCTCGACGCCGAGAGCCTGGGCGCCCTGCTGCGCGAGCTGGACGCCAAGGTGCTGGTGACGCTGGCGCCGTTCCCCAAGACCGACGTCGCCGACAAGGCCGCCGCCGCGGTGGCGCAGGCCCCCAACGTCAAGGCGGTGGTCGAGGTCGACCTGAAGCGCTACCTCTCGCCGCCGCTGAGCTGGATCGTGCCGCTGATCCGGCCCAAGCGCCCCGGCGGGCACAACGCGAAGGTGCTGGATTTCCACACCGAGATCGCCAAGCGCTCGGCCGAGCTGACCTTCGCCGAATCCGGCGACGAGACCCAGATCGGCGCCTGCTTCCACACCGGCGGCACCACCGGCATGCCCAAGGTGGCCCAGCACGCGCATGTGGGGATGCTCTACAACGGCTGGTGCTCGGCGGCGATGATGGTGCGCGAGACCGACGTGCTGCTCTGCCCGCTGCCGATGTTCCACGTCTTCGCGGCCTATCCGATCTGGATGGCCTGCATCATGTCGGGCGCGCACATGGTGATGCCGACGCCCGCGGGCTATCGCGGCGACGGGGTCTTCGACAACTTCTGGAAGCTGGTCGAGCGCTGGAAGGCGACCCTGATGATCGTGGTGCCCACCGCCGCGGGCGCGCTGATGCAGCGCAAGATCGACGCCGACGTCTCGAGCGTCAAATACGCGCTCTGCGGCTCCTCGCCCCTGCCCAAGGCGCTGTTCGAGCGGTTCGAGCAGGCCACCGGGGTCAAGATCCTCGAGGGCTACGGGATGACCGAGGCGACCTGCCTCGTGTCGTGCAACCCGCGCGACGGGGTGCAGAAGGTGGGCTCGGTCGGGCTGCCGTTCCCCTACACCGAGGTGCGGATCCTGCACATGGACGCCTCGGGCGCGGTGACCAAGGACTGCGCGGTCGACGAGATCGGCGAGATCTGCGTCTCCAACCCCGGGGTGCGGCCGGGGGCGACCTACCTCGAGGCCGCGCGCAACGTGAACCTCTATGCCGACGGCACCTGGCTGCGCACCGGGGATCTGGGCCGGATGGACGCCGACGGCTACCTGTGGATCACCGGCCGGGCCAAGGACCTGATCATCCGCGGCGGTCACAACATCGACCCCGCCGAGATCGAGGAGGCGCTGGCCCGCCATCCCGCCGTCGCCTTCGTGGGCGCGATCGGTCAGCCCGACGCGCATTCGGGCGAGGTGCCGGCGGCCTATGTCGAGCTTGCCGCAGGCGCCGAGGTCACGGTCGAGGAGCTGCGCGAGTGGGCGGTCGAGCATGTGCATGAGCGCGCCGCCCACCCCCGCTACATCGAGCTGATGGCCGAGATCCCCAAGACCGCCGTCGGCAAGATCTTCAAGCCCGACCTGCGCAAGAGCGCCATCGCGCGCGTGCACGGCGAGGCGCTGGCCGCCGCCGGGGTCGAGGCCTCGATCGAGGTGGTCGAGGACAAGAAGCTCGGCCTCGTCAGCGTGGTGACCCCGGCCTCCCCCAACCTCAGCGAGGCGCGGGTGAAGGAGATCCTGGGCGTGTTCCCCCAGCCGGTGCGCGTGGTTTCCTCGGCCCCCGCCATGGCCTGAGGCGGGCCGCGGCGCCCGCCGCGCCTTGCGAACGCGAAAGGGCCGTCCCCCGGGGGGCGGCCCTTTTGCTGTTGCGGGGTCCTAGGCCCGCGGCGCGGCCAGCGGGTGATGGGTCAGCACCAGTTCGCGCAGGCGGGCGTCGAGGACATGGGTGTAGATCTCGGTCGTCGAGAGGTCCGCGTGGCCCAGAAGCTGCTGGATCGAGCGCAGGTCCGCCCCGTGCGCCAGCAGGTGCGTGGCGAAGGCGTGGCGCAGGGTGTGGGGCGAGACGCGGGCCGGATCGATGCCCGCGCGCACGGCCAGCCCCTGGATCAGCTGCCACATCCGCTGGCGGGTAACGTGGCCCGCCTTGCCCGAGGACGGGAACAGGTGCGCCGAGCCCTTCCACCCCGGCGCCGCGTCGCGCAGCGCCAGCCAGGCCGCCAGCATCTCGCGCGCGGGGGCCGAGAGGGGGACCATCCGCTCCTTCCCCCCCTTGCCGCGCACCAGCACCATGCGCGGATCGCCGCGCACCGCGGCGACGGGCAGCGAGACCAGCTCGCTGACCCGCAGGCCGGTGGCGTAGAGCAGCTCCATCAGGCAGGCGAGGCGCAGGGCGTCGCGCTTGCCGGCCTCGGTCCCGCGCAGGGGGGCGCGGGCGGCGGTCAGCAGGGCCTCGGCCTCGGCTTCGGTCAGGGTCTTGGGCAGACGGCGGGCGGCGCCGGGGCCCGAGAGACGCGCGGCGGGGTCGTCCTCGCGCCAGCCCTCCGACAGGGCGAAGCGGTAGAACTGGCGCGCGGCCGACAGCCGGCGCGCCCGCGTCGCCTGGCCCAGGCCGCGGGATTCGAGGTCGCCCAGCCACGCCTCCAGCGTCTCGCGCCCCGCCTCGGGCCAGTCCGCGCCGGCGAACTCGGCCAGGTCCCGGAGGTCGCGCGCATAGGCCGCCAGCGTGTTGGGGGCCGCGCCGCGCTCTGCCTGCAGCGCCTCGAGGAAGGCGCGCAGGGGCTCGCGGGGCGTCATCGCCCTCAGCCGTTCGGCGGAGGGGCGGGGGCCGTGATCTCGCGCACCGGCGCGGGAAGCTCGGCGATCGCCGCGTAGACGGCGAAGCCCGCCGCCGCCAGCAGGACGAGATAGAGAAGGTATCTGAAGACCACCGACATGCCTGCTCCGCCGGGCGCCGGGCGGCGCCGCTTGTTGGGTTCGATTCGACCGCGCGACGCGCGCCCGGACGGGTCTTGCGCCCGTCTCGGGGCCGGGCGACGCTGATCTGCGCCTCCGACCTCGTCGTCGCGGCCCGCCGGCCCTTTGCGCCGCGCTCCGCGCTGACGTAAAGAGGCGCGGCTTTGCCTCGGCGCGCACTCTACAGGGCGCGTCCGGGCCCCGCAACGCGCCCGACCGCATCGCGGCCGGGCAGGACCCGAGACCATGACCACGCCCGACGCCGATCCCAGGCCGGACCCGGCCGCCGCGCCCGACGCCGATGCTGACGCCGACACCGACGCGGAAACGTCCGAGGCGTCGCTGGGCGGGCCCTCGTCGCTGCGGCTGGCGCGGCCGGTGGTGCTGATCGGGCTGATGGGGGCGGGCAAGACCTCGGTCGGGCGGCGCCTGGCCGCGCGCCTGGCGACCCCCTTCGTGGACAGCGACGAGGAGGTGGTGCGCGCCGCCCGCATGACCATTCCCGAGATCTTCGCCCAGTATGGCGAGCCGGAGTTCCGCGACGGCGAACGGCGCGTGATCTCCCGCCTGCTCGAGCGCGGGCCCCAGGTGATCGCCACCGGCGGCGGGGCCTGGATGAACGACCTGACCCGTGCGGCGATCCGCGAGCGGGGGGCGAGCGTGTGCTGGCTGCGCGCCGAGCTCGACACGCTGCTGGGGCGGGTTATGAAGAAGGGCGGCGCCACGCGCCCGCTGCTGGCGACCGGCGACCCGCGCAAGACGCTGGCCGACCTGATGGCCGCGCGCTACCCGGTCTATGCCCATGCCGACGTGACGGTGGACAGCCACGCCGGCGAGCGGCATGAGGCGGTCGTTGCGCGCATCCTCGAGGCGCTGGCGGCTCGGGGCGACGCGAAACCCGCCTGAGGGCGGACAGGAAACCGGAAGAGGGGCAGGGGACCATGCGGGAGACCGTGGACGTCGCGCTGGGCGCGCGGGCCTATTCGATCGAGATCGGCCCCGGCCTGATCGCGCGCGCGGGCGAATTCATCGCCCCCCTTCTGCCGCGCCCGCGGGTCGCGGTGATCACCGACGAGACCGTCGCCGCCCGCTGGCTCGAGCCGCTGCGCGAGGGGCTGGCGGCCTCGGGCGTCGAGATGCAGGCGCTGGCGCTGCCGCCGGGCGAGGGCACCAAGAACTGGGCCGACCTCGGCCGCACGGTGGAATGGCTGCTGGCGCAGAAGGTCGAGCGGGCGGACCTGGTGGTGGCGCTCGGCGGCGGCGTGATCGGCGACCTGGCGGGCTTCGCGGCCGCGATCCTGCGCCGGGGCGTGGGTTTCGTGCAGGTCCCCACCACGCTGCTGGCGCAGGTGGACAGCGCCGTGGGCGGCAAGACCGGGGTGAACTCGCCCCACGGCAAGAACCTGATCGGCGCCTTCCACCAGCCCCGCCTGGTGCTCGCCGACACCGACGCGCTCGAGACGCTGCCGGCGCGCGAGCTGCTTTCGGGCTACGCCGAGGTGGTCAAGTACGGCCTGCTGGGCGACGCCGCGTTCTTCGACTGGCTCGAGGGCGAGGGCGGCGCGGCGCTGGCCGCGGGGGACGTGGCGGCGCGGATCCGGGCGGTGCGCCGCTCGTGCGAGATGAAGGCCGAGATCGTGGCCCGCGACGAGACCGAGACCGGGGACCGGGCGCTGCTGAACCTCGGCCACACCTTCGGGCATGCGCTGGAGGCGGCGACCGGCTATTCCGCGCGCCTTCTGCACGGCGAGGGCGTCTCGATCGGCTGCCAGCTGGCCTTCGAGCTGTCCGCACGCCTCGGCCTGTGTTCGCAGGAGACGCCGGGCCGCGTGGCGGCGCATTTCCAGGCGATGGGGATGCGGGCGCGCCTGGGAGACATTCCGGGCGAGCTTCCCGACTCGGACGGGCTGATCGCCCTGATGGCCCAGGACAAGAAGGTGAAGGCGGGCGTGCCGACCTTCATCCTCGCGCGCGGCATCGGGGAGGCGTTCGTGACCCGCGAGGTATCGGTCGAGGCCCTCCGCGCCACGCTCGACGCGGCCGCCGCGCGCTGAGCGATTCGGCCGGATCGCTCAGCTGACGCAACTGCATTAACCTTAAAAATCGTTCTTCATCGCGGTGAATAATTGCTTGCATGGCGGCCGCGTTGCTCATATTCAGGACTTGTGACATTATGAATGTTACGTGAATGACCGGCCCATGGGGATGGGCCGGCGTTCGGGGTCGAAAGGTTTGGCAATGCTTCTGTCGTTGCGTTCGCTCGCGCGGATTTCGCGCGCGAGTCTGTTTGCGTCTGTGCTGGGTCTGGCGGGCGTTCTGATCATTGGCGACGGCCAGGCGATGGCCGCAACCGCCTCCACGCTGCCATGCGCGTCTGCCAACCTTGCGGGCGACGCCTCGGGCTTCGGCCTCGATTGCCAGGTTCTCAACGCCCACAACGACAAGGCGGCGGACCTGAACGCGGAGGCCGCCTTCACGCTTGAGGACTGGGTCTTCGCCTCCAAGTACGAGATCGACGAGAGCAAATACGAGACCGGCGTCGCCGGTCTGGGCTTTGCGGTCACGGGCGGCGAGGACGGCGGCTCGTTCTCGTTCGACGACGGCCTGTGGGACGACTGGTCGAGCGCGGTGATCCTGTTCAAGTCCGGCAGCGGCAAGAAGAAAAAGAAGGACGACGACGGCGCGTCGGCGGGCAGCGTGGTGATGTTCCTGATTCAGCCGGGCGTCACGATGGGCGACTTCGTCCGCTCGAACGGCAATGGCATCAGCCATGTCAGCCTTTATGTCTCGGCCACGAACCTGTTCTCGGGCGGGAGTTCGGCCGAGGCGCCGACGCCCGCGCCGCTTCCGGCGCCTGCGCTGATGCTGGCCGCAGGCCTTTCCGCCTTCGGCGCGGTGCGGGCGCGGCGCCGTTCGGCTTGACCGGGCGACGTGAACCGGGCGACCTGACGGACTGGCCCGCCGGGCGACCTGACGCGGCGCGACCCGACTCGAGACGGCGCGACGGAGCGCCCGCAGGCCGCAGCTTGGCTTCAGGCCGAGCAGCTCGCCCCGCCCAACACGCAGAACGTCGCGCAATGCGGGTGATTGAGCTTCACCGGGGCCGAGGCCTCGGCGAGGCTCTCGCCCAGGTCGAACTCTGGCGCGTAGGGCAGAAGCGTGCACGACGCGACCGAGGCGCGCGGCGCGCCCTTGCGGCGCACAACCATCCGCGATGAGGCGCACATCACCTCTTCGGGGCGCTTGTTCAGGATCCCCCAGCAGGCGGTGGTGATCTCGGGCACGTCGGCGCGCGCGTCCATCTCGGGGAACAGCACGCAGGCGCCGGGGTCGGCGGCCTCGATGGGCAGGCGCTCGGCCGCAAACAGGGCGGCGAAGCGGGCGCGCAGGTCGGCGTCCGTCCCCTCCCACAGGCGACCCGCCACGGCCAGGCGCGCGCCCCGGTCGCGCAGCCAGCGCAGACCCTCGAGCGCCGAGGCGAAGGCCCCCGCGCCGCGCTCGGCGTCGTGGCGCGCGGGCTCGGGGTGGTCGAGCGAGACGCGGAAGGTCAGGCGCGCGCCATGCGCGTCGATCAGGCGGGCCAGCGCCTCCCGCACCGCAGGGCGCAGCATCGGGCGCATGGCGTTGGTCAGCACCAGAACCTCAAAGCCGCGGGACAGCGCCGCCTCGATCATCGCGGGGGCCTGGGGGTTGAGGAAGGGCTCGCCGCCGGTGAAGCCGATCTCCTCCAGCGGCCAGTCGAGGGCGGCGGCCTCGTCCAGGAACCGCTCCACCTCCTGCGTGGTGATGTAGATCAGGCGGTCGTTGCTCGGCGAGCTCTCGATATAGCAGGTGGCGCAGGCGATGTTGCACAGCGTCCCGGTGTTGAACCACAGCGTCCGCGGCCGGGTCAGCGCCACCGAGGCCCGCGGCTCGCCGTTCGCGGTCACGTCGGGATCGGCGAACTTGCGCGGGGCGGCGGGGAGCAGGGGCTGTTGGGTCGACATCGGCGGCTCCGGGGAAGGGGGATCGGGACGAGTCAGCGCAGGCGGGGCGGGCAGGGTCAAGCGGTGGGGCCGCGTTGCTCACGCAGATGTAAGATTGCGGGCGGCCGCGGCGACTCGGCCGCTGGACGGAGGACGGGGCGCGCGCTAAGCCGACCACGCCCCCCGCCCCTGACGCCGACGCGACGCGCAGCCGGAGCCGCTCCATGACCGCTGACAGCCCGATCCTTCCCCCCGCCATGGATCGACCGATCAAGATCGCGCCCTCGATCCTGGCCGCCGATTTCGCCAACTTCGGGGCCGAGTGCCGCGCGGCCGAGGCCGCTGGCGCCGACTGGATCCACGTGGACGTGATGGACGGTCACTTCGTGCCCAACATCACCTTCGGCCCCGAGACGGTGCGCGCCCTGCGCCCGCACGTGTCGGGCGTGATGGACGTGCACCTGATGATTGCGCCGGTGGACCCCTATCTGCGGGCCTTCGCGGAGGCCGGCGCCGACGTGATCACCGCTCATGCCGAGGCGGGCCCCCACCTCGACCGCACCCTGCAGGCGATCCGCGAGCTGGGCTGCCTTGCGGGCGTGGCGCTGAACCCGGCCACCCCGGCCGAGGCGATCGAATACGTGCTCGACCGCATCGATCTCGTGTGCGTGATGACGGTGAACCCGGGCTTCGGCGGGCAGAAGTTCATCGGCTCGCAGATTCCCAAGATCCGCCGCCTGCGCGAGATGCTGGGCGACCGGCCGGTGCACATCGAGATCGACGGCGGCGTCACGACCGAAACCGCGCCGCTGGTGGCCGCGGCCGGGGCGGATGTGCTGGTGGCGGGCTCGGCGGTGTTCAAGGGCGGGTCGGCCAGCGATCCCAAGCCCTACTGCCGCAACATCGCGGCGATCCGCGCGGCGGCCGAGGCCGCGCGCGTCCCGGCCTGAGCCTCCGATCGGGTCGGCTGTGCGTCCCCCGGGCCGGCTCGCCGCGCCCGCCCGGGCGTCGCCTCGGCCAGCCGCCCGCGGGCGTGGACGCCCTGCCTGCCGGTCGTTAGGCTGCGCCGCGAAGGCCGCGCGAAGCGGCCGCGACGACGCCAGAACCGGGAGGCCCCCATGAAAGTCTGCTACGCCCCGAACACGCGGGCGGTCAGGATCGTCTGGCTGCTCAACGAGCTGGGACTGGACTACGAGCTCGAGCGCTACAAGCTGGGCGACCCGGCGATGCGCGGGCCGGAGCTGGCCAGGAGCCACCCGCTCGGCCGGGTGCCGGTGCTTCATGACGGGGACGTCAGTCTCTACGAATCCGGGGCGATCGTGGAATACATCCTCGCGCGCCACGCTCCCGGTCGCCTCGCGCCGGCGGTCGAGTCGGAGGAGTTCCCCCGCTATCTCCAGTGGTTCCACTACGCCGAGGGGATGATCATGCCGCCCGTCAACACGCTGGTGGTCGAGACGATCCTGCTGCCCGAGGACAAGCGCAACCCGGTCAACGCGGTGCGCGCCGAGAAGCTGCTGGCGCGGATGCTCGACGCGGTCGAACAGGGGCTGGAGGGGCGCGAATACCTCGCCGGCGACTTCTCGGCCGCCGACATCATGTGCGGCCACGCCTGCATCGTGGGGTCCTCGCGGCTGACCGACCGGGCGGGGCGGCCCAATCTCTCGGCCTATGTCGAGCGGCTCAAGGCCCGCCCCGCGCTCGCCGCCGCCTGGGACGCCTGAGGGGATGAGCATGACCGACCCCCTGGATTTCACCGGCAAGACCGTTCTCGTCGTGGGCGGCTCGAGCGGCATCGGCAACGGCGTCGCCCACGGCTTCCGCGAGCGGGGCGCCGAGGTGCATGTCTGGGGCACCCGTCCCGGCGTCGAGGATTATGCGGGCGTCGAGGGCTCGGACCTCTCGGGCCTGCGCTACCAGCAGGTCGACGCGGCCGACTTCGCGACGGTCGAGGCGGCGACCCCCGCCTTCGACAGGCTCGACGTGCTGGTCGCCTGCCAGGGCACGGTTCTCTACAAGCGCGGCGAGTTCGAGATGGCGGGCTTCCAGCGCGTCGTCGACGTCAACCTGAACTCGCAGATGGCCTGCGCGCTGAAGTTCCGCGGCATGCTGGCGCAGGCGAAGGGCGCGCTGATCCTGGTCAGCTCGATCGTGGCCTACCATGCGGCGAAGGGGAATCCGGCCTATGCCGCCTCGAAGGCGGGGGTGGTGGGGCTGACCCGCACGCTGGGCCAGGCCTGGGCCCCCGAGGGCATCCGGGTGAACGGAATTGCGCCCGGGCTGGTGGACACCAAGCTGACCAAGGTGACGACCGAGAACCCTGACCGGAAGGCCGGCGCGCTGGCGGGGATTCCGGCCGGACGGCTGGGCGAACCGGCCGACATGGCCGGCGCGGCGTTGTTCCTCGCCTCGCCGCTGGCGGGCTATGTCTACGGGCAGACGCTTACGGTAGATGGAGGTATGATATTGTAATGGAATACGTTTCTGTCCTAGTCCGGCACACTTAGCACTTGACGCCGGTTGGATGAGCGCTACATTAACTCTCGCATCAGTTGCGTGAGCGTTGACCCCAGCTCAGCGTAGTGTGCCAATAGGCCTCTGGAACTCTCCCCAAGTTCCTTGGCCGTATACAGAGTGTAACCTGTCCCAGGGAAATTACTCCCGCCGATGGGTTTGTAGAACTGAAAAGGGCCACGCATTTTCGCGTGGCCTTTTCTTTTGCGCGTCGTGCCGCGGGCGGGGAGGGGCAGGCGCGAGGCGGCCGCGGCGCGCCCGTATGGACAGCCCCCGGCGATGCGCCTAGCTTCCGCCAAAGGCCCGCCGGGGGGCCGCAGTCGAGCGTTTCCGCGCCTTGCAGCTCGTTGTCTTCATCAATGGCGTCGTGATTGCCGCGATGGGCCTGCTGATGCTGGCGCCGGCCGCGATCGACGGGCGGCCGGACGGGCCGTTCGCGCAGGCCGCCTTTCTGGTCACGGTGCTGGGCGCGATTCTCGCCGCCGCGGCGCGTGGCGGGCGGGCCGGATTCCGCGCCCAGCATGCCTTCGTGATGACCGCCTCGGCCTGGGCGAGCGCGGCCGCGGCGGGGGCGGCCCCGATGATCCTGGGCGGGCTGAGCGTCACCGACGCGGTGTTCGAGGCGATGTCGGGGCTGACCACCACCGGCTCGACGGTGATTTCGGGGCTGGACGGGCAGCCGCGGGGGCTGCTGGCCTGGCGCTCGATGCTGCAATGGCTGGGGGGCGTGGGGATCATCGTGATGGGAATCGCGGTGCTGCCGATGCTGCGGGTGGGGGGCATGCAGCTTTTCCGCGCCGAATCATCGGACAAGGCCGAGAAGCTGTTCGCCTCGGCCGGGCGCTTCGCGGCGGGCACGGCGGTCGTCTACGTGCTGCTGACGCTGGCCTGCATGGTGGCCTACGAGCTGTGCGGGATGGGCGACTTCGAGGCGCTGATGCATGCGATGACCACGGTGTCGACGGGGGGATTCTCGACCCACGACGCCTCGCTGGGGCATTACAACGACACGCCCTCGATCCAGTGGGTGGCGGTCGCGTTCATGCTCTCGGGCAGCCTGCCGTTCGTGTGGTACCTGCGCGGCTGGGCGCGTCATGTCTTCGCCTCAGAGCAGGTGCGCGTCTACCTTCTGTCGCTGGGCGCGATCGTGCTGGCGGTCGCCGTGTGGCTGGTCGTCGAGCGGGCCGAGGCGCCGCTGGACGCGCTGCGCCTGGCCGCCTTCAACGTGGTCAGCCTGGTGACCACCACGGGCTTTGCCAACACCGACTACATGCTGTGGGGGCCGGCGCCGATGGCCGCGTTCCTGATCATCACCTGTTTCGGGGGCTGCACGGGCTCGACCTCGGGCGGGCTGAAGTCGATGCGGATCATCATCGCCGCCAAGGCGCTGTTCGCGGCGGTGCGGCGGGTGCACAGCCCCAACTCGGTGCAGGTGGTGCGGTTCGAGGGGCGGCGGGTGGACGAGGGGGCGCTGAACTCGGTCATCGCCTTCTGTCTGTTCTTCCTGCTGACCTTCTTCCTGCTGGCGATGGCGCTGGGAATGATCGGGCTGGACATGGCCACCGCAGTCAGCGGCGCCGCCACGGCGCTGGCCAACGTGGGGCCGGGGATCGGAGACGTGATCGGGCCCGCGGGCTCCTTCGCCTCGCTGCCCGCGGCGGCCAAGTGGCTGCTGACCGCGGGGATGCTGCTGGGGCGGCTCGAGGTGATGACGGTGCTTGTGCTGCTCAGGACGATGCGGGCCTGAAACGCGAAAGGGGCCGCGCGGCGCGCGGCCCCTCCGGGGTCGGGGAGGCTCGGCTCAGACCACCAGCGAGAACAAGAGCCCCGAGACGATGGCGCCCCCCAGCCCGAGGGCCACGTAGGCCGCAAACACCGGCAGGCGGACCAGCGACCACACCGCCGCCATCGCCGGGATGCACGAGACGGCGCCGGCGGTCAGGAAGGCCATGGCCGCGCCCGCGCTCATCCCCTGGGCGATCAGCGCCGCGACCAGCGGCGGCGCGGCGTAGCCGTTGAGGTAGGCGGGCATGCCCACCAGCGCCCCGACGACCACCGACAGCGGCCCGTCGCCGCCCGCCAGCGCGCCGACCGTCTCGGCGGGGACGAAGCGGATCATCAGCCCTTCGAGCAGGTAGGCCAGCGCCAGCCACTTCACGAGGAACAGCGCGTTGGACAGGGCCTCGGTCCGGAAGGTCTCGCGGCGCTTCTCGACCTGCCAGAACCGCCACACCGGCTTGCCCTTGAACGGCGAGCCGCAGCCGCAGCCGCCCGAGGGCGCGGTCGCCTTGAGGGGGTTGGCGAACAGCCCCGCGCGCATCGCCCCGGCGGTCAGCAGCCCGCCCCCGAGGCCCACGCCGACCGCAGCCACCGCCTTGCCGATGGCGAAGGTCCAGCCCAGCGCGCCGGCGGTGATCATGAAGCTCGCCGGGTCCATCAGCGGCGAGGAGAGCCAGAACGCCATCACCGCCGAGATCGGCGCGCCCAGCGCCAGCAGCCCCGCGATGAAGGGGATCACCTGGCAGGAGCAGAAGGGCGCGAGGCCCCCCACCGCCGCTGCCAGCACGATCATGCGGATCTCGCGGCCCTGAAAGGCCCGGGCCACGATCGCCTCGGCGCCCGTGGCCTTCAGCCAGGCGACCAGGGCGACCGCGACGGCGATGAACGGCAGGGTCGAGAGGAAGGAGGACACCGCCACCTCGAAGACCTCCGGCGCGTCGGCCGGGGCCAGCAGGGCGGTCGCCAGCGCCACGGCGGCGATCAGCAGCCAGACGCGGTCGAGGCCGCGCAGGCGGCTCCAGAACGCGTCGGCGGTGCGAAGGGCAAGCTCGGTCATCTCTGCGCTCCCTCGGAGGGGCTGAGGCAGCCCGGGTGGGCATGGGCGGCGGGACCGCCCGCGTCGGCGCAGCACTCGCGCTGCAGGAAGCCGACGAGGGCGGAGATGTTGGCAAAGCTCGCCCGGCAGATCAGCGAGCGGCCCTGACGCTCCTGGCTCAGCAGCCCGGCGGCTGAGAGGAAGCGCAGGTGATGCGAGAGGGTCGAGGCGGCGATGCCCAGCCGCTCCTGCAGCGCGCCCACGGCCAGGCCCTCGGGCCCGGCGCGCACCAGGGTGCGGATCACCTCGAGCCGCGGCTCGGAGCCGAGCGCGGCGAAGGCCTGTGCGGCGGCCTCGGGGGCGGGCGCCTCTGCCTGGGAGACGGGGGGGGCGGTTGTCGTTGTCATGATTCTAGAAATATAGAAATGACGGCCCCGGTCAAGCCCGATCGCACGGCGGGAGCTCCATGCGCCCCCCCGTCGCCGGCGCGAGGCAGCCAAGCCCGCCCGCAGGGCGCCTGCAGTCCGCTTGTTGAAAGGAGGGGAGAGGCCGGTCCCGCAGGGACCGGCCAGGGGCTCGCCTCAGCTGCCGCGGCCGCCGGACATCCATCCGGCCACGAGATCGTGCTGCACGCGGGCCTGCTGCCACTGCCGGTAGAAGGTCAGCAACTGCCGCAGCGGCGCCGAGAGGCGCTGGAAGGCCGAGACGAAGGCCACGACCACGCCCACCGTCGTCTCGCCCTGGGTCACCAGCCAGCCGCCGTAGCCCAGCGCCGCCAGCGGCCCGAACTGGTTGAGCAGGTTCAGCAGCGCCTTCATCCCGTATTTCACCAGGTAGATCGCCAGCCGGTTGCCGTAGATCCGCGGCAGCAGCCGACCGACCCGGGCCTGCGCCGCCTTGGTCTCGCCCGCCCGCGCGCCCAGCGTCCGCAGCAGCCGGAAGCGCACGTTCATCAGCCGGTTCAGCCGTCCCTGCAGCAGGGGCGCGGCCAGCGCCTGGGGGCCGAGCAGGGCGGCCGAGACCAGCGCCAGCTCGGGCTGGGTCCAGGTCATGTAGGCGAAGACGCCGATCAGCATCGCAAAGTTGGCGCAGGCGTCCGAGACGCCGTTGCCCACGAATCCGCCCAGCCGGTCGATCTCGTTGCCCAGCACCACCGCCGAGACGCCATGACCCTCGTCCTCGGTCTCCTTGCCCGTGGCGCGCACCCGCATCTTCAGCGAGTGGCGGCGCGTGTGCACGATGGCGCTTTCCGAGATCCAGCCCTGGTACATGCGCAGGCCCAGCTTCAGCACCTGCTGGGTCAGCGCCACGCCCGCGTAGATGATCGCCAGCGTCCACAAGAGGCCCACGTCGCCGGGCGTGATCGCGTCGTCGATCAGGCGGCGCTGCAGCTCCACCGGCACCAGGTCGAGCAAGGCCGCCAGCACCGCCAGCAGGCAAAGCCCGGCCTGGTGGGCGCCGCTCATCCGGATGACATAGCCCCACAGGCTGCCCGCGGGACTGTCGTCGCCGCTGCGCGGCATCCGACGGATGCGCGGCATGCGCGGGCGCCGCGGGCGAAGCCCCGCGGCCTCCCGCTCGGCGCGCTGCGCCTTGCGACGGGCGCGGCGATCGCTCGTCGCGTCGGTTCGCTCCGGGCCGCTCAGAAACTGTCCTTCCGCTTGCGGACTTCGGCGAAGACCGCGCCGTCCTCGGCGCCCTCCATGCCGACGTTGGCCTTCACCGAAGGCTCGCCCGCCCGCAGGAACGGGTTGGTGGCCAGTTCCTCGGCGAGCGTCACGGGAACGATGGGCTCGCCCGCCGCGTCCGCCTTCGCGATCGCCTCGATGCGCGCGACCAGCGCCGCGTTCTCCGGCTCGATCGACATCGCGAAGCGGCCGTTGGCGGCGCCGTAGTTGTGGCCGGAGTAGACCTGCGTCTGCGGATCGAGCGCCATCAGCTTCTTCAGGCTTTCCCACATCTGCGCGAAGGTGCCCTCGAACACCCGCCCGCAGCCCAGGGCCATCAGGCTGTCGGCGGTGAAGGCGACCTTCGCGCCCTCGAAGCAGAAGGCGATATGGCCGATGGTGTGGCCCGAGACGTCGAGGATCGTGGCGCTCTCGGCCCCGAGGCGGATCGTCTCGCCCTCGCTCACCGCCTGGTCGAGGGCGGGCAGACGCTCGGCGTCCTTGGCGTGACCGATGACCTTGGCGCCGTAGGCGGCGACCAGATCGGGGATGCCCTGGATGTGGTCGTCGTGGTGGTGGGTGACCAGGATCACGTCCAGCCGACCGCCGGCCGCATCGATCGCGGCCTTCAGCGGCGCGACCTCGGGGGCGTCGACCACGGCCCACACATCCTGCTCCGTTTCGTGGATCAGGTAGCCGTAGTTGTCCTGCAGGCAGGGGATGACCTGGATTTCGAGCGGCATCTGCGGCCTCCGTCTCTTGCAATTCCGGCGTCGCGGCGCACCCTGCACTTAGGGCGAGGGCGGAAAAAGGGCGCGCGATGCACCTCGATGTGATCGATCTGAGGCGGTTCTACTACCGCACCCCCCTGGGGCGCGCCACCCAGCGCAGCCTGCAGGAGGCGATCCGCGCCCTGTGGCCGGACGTCTCGGGGGAGACGGTGGCGGGATTCGGCTTCGCCGCCCCCCTGCTGCGCCCCTTCCTGAAGGAGGCCGCGCGAGTCGTCTGCCTGATGCCCGCCCCCCAGGGCGTCTGCCGCTGGCCGCCCGAGGGGCCCAACGCCGCCGTGCTGACCGACGAGACCCACTGGCCGCTGCCCGCGGGCCAGGTGGACCGCCTGATCGTGGCCCATGCGCTGGAAACCTCGGAGCGGCCGGGCGCGCTGCTCGAGGAAATGCACCGGGTGCTGGCGCCCGAGGGGCGGGCCATCGTCGTGGCCCCCAACCGCACCGGGATGTGGGCGCGCTCGGACGCCACGCCCTTCGGTCACGGGCGGCCCTATTCGGCGAGCCAGCTCGAGGCCGCGCTGCGCGGCCACGACTTCGCGCCCGAGCGGACGCAGGCCGCGCTCTACGGGCCGCCCTCGCATCGGCGCTACTGGCTCAAGACCCATCGGCTGTGGGAGGGGGTGGGCCGGCGCGTCGACGCCCAGCGGCTGGGCGGCGCGGTGCTGGTCGAGGCGACGCGGCGCGTCTACGCGATGCCCCGCTCGGGGTTGAAGGAGAAGTCGCTCTCCCCGCTCGAGGTGCTCGAGGGCCTGGCCAAGCCCGGCGGCGTGCGGCCCGCGGCCGGGGGCGGCGGCGCGCGGCGCGATCCGGGGCTCGGGAGCGGCGGCGCCGCCATCGTGCGCCCCCGCGCCTGGTCTCAGAACAGCAGGCCGATGCCCCAGGACGTCCCGCTCCAGCCGCCCGACCCGACGCCGACCGACAGGTAGGGGCGGATGCGCACGCCGGGGCGGTCGTCGCGCTCGGCGACCGCGTCTTCCTCGGGCAGCGCTTCGGCGGGCTCCTGCAGGCCGGCCGCGTAGGCGGCCTGGAAGGGCCCGGCGAGCGGGGCGGGGCAGTCGAGCGTGGGGGCCACGCGATGCCGACCCAGCCATGCGCCGTTCTCGGGCGCGCAGTAGCCCGCGCGCCCTTCGTCGTGGCCGGCCATGTAGCTGTCCTGCGCCGCGTCGGCGTCGGGCAACAGCGGGCACCCCGACAGCCGCGCCAGGCCCGAGGCCGGCGAGCGGCCGGCGAGCGCGTCCTCGACCCCCTGTTGGTTCCAGTCGACCGAGGCGCAGTCGCCGCCGGTCCCGCTCAGCGTCGCGCGTTGCTCGTCAGGGGCGGAGCTGCACCCCGCAAGCGCCAGGGCTGCGGCGAGAACGACAGGCAGGCGGAGGGGGCGAATCGAGTTCATCATGCTCTCCTTATGCACGCGAATGCGGCCCGGGGGCGCCGCCATCCGCGTGGGTGTCACGCAGGGCCCCGGGTTTGCCGTTGCGCGCGACGGCGTTCCACGGCGGGCGGGGTGCGGCGGCGGGCGTCTTGCTCCGCGGGCGCTCGCTCGCCAAGGTGTCGCCCGACATGGCCGGGATCGACCGGCCGGCAGATCATTTCGAGGAGGAGACCCCGCATGACCGATCGCCTGGTGATCGTGACCCAGCCCGTCGACGGCGTCGTCGAGGCCGTGCTGAACCGTCCCGACAAGCTCAACGCCATCACGCCCGAGCTGATGCGCGCGCTTGGCGAGGCCCAGGCCGAGATCGCGGCGATGGAGGGCGTCAGCTGCGTGATCCTGCGCGGCGAGGGGCGGGCCTTCTGCGCGGGGCTCGACAAGTCGGGGTTCGAGCGGATGAAATCGACGGGCGCGGGCTCGCTCGGCATGGACATCATGGACCGCACCCACGGGCCGGCCAACGTGGCGCAGAACGCCTGCTGGGGCTGGCGGATGCTGGGCGTGCCGGTGATCTGCGCGCTGCAGGGTTTCGCACTGGGCGGCGGCTTCCAGATCTGTCTCGGCGCCGACATCCGCATCGCCGCGCCGGGCACGCGCTTCTCGATCATGGAGATGAAGTGGGGTCTGGTGCCCGACATGGGCGGCATGGCCGCGATGCGCCACATCGCGCGCGGCGACGTGATCCGCAAGCTGACCTACACCGCCGAGGTGTTCGAGGCCGAGGCCGCCCTGGGCTACGGCTTCGTCACCGAGATCGCCGAGGATCCGCTGGCCCGCGCCCGCGAACTGGCGCGCGAGATCGCGGGCAAGAGCCCCTCGGCCCTGCGCGCGGCCAAGGAGCTTCTGAACCTCGCCGACGAGGAGAGCGGCGCGCTCGAGCCGCTGCTGGCCGAGTCCCGCCTGCAGAAGGACCTGATCGGCAAGCCCCACAACCTCGAGGCGATCGCCGCGGGCATCGAGGGTCGGCCCGCGAAATACGCCTGATCCCCACGCGGGATCTGCGGCCGGGGCGCGCGCGCCCCGGCTGATGCCGCGCGGGGCAGGGCGGTCGCGGCCGCCCTGGCGCGGGGCTGCGCGGCGGGGCGGCCCCGAGGCGTCCGGACCCGGCGCGGCGGGGAGAACGCCCAGCGCCGGCGGGCGCATCGCCTCGGCCCACATGCATTGCCTCGGGCCACATATCGCCTGGCGGACCACGGGCAGTCCGAGGCCCGCCAGAAAGGCCAGCAACTCGGCGTCGCGGCGCCGGTCGGCGCAAATCTCGTTCTGGGTCAGTCCCATCGGTCCCGCCGTCAGGAGGGGTTTCGGCGCCTCTGAGCGCCCTGCGATCCTGGGCGCCGCCGAGGCGCGGATCCGGTTCGCCCGATCCCGAAACGCTTTTTTAACTCTGAGTCCCCCAGTCTTCTTCCGATTGGACCGATTTCACCTATGTTCGCGTAAAGTTCTCGGTTAAGATCGGGGCAAAAGCAGAACATGGGCGCAGGTCGACCCCGCAACGCGTCGTCGCAGTCGACGCGACCTCGCCCGCGAGGCATATGGAGACAGGCATGGCTCAGACCATCTTCGACCTGAACGGCAGGACTGGCATGGACAAGCAGAAAGCCCTCGAATCCGCGCTCGCCCAGATCGAGCGCAATTTCGGCAAGGGCTCCATCATGAAGCTCGGCGAGCGCAAGGTCATGGACATCGAGGCGGTGTCCACCGGCTCGATCGGCCTCGACATCGCGCTGGGCGTGGGCGGGCTCCCCAAGGGGCGGATCATCGAGATCTACGGGCCCGAGAGCTCCGGCAAGACCACGCTGGCGCTCCACGTGATCGCCGAGGAGCAGCGCAAGGGCGGCATCTGCGCCTTCGTGGACGCCGAGCACGCGCTCGACCCCTCCTACGCCCGCAAGCTGGGCGTGGACGTGGACGAGATGCTGATCTCCCAGCCCGACGCGGGCGAGCAGGCGCTCGAGATCACCGACACGCTGGTGCGGTCGGGCGCGGTCTCGGTGGTGGTGGTCGACTCGGTCGCCGCCCTGACGCCCCGCTCGGAGCTCGAGGGCGACATGGGCGATTCCTCCGTCGGCGTGCAGGCGCGGCTGATGAGCCAGGCGATGCGCAAGCTGACCGGCTCGATCTCGCGTTCGGGCTGCATGGTGATCTTCATCAACCAGATCCGCATGAAGATCGGCGTGATGTTCGGCTCGCCCGAGACGACCACGGGCGGCAACGCGCTCAAGTTCTACTCCTCGGTGCGGCTCGACATCCGCCGCATCGGGGCGATCAAGGACCGCGACGAGGTGGTGGGCAACGCCACCCGCGTGAAGGTGGTGAAGAACAAGGTGGCCCCGCCGTTCAAGCAGGTCGAGTTCGACATCATGTACGGCGAGGGCATCTCCAAGACCGGCGAGCTGATCGACCTCGGGGTCAAGGCGGGCGTGGTCGAGAAGTCCGGCTCCTGGTTCAGCTATGGCGACCAGCGGATCGGGCAGGGGCGCGAGAACGCCAAGACCTTCCTGCGCGAGAACCGCGACCTCGCGCTCGAGATCGAGGACAAGATCCGCGCCGCTCACGGGCTGGAGTTCGACGCCTCCCCCGACGAGGGCGGCGAGCAGGTGATGGAGGACTGATCCGCCTCGGCCCTTCGGGGCCCGCCGGCGGCAGGACCACGGGCGCCCCCTCGGGGGCGCCCGTTTCGTTTGGGCGGGGTTGTATTGCGCTGGAAGAATATTAGAATGATTCCAGATTAACTGATCGCGAGCCCCTCATGTTCCGCCTCCTCTCCGCCCGCAAGACGTTCGCCGACCTCTCCGAGCGCGAGGTGCTGGCGCTGGCCATCGCCTCCGAGGAGGACGACGCGCGCATCTACGCCGATTTCGCCGCGCGGCTGCGGGCCGTGTTCCCCGCCACGGCCGCGATCTTCGAGGGCATGGCCGAGGAGGAGGACGACCACCGCCGCCGCCTGATCGACCTGTTCCGCACGCGATTCGAGGGGCCGATCCCGCTGCTCCGGCGCGAGCATGTGGCCGGATACGCCGCGCGTCGCCCGGTGTGGCTGACCGAGACCCTCGACATCGTCACCCTCCGCGGCGAGGCGGCGCGGATGGAGCGGGCGGCGGCCGAGTTCTACGAGCGCGCCGCCGCCCGGACCGGCGACCCCGCGCAGCGTCTGCTGCTGGGCGACCTGGCCCGGGCGGAGCGGGGCCACGAGCGGGCCGCGGAAGGGCTCGAAGGCGCGCATGTCGACGCGGACGCCGAGGCGGCGGAGGCCGAGGCCGACCGCCGTCGCTTCGTGCTGACCTGGGTGCAGCCGGGGCTGGCGGGGCTGATGGACGGCTCGGTCTCGACGCTCGCGCCGATCTTTGCGACCGCGTTCGCCACCGGCGACACGATGACCACGTTCCGGGTGGGGCTGGCGGCGTCGATCGGGGCGGGAATCTCCATGGGCTTCACCGAGGCCGCCTCGGACGACGGCGTGATCTCGGGCCGCGGGTCTCCGCTCAAGCGGGGGCTGGCGGCGGGGGTGATGACCACGATCGGGGGGCTCGGACACGCGTTGCCCTACCTGATTCCCGATTTTGCCACCGCCACGGGGATCGCGCTGGCGCTGGTCTTCGCCGAGCTCTGGGCGATCGCCTGGATTCAGAAGCGCTGGATGAGCACGCCGTTCCTGCGCGCGGCCTTTCAGGTGGTGCTTGGCGGAGCTCTGGTGCTGGCCGCCGGCATCCTGATCGGCGAGTTCTGAGGGGAATTCTGCGCGAGTGCGGCGGAGGCTGAACCGGCTCGCCCCGGGCTGTCGCTCCGGGCGCCCCTCGCGGCCTGCTTCCCGGCCCATGCTGGAGGGCAGGCGGATCGCCCGCCGTGGGCTCGCCTGCAAGCGCTCGCTCCGCCCGCAATGCGCCGCGGGCGGAGCCGCGGCATCGGCGCCTACAGACGACGCGGCGCCTCCGGTCGCGGCCCGGCGCCCCGCCTGAGGCGGAGCGCCGGGCCGCGGTCAGCCGGCGGCGGCGAGCGGCACGCGGCCGTGAAGCTCGAGCTCGGGGCGCTCGGTCGGGAACACGAACAGCCCCTCGCCGCGGACCTCCCAATCGGCGTCGCGGAAGTCCTCCTGGGCCAGCAGCCCGCGCAGGGTGGCGGAGCGGCCGGGCAGAAAGTCGTGCGGCTCGATCAGGATCGCCGGGCGGTGGCGCCAGAAGTCGGCGTCGGGCGCCAGCGCCTCGGCCTCCGCCCCCTCGATGTCCATCTTCAGGAGCACCAGTTCGGCGTCCGGACGCTCTGCGAGCAGCGCGTCGATGGTCACCGCCTCGGTCGAGACGTCGGCGAGTCGCGAGTCGGGCTCCGCCGGACGATAGGAGAACGCGCCTTCGGCCGCGCCGACATCCTCGGGCGCCAGGCGGCCAGGCGAGCTCCACAGCGCGGCGTCGCGGAACCGCACGTTGCGCAGGCCGGTGCAGTTGCGCCGCGCCATGGCGAGGTTGCCGCGATGAGGCTCGACGCACAGCACGTCGGCCTGCGGCCAGCGGCGCGCGGCCTCCTGCGAGAACAGGCCGACGTTGCCGCCGGCGTCGATGATCAGGGGCCGACGGCCGGCCGCCTGGGCGCGGGCGCAGCGACGGTCCACCGCCTCTGCGCGGTCGGGCGACATCTCGTATTCCCGCTGCACCACGATCTTGCGGTAGACCCGCACGTCCGAGGTTCGCGCCCGCAGACGCACGGTGCGCCCGCCGCCGGCCGGCGCGCGGATGCGCCGCCCGCGCGGCCCCAGGAAGCAGAATCCGACGTGCCAGAGCGCCAGCGGGATTCCCGCCAGCCCCCGCCAGCGCATGTAATCGGCGAGCCATCCCAGCCCTGCCGCGAGCGACCTGAACATCGGCGTCTCCTCGCCGTGACTTCGATGCGCCAAGGGACCACGCCGAGGGTAAAGATCGTCTTAACTGGTTGCCGAAACGTCACCCGCAGGGCATCACCGAACTGACCAGTTCCGTGGACAATGGGGGCGCGACATGGCCGGCAATCCTCTTTCGCGGGTCGACGCGTGGCTCTACCACTTGGGCGACGTGACCCGCGCTCGCGCCGAGGCCATCGCCGCGACGGACGCGGATCTGGTGGTGACCGAATGGGCCTCTTACGCCCGCAAGGAGGCGCCCTATGACGCCGACCGCCTGGATCAGATGCGGGGCGAGGACGCCGACCGGCTGATCGTCTCCTACCTCTCGATCGGCGAGGCGGAGCCCTACCGCTACTACTGGAAGCAGAGATGGGAGAGCAAGGCCCCCGCCTGGCTGGGTGAGGCGAACCCGGAGTGGACCGACAACATCAAGGTCAAATACTGGAAGCCCGCCTGGCAAGAGATTGTCTTCGACTATGCCGAGCGCATCGTCGAGGCCGGGTTCAACGGCCTCTATCTCGACATTGTTGACGCCTGGGAATACTGGCGGCGCACGGGGCCGGACGGGCTCGACCACCGGCAGGAGATGATCGACTTCATCGCCGGTCTGCGCACCGTCGTCGAGGCCAGGCTGGCCGAGGTCGACCCCGGTCGGGACTTCGCGATCATCGGCCAGAATGCGCTGACGCTGCTGCGCCAGGACGACTACCTCGCCCAGATCGACGGCGTGGCGAAGGAAGACCTGCGCTTTTACTACGAATACGGGAAAAAGAACGCCTTCGAGGCGCTGCCGAACTCTGAATTCCGCTTCAGCCTGAAGTTGCTGGAACGCGCCGAGGCGGCGGGCGTCGAATCCTTCGTGGTTGAATACGTGCCCGCGCGCGCGAAGGCGCAGGCGAAGGCGAAGCTCGCCGAGGAGGCCGCGTTGCTGGGCGACGCCGACATTCCCCTCTATGTCGCGCCGAGCCGCGATCTCGACACGATCGGCGAGACGCGTTCAGGCGGCGGCAAGGTCGAGCGGGGGACGGGCCGGGACGACCGGATGGTCGGCGACGCGGGCGCGGACCGGTTCGACGGGCGCGGCGGCGACGACCGGCTGCTGGGCCGCGGCGGAGCGGACCGGCTGGACGGCGGCGCCGGCAAGGATGTGATGGAGGGCGAGGGCGGCGCCGACCGGCTGCGCGGGCAGGGCGGCAAGGACGAACTGTTCGGCGGCGGCGGCGACGATCTTCTCTTCGGCGGCGCGAAGGCCGACTGGCTCGAGGGCGGCGCGGGCGACGACAGGCTGGACGGCGGCGCCGGGGACAACCGGCTGACCGGCGGAGGCGGCGCGGACATCTTCGTGCTGGGCGCGAATACCCGCGGTCAGGCGCGCGACTTCACGCCGGGCGAGGACCGGATCGACGCGCTGGGCGCGGCGGTCTCGTTTCGCGACGCCAAGAGAGGCGTGACGGCCGAGAGCGACGAGGGCGGCCGGCTCCTGCTGCGGGGCCTGACGATGGACGACGTCACGCCGCCTCCCGACGGTCTGTTCGTCTGAGGCCGGCTCAGGCGGCGAAGCCGTAGCCCTCGGGGTCGGAGACAGGTTTCGCATCGAGCGCCTTGAGCAGCCCGGTCACGAAGCGCGCCACGGCCCACACCGCCCAGGCTGCCATCACCAGCCAGCCCACCAGCACCAGGGTCAGGACCGAGCCCAGCACGATCGCCGCAAGCCCCACCCAGAAGGAACGGATCTGGAAGGCCATGTGGCTGGCCTCGGCCGGGGGCGCCTCGTCGCGCTTGGCGTAGGCGATGACCACGCCGGCGAGCGCGCACAGCGGCACCGCGAAGCCGACCAGATAGAGCACGTAGACCAGCTTCACCGCGTCCCAGCCGCCGAGGCGGGAGGGGCTGGCGGCGGGCTCGGCGGCGCGCGGCGCCGGGTCGTCAAGGGCGGAGGGCCGCGGCTCGTGAGGCGTCGGGTCGGACATCTCGGTCTCCTGCTGCGAAGCGTGAGACGGTAAGCTAGGCGGCGAATGCGGCCGGCGGGTGACGGGCGCACGGCGGGGGAGAGGAGAAACGAAAACGGCCCGCGGGGTCGCCGCGGGCCGTCGGGATCGGGGCCGGGCCCGAAGGCTCAGGCGAGCGCCTTGTTGAGGTTTTCGTCGACTTTCTCGAGGAAGCCCATGGTGGTCAGCCACTTCTGGTCGGGGCCGACCAGCAGGGCCAGATCCTTGGTCATGAAGCCGCTCTCGACCGTGTCGACCACGCACTTCTCCAGCGCGGAGGCGAAGGTCATCAGCTGGTCGTTGCCGTCGAGCGTCGCACGGTGCTTCAGGCCGCCGGTCCAGGCGAAGATCGAGGCGATGGAGTTGGTCGAGGTCTCCTTGCCCGCCTGGTGCTGACGGTAGTGACGGGTGACGGTGCCGTGGGCGGCCTCGGCCTCGACGATCTTCCCGTCGGGCGTCATCAGCTGCGAGGTCATCAGGCCCAGCGAGCCGAAGCCCTGCGCGACCGTGTCCGACTGCACGTCGCCGTCGTAGTTCTTGCAGGCCCAGACGTAGCCGCCGGACCACTTCATGGCGCAGGCGACCATGTCGTCGATCAGACGATGCTCGTAGGTGATGCCGGCCTTCTTGAAGGCGTCGGCGAACTCGGCGTCGAAGACCTCCTGGAACAGGTCCTTGAAGCGGCCGTCATAGGCCTTGAGGATCGTGTTCTTGGTCGAGAGGTACACCGGCCAGCCGCGGGCGAGGCCATAGTTCATCGAGGCGCGGGCGAAGTCGCGGATCGACTCGTCGAGGTTGTACATCGCCATGGTCACGCCGGCGCCGGGGGCGTCGAAGACCTCGTGCTCGATCGTCTCGCCGTCCTCGCCGACGAACTTGATCGTCAGCTTGCCCTTGCCGGGGAAGCGGAAGTCGGTGGCGCG
>NZ_CAXBOD010000025.1:0-60230 GCF_963977235.1 uncultured Albimonas sp.
GATGAAATCCAGGATCTCCGCGTTCAGCATCTCGGCGTTCACCGTCAGCATGCCTTGCGAGAGGCCCGCGTAGGTTTTCAGCGTCCCGTCCGACAGCAGCCGGATCGCCTTGTGGGCGGAGGCCTCGATCGGGACCACCTGGTCGTCCTCGCCGTGCAGCAGCAGCGTGGGCACGGCGAGCGCCTTGAGATCCTCGGTCAGGTCGGTCTCCGAGAACGCCTTGATGCCGTCGTAGTGGGCCTTGGCGGCGCCCATCATGCCCTGCCGCCACCAGTTCTGGATCACGCCCTCCTGGACCGTCGCGCCCTCGCGGTTGAAGCCGTAGAAGGGGCCCGCGGGCAGGTCGCGGAAGAACTGCGCGCGGTTGCCCGCCAGCGCCGCGCGGAAGCCGTCGAAGACCTCCATCGGCGTGCCCTCGGGGTTGTCGGCGGTCCTGAGCATCAGCGGCGTGATGGCCGCGACCAGCACCGCCGCGCTGACCCGGCCCGCCGGCCCGCCGTGCCGCGCCACGTAGCGCGCCACCTCCCCGCCGCCGGTGGAGTGGCCCACGTGGACCGCGTCGCGCAGGTCCAGCGCCTGCGCCACGGCGAAGGCGTCGGCGGCGTAGCGGTCGATGTCATGCCCATGCGAGACCTGTTCCGAGCGCCCGTGCCCGCGACGGTCATGCGCGACGATGCGATAGCCCCGGGACAGGAAGAACAGCATCTGCGCGTCCCAGTCGTCGGAGCTGAGCGGCCAGCCGTGGTGAAAGACGATGGGTTGGGCGTCCTTCGGACCCCAGTCCTTCACGAAAATCCGCACGTCGTCCGCGGTCGTCACATAACCCATGGCATTGTCTCCGTCTGCAAGGTCGAGGGGGGCGGGATCGGCGGCCCGGGCGCCGCCCGGGCGCCACAGGACGGCGGCCGCGAGGGCCGAGCCCGCGCGCAGGACGTCGCGGCGGCGGAGCGGAGGGCCGCGGTCGGACGTCGAGGGCATGGCGCGCCTCGCCGGAGCCCGAAAGCGTCGGGGCGGGTCAGTCCGGCAGGGGGGATGTGTTCGTCGCGATCCTCGGCCGGCAGATCGAACCTGCCCTCGCCCCACCTGCCTGCGCGCCATTCGGCCTTGGCCTGCTCGATGCGCTCCTGCGAGGAGGCGACGAAGTTCCACCAGAGGTATCGCGGACCGTTGAAGGTCGCGCCGCCCAGGATCATCAGCCGCGCCCCCTGCTCGCCGGCCGCGACCGTGATCCTGTCGCCGAGCCGGAAGACCATCATCTGCGCCGCGCCGAACGCCCGCCCCGCGACCGAAATCGCGCCCTCCATCACATAGATCGCCCGGTCCTCGTGATCGTCGGGCATCGGAAACCGCTGGCCGGGCGCGAGCGTCACGTCCGCGTAGAACGTCTCGGAGAGCAGGGTCGCGGGCGCGGTCTCGCCATAGGCCGCGCCCAGGATCAGGCGGACCGAAAGGCCGCGATCCTCGATCATCGGCAGCGCGTCCTTGCCGTGATGTTCGAAGCTGGGCGCCGCATCCTCGTGCGCGTCGGATGCGGGGTCGGGGGGGCGTCGGAAGGCATCCCGGGTCCGTTTGCCGGTTGTGTCTCGGCCCGACTGGACGGGGCGCCGCGTCGGTCGGGGGCCGCGCCCCGCCCAGGCGATCCGGGGGGGGCGATCCGGGCGGGCGCGTCGTCAGAACATGGGCTCGCCGCCCGGAGCGACAGTGATCACGACCTTGCCGCGCAGCGCGTTGGCCCGGCCCGCTTCGAGGTAGGCGTGCGCCTCGCCGATCCGCTCGAGGGGGAAGCTCGCGCCGATGATCGGCTTCACCTGCCCCCGCTCCAGCAGCCGGGTCAGCCCGTCGAGCTTGCCGCGGTTCTGGCGCGTGAAGACGAAGTGGTAGGAGGCGTTGCGGCCCCAGGCCTCGATCAGATTCTGGGGCCTGGCGATGTCCACCAGCGTCACCACGCGCCCCAGCTGGGCGAGCGCGAGCGGGCTGCGGGTCAGCGTATCGCCCCCGATCGTGTCGAAGATCACGTCGACGCCGGCATCTCCGGTCACCCGGTTGACGACCTCGACATAGTCCTCGGTCTCGAAGTCGATCGCGAGATCGGCGCCCAGCCCGACGACGAACTCGTGGTCGCGGCCGGCCGCCGTGGTGAACACCCGCGCGCCCATCGCCTTGGCGAACTGGATCGCGACCGAGCCGACGCCGCCGGCGCCGCCATGGATCAGGATGGTCTCGCCGACCTGGAGCTGCGCCCGCGTGACGAAGGATTCCCAGACCGTTCCCCCGACCAGCGTCAGGCTCGCCGCCTCGGCGTGGCTGAGGTTCGCAGGCTTGCGCGCAACGAGGTCGACATCAGCCACGTGCTGCTCGGCATAGGATCCCTGGGCGCCGAAGATCTGGGGGGTGTAGTAGACCTCGTCCCCGACGGCGAACTCGGTCACGTCCGCGCCGATCTCCTCGATCACGCCCGAGACGTCGTGGCCGGTGATGGCGGGCAGCGGCACATGGCCGACGTAGTCGCCGCGCCGGACCTGGTAGTCGAGCGGGTTGATCGCGGTGGCGTGGACGCGGACGCGCACCTCTCGCGGACCGACCTCCGGCACCGGCACCTCCCTGATCTCGAACATCTCGGGGCCGCCGAACTTCGGGAGCACCGCGGCCTTCATCATCTGGGTCATCTGTCGTCCTTCCAGGGTCGTCCGGTTTCGCGTCGGATCGAAGCGGCTGCGCGGGGGGGCCGCGGGCCGGTCGACTGCAGGCCGGGCGGCGGCGCCGCCCGTCGCGGCGTCGACCCGTTCTAGGCCGAACGCCCCGCGCCCGCGGCGCACGGGCTGCTGCGCACGCGCCGAAACTGCGCAGTCTCGCCGCAGGGGGGCATGCCGAGCCGGGCGAGCGCGCGCGGCCTCGCGCCCCGGTCTTCCCTTGCCCCGTCGCCCGGGCGCGCGATGAGTCCGATCCGCGTCGAAACAGGTTCGCGCGCCGACGTCGGCGCTTTCGCCTGCGGTCCGGGCGCCGGCCTTTGGGATTGCCCTCGCGCCGGCTTGCGTCGAGGGTGGCCGGGGCGGCGCGAAAGGGATCGGGATGGGCGAGTGCTTCGTGGAGCGGTTCGAGGTGGCGGGCGCGGCCGAGGGGCCGCTCGCGGGGCTGACCTTCGCGGCCAAGGACCTGTTTGACGTCGCCGGCCGCGTCACCGGCGCCGGCAACCCGGACTGGGCCGCGAGCCATCCCGCCGCCACGACCCACGCCGCCGCCGTCGCCCTGCTGCTGGAGGCCGGGGCGAGGCTGGTCGGCAAGACCATCACCGACGAGATCTCGCTGGGTCTGCTGGGCGTCAACGCCTTCGACGGCACGCCGCTGAACCCCAGGGCGCCGGACCGGGCGCCGGGGGGCTCGTCCTCGGGCTCCGCCTCGGCGGTGGCGCAGGGGCTGTGCGATGCGGCGCTGGGCACCGACACCGGCGGCAGCGTGCGCACGCCGGCGAGCTTCTGCGGTCTCTACGGGCTGCGGCCGACCCATGGGCGCGTGCCGACCGCGGGGATGCTGCCGCAGGCGCCCGGCTCGGACACCGCCGGCTGGTTCGCGCGCCGCGGCGACGTCTTCGCCCGCGTGGGCGCCGTGCTGATCGGCGAGGCGCCCTCCGCCCCGCCCCGCGGCCTGAGTGTGGCGGCGGACGCCTTCGGCTTCGCCGGCCCGGGCGTGGCCGAGGCGCTGGCCCCGGCGCTGGCGCGGCTGGAGGCGATCGTCGGACCCGGGCGCGAGGAGCTTCTGGCGCCGCCCGGCCTCGCCGCCTGGGGCCGCGCCCAGCGCACGTTGCAGAGCGCCGAGGCCTGGCAGACCTTCGGCCCCTGGGTCGAGGCGACGGTCCCGCGGTTCTCCTTTCTGGTGGCGCGCTCGCTGATGGCCGGCGCGGCGACGCCGCCCGCCGAGCTGCCCCCCGCCCGACTGGTGCGCGACGAGGCGCGCGGGCGGCTGGCGCATCTGACCCGCGGAGGCGCCTGCATCGCCCTGCCCGCGACGCCCGACCCCGCGCCGAAGCTGGGCCTGCCGCTGTCGCAGATGGACCGCGCGCGCGACCGGATCAACGCGATCTGCGCGCTGGGGGGCTTGACCGGCCACCCGGTGCTGGTGCTGCCGGGCGGAGAGGCGGAGGGCGCGCCGGTGGGGCTCGCCGTGATCGGGGCGCGGGGGGCGGACGCCTCGCTGCTGGCCCTCGCGCAGATCTGGGAGGACGCATGACCGACCGCACGCCCAACATCCCCGAGGTGGTCGAGGAGGTGCGCGCCCTCTTCGAACGCTACGAGACGGCGCTGGAGACCAAGGATGTCGAGGTGCTGGACGAGACCTTCTGGCGCTCGCCCCACACCATCCGCTACGCGCTGCACGAGAACGGCTACGGCTTCGACGAGATCCACGCCCACCGCGTGCGCCGCCCCCCGGGGCCCGGCATCAAGGAGAGGCGGATCCGGCTCGAGATCCTGACGCTGGGCCGCGACTTCGCCACCACGAACCTCGAGTTCAAGGTGCGCGGCAAGAACCTGGTGGGCCGGCAGAGCCAGACCTGGATCAGGTTCGACGAGCTGGGCTGGAAGGTCGTCGCGGCCCATGTCTCGACGGTGAGCGAGCCGCTCTGGTAGGGGCTCGCCCAGCCCGCGGAGGGAGGCGCAGCCCGCGCTCAGCCCGCGCTCAGCCCGCGCTCAGCCCGCGCGCGACAACGAGCGGCGGGTGAACTCGGCGTAGTGATCGGCGAGCCAGGCGGCCCCGGTCTCGCCCCACAGCGCGGTCAGGCGCGGCAGCATCAGGGGCGCCGAGACGATCCAGCTGACGGCGGCCGAGGGGTCCTCGACCTCGATGCTGCCGTCCTCGACCCCGGCCTTGACCAGGCGGATCAGGCGGCGGCCGAAGCGGCGCTGGCGCGCGCGCACCTCGTCGAGGTCAGAGGGGTGCAGCGAGGTCAGATCCGTCAGCACCGCGCAGGCCCCGAGGTCGGAGGTGATCCCCTCCACGTAAAGCCGGGTGAAGGCGACCACGCGGTCGAGCGCGGCGCCGGGGCGGCTCTCGGCCTCGGCCATCGCGGTCTCGGCCAGTTCGAAGCCGATCTCCACGCAGCTCAGCAGCACGTGGTTCTTGTCGCGGAAATAGTAATAGAAGACCGTCTTGGTAATCCCCAGCCGAGAGGCGACCTCGTCGAGCGAGACGTTGTGGTAGCCGCGGTCGTTGAAGGCCTCGGCGGCCTCGCGCAGGATCATCCGGCGCTTCTCGGCGTGCTGCTCGGAGGGCGCGGCGAACTTCCCGTTCCATTTCGCGCGCGGTCTGGCGTTCGTGCTCATTCGGATCGCCCTCGGCGGGCCGCGGGCGCGCCGTCGCGGGCCGCGGTCTGGGTCTCGACTGCTAGCGGGCGGGGCGCGGGGTGTCCAGTTCGGCCCCCGCGCCGGCCGACTCAGGCGGGATCGAGCAAGGCCACCACCTGGCCCTCCTCGACCAGGTCGTCGACCGCGACCCGGATCTCGCGCAGGGTCCCGGCGCGCGGGGCGGTGACGGCGATCTCCATCTTCATGGATTCCAGCACCACGATCGGGTCGTCCTCGGCCAGGGTCTGGCCGGGCTTCGCCGCCACTTCCAGCACGCGGCCGGTGATCTCGCTTTTCGCTTCCATTTCGGGTCCTTCAGAGGCTGGTGGGCCAGGTGGCGAGGCGGTGGGCGCCGACCTCGCCCTTGGGTCGGCGGCGCATCACCTCGAGCATGCGCGAGAGCCAGGCCCGCGTCTCGCCGGGGCGGATGACCGAGTGGGCGGCGAACATGCCCGCCAGCTCCCACGGCGAGTTGGAGACGACCATGTCCTGCATCAGCGTGTCGAAATCCTCGCCATCCCCGCGGCGGCGGTTGTGCACGACCGAGACGGCGACGGCGGGGTCGACGAAGCCGACCTCGCCGGTGGTCATCACCGCCAGCGCGTCGGCGATGCCGCCCCCGAGGTTGAGGTAGGCCTGCCCGTAGCTCTTGCGCACCACGACGGCCAGCTTGGGGACCGTCGCCAGCGTCAGGGCGCGGATGTTGTTCATGATCTCGCCGGCGACGCCCTCGCGCTCGGCCTGCAGGCCGACGAGGAAGCCGGGGGTGTCGGCCAGCAGCACGATGGGCACGTTGAAGCTGTCGCAGAGGACCGTGAACTCGGTCATCTTGCGGCAGGAGGGGCCGTCGATGGCGCCGCCCTTGCGCATGGGGTTCGAGGCGATGACGCCCACCGTGCGCCCCTCGATCCGCGCCAGCGCCGTTTCCAGCGTGCGCCCGAATCGCGGCCGGAAGGGCATCACCGAGCCCTCGTCGGCCAGAAGCTCCACCAGCTTGCGGCCGTCGTAGATCTTGTGACGCTCGGGCGGGATCAGCGCCTCGACCGCCTCGGGCGCGCCGCCGGGCGCCGCGGGGGCGGAGGGGGGCGCCTCGGCGGCGTTGGAGGGCAGGTAGGCGAGGAACCGGCGCAGGGCGTCGATCGCCTCCTCGTCGGTGTCGGTCACCAGGTCCACCTGGCCGGTGGTCTCGGCATGCAGGTCGGCGCCGCCCAGCTCCTCCGGCGTCACCTCCTGGCTCATGGCGACCGAGGTGACCTTGGGGCTGGAGACGGAGAAGGTCGCGTCCTTCCGCATCACCGCGAAGTCCGACATCACCGCATACCACGTCCCCATCCCGTAGCAGGGGCCCAGCACGGCGGAGACCCAGGGCGTGTCCCGGTCGCGGGACATCGAGGACAGCAGCCCGATCCGCCCCATGCCGGTGGCGCCCTGGATGTCGGGCATCCGGGCGCCCGCGCTCTCGATCAGGAAGGCGCAGGGGATGCCGGCGGCCGAGGCGCGGGTCTTGAGGAAATCGAGCTTGCGGATGTTGGTGGCCGAGGACGAGGCGCCCAGCACCGTCAGGTCGAAGGAGGCGACGGCGACGTCCCGGCCCTCGACCTTGCCGAAACCCGTGACGATGCCTTCGGCGGGGGTGCGGCCGCGGTCTTCCTCGCGGGCGGACCAGGCGAACTCGCCGATCTCGATCCAGCTGCCGGGATCGCAGAGCCGGTCGATCCGCTCGCGCGCGTTGAGGATGCCGGCCTCGCGCCGGGCGGCGAGCTTGGCCTCGCCGCCCATGGCGTGGACATGGGCGCGGCGGGCCTCGAATTCCTCGGCCGTGACGGCGAGCGAGGGCGGGCGGGGTCGGGCGTCTGCGGTCATGGGTCCTCCGGTCGCCCGGCGCGCGCCGGGCGGGGGATGGGAAGGGGGCGGAGGGCCGGCCCGCGGAGCTCGCGGGCCGGGCGGGAGGTCAGAAACCGGGTCAGGAGCTGGCGATGACCAGCCGGTCGCGCTTGATCACGATGCCGGCTTCCTCGCGGTCCCAGGTGTCGGGGGTCACGCCCTCTGCCCGGAGCAGGTGCTTCTGCACTTTCTCGGTGGGCGTGCGGGGCAGGTCCTCGACGATGCGGAAGAAGCGCGGAACCATGAAATGCGCGAGCCGCGGGCGCAGGAAGGCGACCAGCTCGGGCAGGTCGACGGTCTGGCCGGGCGCGGGGCTGATCACGGCCATCACCTCGTCCTCCGACAGGTCCGAGGGCACGGCGACCACCGCGCAGTCGCGCACGGCGGGGTGGGCGGCGACCTCCTTCTCGACCTCGAAGGACGAGATGTTCTCGCCGCGCCGGCGGATCGCGTCCTTCATCCGGTCGACGAAATAGAAGTTGCCCTCGGCGTCCTTGCGGAAGCCGTCGCCGGTGTGGAACCAGCCGTTGCGCCAGGCTTTCGCAGTGGCCTCGGGGTTCTTGTGATAGCCGCCATTGAGCGCATAGGGCATGTCGGCGCGCACGATCAGCTCTCCGGTCACGCCCGGCGGCAGCTCGCAGTCGTTCTCGTCCACCACCCGGCATTCCACGCCCGCGCGCGGCCGCCCGGCGGTGCCGCGCGCCGAGGGTGAGGGGCCCACGAACAGCGGCGAGGACGTCTCGGTCATGTTGAAGGAGGTGTAGACCTCCACCCCGAAGCGCTCGGTGAACTCGGCGTGCTGGTCCGAGAGGGGGATCATCGAGACGCGGAGCAGCGGGTGATCGCGGTCCTGCGGGCTGGGCGGCTCCTTGAGCAGGAAGGGCGTCATCGCGCCGAGCAGGATGGTGTGCTGGACGTCGAACCTGCGCACCATGTTCCAGAACTCGGAGGTCCGGAAGCTCTCGACCAGGGCAAACGAGCCGCCGCGCATCAGGGTGGCCCAGATCGGGCCGGCGCCGCCGACATGGAACATCGGCAGGTTCACCAGGCCCCGATGCTCCATGCGGGTGGTGTCGTTGGGGATGAAGGTCGCCCACATCTGCAACTGCGAGATCAGGACCCCCTTCGAGGGCCCCGTCGTCCCCGAGGTGTAGATGATCGAGAACATGTCCCAGGGCTCGATCAGGCGCTCCGGCTCGGGCAGCGCGTCGGGGTCGCCCTCGAGCACGCCGGCCGGCAGCAGCTCGAGCCCCGGCACGGGATCCGCCTCGCCGCCGAGCACCACCACGTCGTGAAGCTCGGCCGTGTCGGCGCCGTTCAGGCGCTCGACCAGGGGGGCTGCGGCGATCATCAGCCGGGCGCCGGCGTTGTCGATCACATGCTCCATCAACCCGCCGCGATAGCCGGTGTTGATGGGCACGTAGACCGCGCCCAGGTAGTTCAGCGCCAGCATCACCCGCAGGCAGTCCTTGCCGTTGGGCAGCCACACCAGCACGAAGTCGCCCTGCGCCACGCCCAGCCGGCGCAGCCCGTCGGCGCAGCCGCGCACCGTGCGGCGCAGGTGGGCGTAGCTCCATTCCTCGCCGTCGTCGAAGACCACGAAGGTCTTGTCGGGCTGGGCGGCGGCGTGGCGGTCGAGCACCTCGCGGATCACGCACTCCTCGCGCGGGGGCATTCGGGGGTCCAGCATCGCAGTCTCTCCCTTCAGCTCGTGACCGGCTCGACATGCTCGTAGCGGGGGCGGCCGAGCAGATTGGGCTGGTAGCCCGAGAACCGGTCCGAGACGCCGACGATGTGCACCTCGAACAACAGCGGCACGAACACCGCCTGTTCGAGCGCGATGCGCTGCACCCGGGAGAGGGCGGCCTTGCGCTCCTCCTGCGTGGTCCCGACGCGGGAGGCGGCGATGGCCTCGTCCATGCCCGGGATCGCCTGGCGCCCGCCGTTGTAGGAGCTGTCCTTGCCGAAGATGATCGAGGGCACCATCGAGGGGTCGGGCCGCGCGGTGATCGCGGCGAAGAAGCTGTCCACCGACTTCTGGAAGAAGAACATCTGGGAGCCCTCGGCGACTGTCGTGGTGGTCACCTTGGCCTTGATGCCGACCTTGTCCCACATGCTCATCAGCACCTCGCGCCGCTGGATCGCGGCCTGGTCCTGGTAGGCGACGGCGGTGAACTCGACCTCCTCGACGCCGGTCTCCTTGATCAGGGCGCGGGCGCGGTCGGGATCGTAGGCGAGGATGTCCTCGAGCCCCTCGTCATGGGCCCAGTAGGCCTTGGGATAGAGGGTCGTCGCCGGCTCCCCCAGCCCGCCCATCGCGGCCTTCACGAAGGCCTCGCGGTCGATGGCCAGATTCATCGCCCGCCGCACCCGCACGTCGTCGAAGGGCGGCCTGGAGAAGTCCATGTAGTTCATGTGCAGGTAGAGCGAAGGCTCGGCATGCACGGTCACGTTGGGAGTGCGGTCCAGCAGGACTTTCTGCACCGAGGGCACGGTGACCACGATGTCGTTCTGCCCCGCGATGACCGAGCGGACGCCGGTGGTGACCTCGGGGATGATCTGCATGGTCATCCGGTCGACCTTGGGCAGGCCCGCCTCCCAGAAATCCTCGAACCGCTCGTAGGCGACGACCTGCATGTCCTGCCATTCGACATATTTGAACGCGCCCGCGCCGACCGGGTTGCGGTCGACCGAGCCGCCGTTGGCCTCCACCGCGGCGGGCGAGACCACCATCCCCGCCCGGTCCGTCAGGATCAGCGGCAGGGAGCGGTCGGGCGCCGTCAGCTTCAGCGTCACCGTGGTGGGCCCCGTCGCCTCGACCTCGGCGACCGAGCCGAGGTCCACCTTGATGTTCGAGGTCTCGTCCGAACGGGCGCGGTCGAGATGCGCCTTCACCGCCGCGGCGTCGAGCGGCGTGCCGTCGTGGAAGGTCAGCCCCTCGCGCAGCTCCAGCACTAGGGTGGTGTCGTCGGGATAGGACCAGGCCTTGGCCAGGCCCGGGATCGGCTCCAGCGTCTCGGGCTTCCAGCGGATCAGCGTGTCGTAGAGCGGGTAGAGGAACTGGTGGTCGCCGCCGCTGCGCCCGGTCACGGGGTCGAGCGTCGAGGGGTTGGTGTTGGCCGCGACCCGCAGCAGGGTCCCTTCCTGGGCGCGCGCCCCGCGCAGGCCGCCCGAGGCGGCGAGCGCCCCGGCCGCCAGCCCTCCGGCCAGCAGGTGACGGCGATGGATCTCGAGCGATCTGCCCTTGAGCGTGGTGGCATGCGTCATGGTGGGTCTCCTCCCCGGGGCCGGCTTCGCGTCCGGTTCCCCCTGTTGTGTTGCGGCCGTCTCGACCGCGTCGCCGGGTTCCCGCTTCAGATCGGCGAGATGTCCCGGACCTTGGGCGGCCGCGACCGGCCGCGGCGGCGCGGGGCGAGACGCGACAGCGCCTCGACCAGAACGGGGCGCGTGTCGCGCGGGTCGATCAGGTCGTCCACCCCGAAGCCCTCGGCGGCCTCGACCGGGCCGACGCGGGCGCGGAAGCCCGCGATCAGCTCGGCGCGACGGGCGTCGGGGTCGGGGGCCTGGGCGATCTCGCGGCCGAAGGCGACCTCGGTGGCCCCCTCGATCGACATCGCGCAGATCTCGGCGCTGGGCCAGGCGACGGTCAGGTCGGCGCCGAAGCTGCGCCCGCCGTTCATGGCGATAAACCCGAGCCCGTAGCCCTTGCGCAGCACCACCGAGAGGCGCGGCACCGTGGCCTTTCCCAGCTCATGGATGATCCGGGCCGAGCGGCGCACCAGCCCCGACTTTTCGGCAGGAGAGCCGACCAGGAAGCCGGGGATGTCCACGAAGAACACCAGCGGCAGCCCGAACGCGTCGCAGAGCGCGATGAAGTGGGCGACCTTCTCGCAGGCCGGGCTGTCGAGCGTGCCGGCCAGGTGCATCGGCTGGTTGGCGACGATCCCCACCGGCCGCCCGCCCATCCGCGCCAGCGTGGTGACCACGTTGCGCGCATAGCCGGGCTTCAGCTCGAACAGGCTGTCCCGGTCGGCGACGGCCTCCACCACCTTGCGCACGTCGTAGGCGCGCCTTGTGTTGGCGGGAACGAGGTCCAGCAGCGCCTCCTCGCGCCGGTCGGCGGGATCCTCGCAGGGCTGGATCGGCAGGGGCTCGGCGGCGTTGGAGGGGAAGTAGGACAGGAACCGGCGGATCGCGGCCAGCGCCTGGGCGTCGTCCTCGGCGATCAGGTCGGCGATGCCGTGACGGTCGGCCTGGGTGGCGGCGCCGCCCAGCGCCTCCTTGTCGATGTCCTCGCCGGTGGCGGCCTTGACCAGCGCCGGGCCCGCGATGCCCATGGTGGCGCCCTTCACCATCACCACGAAGTCCGCCAGCGCCGACATGTTCGAGGGCCCCGCGAAACCCGAGCCCATCATCGCCGCGCAGATCGGCGTCCAGCCCGACAGGTCCACAAGCTGCTGGAAGTTGGTCGAGACCGCCGCGAAGTGACGGCTGTCGAGCCCCTCCTGGATCCGGTGCCCGCCGCCGTCGAGCATCGAGACATAGGGGATCCCGTGATCGAGCGAGAGCTGGGTCTGGCGCAGCGTCTTCCTCGCCCCCGCCTCGCCGCTCGAGCCGCCCATCACCGAGAAATCGTTGGAGACGATCGAGACGGGCCGCCCCTCGACCCGCGCCGCGCCCACCACCACCCCGTCGCCGGGAGCGTCGGGCTGGTCGCGCGGGCGCACAAGGGCGCCGGCCTCGACGAAACTGCCGGGATCGGCGAAGGCCGCGATCCGCTCGCGCGCCGTCAGCTTGCCGCGGGAGCGCTGGCGGGCGAGCGCCTCGGCCCGCGCCGCGTCGCCCACGGCGTGCTGGGCGGCCTGCACCCGGGCAAGGCGGGCGCGCATGTCCTCGGCCGGGAGCGGCTGGCCGCCCTGGTCCCCGGTCGAGGCGTTCTCAGGGGCCGCGGTCTTCACGCTCATGCCCTGGCGCCCCGGCCGGAGCGGCGCGAGGCGCGCGGGGCGCGCGCGCAATCGGTCGCGCGTCGGCGACGCGGGGCAAGGGTCATCTGGTCTTCCTCCCGAAGGCGCCTTCGAGGGCGCCTTTCCATTCCGCCTCGGCGTTTATACGCCAGCGTAAGTTTGCCTACGCGACTGTAACCATGCGCCGTCCCCTGTCAATCGAGTCGGCCTCCGCCCCCGTCCAGGAGCAGGCGCGGGACGCGCGCAGCCGGGCGCGCGCCCCCACGCGGCGCGGGGGCGGGTTGACGGGACCAGGAGGGAAGCGGCGGAGGGGCGCGGCGCTCAGGCCGCCAGGGCGCCCACGCGGATCAGGACCTCGCGCACCGCCTCGATCTGGGCGGGCGTGGGGGCGGGCTGGGGCGGGGCGGGGTCGCCGCAGTCGAACCCCTGCAGGCGCAGACCGGCCTTCACCGCGCCGGCCAGGTTGAAGCGCGCGAAGACCTGGTTCACGGCCCACAGCTCCCGCTGCAGCGCCATCGCCTCGTCCCAGCGGCCGGCCTCGCACAGCTCGAACAGGCGCACGCTCTGCTTCGGGATCAGGCAGGAGGGGCCGGCCAGCCAGCCGCGCCCGCCGATCAGCATCACCGCGGTGGTGATGTGCGACGAGGCCGCGAACACCCCGATCCGCCCCTGCGTCCGCTCCAGGATCGACAGCAGCCGCCCGGTGTTGGTCGAGGCGTCCTTCACGAAGACGATGTTGGGGTGGTGGGAAAGCGCGTCGATCGCCTCCAGCGTCAGGTCGGAGCGCTGGAAGTTGGGGTTGGTGTAGAGCGTCACCGGCCTGTCCGTCGCGTCGGCCACGGCGGTGAAATAGTCGATCACCCCGGCGTCGGGGACCGGGAAATAGGCCTCGAGCACCGCCAGGATCCCGTCCGCCCCCAGCGCCGCCCAGCGCTTGGCCTGGGCGACGGCGTCCTTCGTGGCGGTGGCCGCGACGCCTGCGATCACCGGCACGCGGCCGGCGGCGGCCTCGACCACGCAGGCCACCACCCGCTCCTTCGCGGCGAGGTCGAGATAGGCGAACTCCCCGGTGGAGCCGAGCGGGGTCAGCCCGTGCACGCCGCTGTCGATCAGATGCTCGCACAGGCGCGAGAGGGCGGGGGCGTCGACCTCGCCGTCGGCCGTCAGGGGGGTGGGCAGGTAGGGGACCACGCCCCGCAGGTCACGCACATCCATCCTCGCCTCCCGTCGCCTCGCCCTCCGCCCGGGGCGCCCCAAGGCAGAGCAGGCGGGGGCCCGGGGGTCAAGGCGAAGGGGAAAGCCGGAGCGCCGGCGCCCCCCGACCGCCCGGGGTTGACCCCCGCCTGCGCGGCGGCGGAACATCCCCGCTGAGGGGCCCGGCGGCGGCGCCCGGACGGGGAGCGCGCGATGAGCGGACACGAGACTTTCGAGCTGGGCCCCACCGTCCTGCAGTCAGGGATAACCCTGCCCGCCGCGCGGCTGGCCTACAGGACCTACGGCACGCTGGCGCCCGACCGCTCGAACGCGATCCTCTACCCGACCTCCTACGGGGCGCAGCACTCGGATATCGACTGGCTGATCGGTCCCGGCCGGGTGCTGGACCCCGCGCGGTGGTTCGTGGTTATCCCCAACCAGTTCGGGAACGGGCTGTCGTCGTCCCCCTCCAACCTGCCCCTGCCCTTCGCCGAGGGCCGCGCGCCGGTCTTCACCCACTGGGACAACGTCCACGCCCAGCGCCGCCTGCTGGCCGAGGTCTTCGGGATCGAGCGGCTGGCCATGGTCTACGGCTGGTCGATGGGCGGCCAGCAGGCGCTGCACTGGGGGGCGCTGTTCCCCGACCAGGTCGGCGCGATCTGCGCGGTGTGCACCTCGGCCCGCACCAGCCCCCACAACCGGGTCTTCCTCGAGGGGCTGCGCGCCGCGCTGACCGCCGACGCCGCCTATGTCGACGGCCGCTTCGTCGCCCGCCCCCTGCGCGGCCTGCGCGCCTTCGCCCGGATCTACGCCGGATGGGCGGTCAGCCAGACCTTCTATCGCCGCGAGATGTGGCGCGAGGCAGGTTTCGCGAGCTACGACGACTGGATCCTGCGCGGCTGGGAGGGCAACTTCCTGCGCCGCGAGGGCGAGGATCTGCTGTCGATGATCGAGACCTGGATCCGCTCCGACATCTCCGACAACGCGGTGTTCGGGGGGGACCTCGCGGCCGCGCTGAACGCGATCGAGGCGCGCACGATCCTGATGCCCTGCGACACGGATCTGTATTTCCAGGTCGCCGACAACGAGGCCGAGGTCGCGCTGGCCCCGAAGCTCGCGTTGCGCCCGATCCGCTCCGACTGGGGCCATCGCGCCGGCAACCCGCAGCTCTCGCCCCCCGACGAGGCGGTCCTGCGCGCCGCCGTGGCCGAGCTGCTGGAGGGCTGAGGCCCCCTCGAGGCGTCCCCGCCCGCGGCAAGCGGGCCCCGAGCGCGCGGCAGGCGGGCCGTGCGCTCGGCCCCGACCTGTCAGCGCGCGAACAGCGGCCTGCGGACAGCGCGAGGGCCCGCATCGCGCCAGGCGCCCGGCGTATCCCGCCCGGCGCCTGGCTTGTCCCGAGGCGCGCCGCCCGCTCAGTCGCGGGAGAAGGTCAGCTCGGCGACCTTGCCGCGGCTCGAGGACAGGCAACGCCAGCTGCCCTTCTCGCCCTCGTCGTCCAGCACCACCAGCGTGTTGGCCTCGGAGAACTCGACCCGCCGGATCGAGATCCCGCCCCGGCCCGACCGCTCGCGCACCGCCTCGCGGCAGGCCTGGCGGGCGGCGTGGGTTTCCTCGCCCCAGCGCTCGTCGCCGCCCGAGCCCTTGTCCTGGTCCTTGCCGCCCTTGTCCTTGTCGCGCCCGCCGTCGGCGTGGCCGGCCCCGCCCGAGGAATCCTTGCGCAGGTACTCGACATAGCCGTTGTCATGGGCCCGGCAGTCCCAGGGCGTCTCGGCCTGGTCCATGATCACGATGTCCCAGGCGCCGTCGCTGCGGTGGGCGCGGGCGATGCGGCCGCCGGCGCCGGTGTTCTGCTCGCCGCTGCGCTGGAACTCGTAGAGGCAGGCCTGTTTGGCCTCGGTCTCGCCCGCCGCGGCCGGCGGGGCCGTCAGCGCCATCGCGGCCGCCAGCGCCGCGCCCAGCGTCGCGGCGGGGGTCAGTTTCCTGGGGATCATCGTCGTCTCCTCCCGGGTCGATGGGCCCTGCGGCCCTACCAGTTCTTCTGCGCCGACTGATCCGCCCGGGCCACCTGCTTGGGGTGGCAGCCTTGCGAACCCGAGCGCCGGCCCTCCTTGTTGTAGGTCACCAGGCAGCCGTCGTCGAAGGTCACCGTCGCGGCGCCGGTGGCGAGCTTGCGGAACCTGAGCCCCCCGCCGCCCCGCTCGTGCACGTCGTCCTGCACCGCCGCGTCGGCCCGCTCCACCTGTTTGGGCCGGCACCCCTGCGAGCCGCTGCGCCGGCCGGTGGTGTTGTAGGTGACCGCGCAGCCGTCGTCGAACCGCACCGTGTAGGCGCCGTCGTCGTGCCGGTTGACCTTCAGGTCGGCGAGCGCCGGCGTGGCCGTCGCCAGCGCCAGCAGCGCCGCCGCCGCGGCCATGAGAGGGGTGGGAATGGACATGGGTTCCTCGCTTTGACGCCCGCGCGGCCTCCTGCGGGCGCGCGTGGGCGGACCTTACGACAGCAGGCGGGGCCGCTCCACCTCGCAGGCGCTGCGCCCGCGGCGAAAGCTCCGCGCGACCCGGCCCCGTCGCCCTGGCGCTTCCCGCCGCTCGCGCGCCCCCTTGCGCGCCCCCTTGCGCACCGGGCCCCGCCGGCCGAGGATGCGCCCGCCGGGGGCCCTGCGCCCCCCTGCCTTTCCGCCTTGCAGGCGCCTGAACGGGCCCCATCTCCAGCACATGCGACGCCGCTTCGTCTCCCTGATCGCTGCCCTTGCCGTGCTTGCGGCGCCCGGTCCGGGCGTCGCGCAGCCGCGCGCCGAGACGTCAGGCGACGCGCCCGCGGCGGCGCCCGGGCCGGACTTGCCGGGCGCGGACCTCTCCGAGGCCCCCCCGCACCTTGCGCAGCCTCCCGCCGCGCCCCCCCTCGCGCAGCCTCCCGCCGCGCCCCCCCTCGCGCAGCCTCCGGCCGCGGCCCCCCTCGCGCAGCTTCCCGCTGGGACGCCCCCGCTCCTCGCCCTGCCCCCCGAGCGCGCCGCCGCGCTGCCCGTCGCCTTCGATCCCGACGCCCGCTGCACTCCCGACGGGCGCAGCTGCATCCGGCTGGAGACCTATTTCGACGACGTCTGCGCCCTGATCGACCGCGCAGCCGGGGAGGCCGGGCTCGACCGCGGCTTCCTCGCCCGCCTGCTCTGGAAGGAGAGCCTGTTCGACGCCGCCGCCGTCAGCCCCGCCGGCGCGCTGGGCATCGCCCAGTTCATGCCCGGGACCGCGGCGCTGCGGGGACTCGAGGACCCGTTCAACCCGGCCGAGGCGATCGTGGCCTCGGCGACCTACCTCGGCGAGCTTTCCGCGCGCTTCGGAAACCCCGGCCTCGCCGCGGTCGCCTACAACGGCGGCGAGAACCGGGCCGAGCGGTTCCTGGCCAACCGCGATGCGATCCTGCCCGGCGAGACGCTGGACTATGTCGACGCGATCACCGGCCACTCGGCCCGCGCCTGGCGCGACGCCCCGCCCGAGGCGGTCGACTATCGCCTCGACGCCGAGACGCCCTTCCACGAGGCCTGCGTCGAGCAGGCCTCGACCCGCCGCGTGCGCGAATTCGCCGACCCGGTGCCGCCCTGGGGCGTGGTCATCGCCACCGCCCGCCGCCGCGGCATGGCCGAGAGCCTCGCCGGCCGCGTGCGCCGCGCCCGCCCGGCCCTGCTGGGCGGGATCGACCTGCGGGTGGTGCGCGCCTCGATCCCCGGCCGCGGGACGGCGCTGTGGTACACGGTGCAGGCCCCGGCGCAGAGCCGCCGCGGGGCGATGGACTTCTGCCTGCAGCTGCGCCGCTCGGGCGCCATCTGCCGCATCCACCGCAACTGAGCGCCCGCCCCGTCGTCGCGCCCCAAACCCCGGGGTGACCCACGGCGCGCGCCGGGGCACTATGGGTCCCTGATGGAATCCGCCCGCACGAGGCGGAACCGACGGCACCCAGGAGGAACCCCCATGCAGGACGCCACCGCGGCCTGGTCCGACATCGCGCTCGCCCGCCACGGCGACGTGATGGTGATCACCCTCAACCGCCCCGACAAGCTGAACGCCTATACCGGCGTGATGGGCGAGGAGCTTGCCCGCGCCCTGCACGAGGCCGCCGAGGACGACGCCGTGCGCGCGGTGGTGGTCACCGGCGCCGGGCGCGCCTTCTGCGCGGGGGCCGACGTCTCGGCCGGCGCCGACGCCTTCGACTCGGGCGGCGAGGGCAAGGCGCAGATGTTCGGCGACATGGCCGGGACCGGCCGTCGCAAGGCCGGCGGCGGCTTCGTCGAGGCGATCTTCGACAGCCCCAAGCCGGTGATCGCCGCGATCAATGGTCCCGCCGTCGGCGTCGGCCTGACCCTGACCCTGCCCATGGACGTGCGCATCGTGGCGGAGGGCGCGAAGCTCGGCTTCATCTTCGCCCGCCGCGGCCTCGTGCCCGAGGCGGGCTCGGCCTGGTTCCTGCCCCGCATCGTGGGCCTCCCCCAGGCCCTGCGCTGGTCGATGTCGGGCCGCGTCTTCGGCCCGGACGAGGCGCTCGCCGGCGGCCTCGTCTCCGAGATCGCGGCGCCCGAGGCGCTGCTCGACCGCGCGCTCGAGATCGCCGCCGAGCTGACCGCCGACAGCGCTCCGGTCTCGGTCGCCCTGACCCGCCAGCTTCTCTGGCGCTTCGCCGGCGCCCCGGACCCGTTCGGCCTGCTGGAGATCGACGGCCCGATGTCGCTCGAGCGCGGCCGCCATGGCGACGTGAAGGAGGGCGTCGCCTCGTTCCTCGAGAAGCGCAAGGCCGACTTCCCCGGCACGGTCTCGGCCGACATGCCCAGCCAATACCCCTGGTGGCCCGCCGAGAAGGCCTGACCCCCGTCCCAGGCGCCCCGGCGCCACGCCCCCGGGCCTCGCGGAGCGCCTGTTCCCCGGAGCCGTCCGTCGCCGATGCCGACCAGAGCTCCGCGCCCCGCCCGGTCAGGGATCGCGAAGCGACCCCCGAAGGGGGCTTGTCCTTGACCGGGCGGGGCGCGGGGCTCAGGCATCTTCAGGCGGCGGACGGATCCGGGGGACAGGCGCGGCCCTGTTCCCTGGTGAGTCAGGAGCCCCGCCGGAGGCCCCCCGTCCGCAATCCCGGCGCGCCCCCCGCAAAAGGCCCAAGCCCGCCCGCAGGGCGCCTGTAGACCACCCCTTCCACAAGCGGTCTACAGGCGCCCTGCGGGCGGGCTTGGCTGCCTCGCGCCGGTTGCAGCCGGCGCGAGGCCCCCCCTCAGAGCCGCTTGAGGTAGGCGACCAGCGCCTCCTTCTTCGCGTCGTCGAGCTCCACGCCGTAGCTGTGCCCGCAGCGGCTGTTGCCCGAGGCCCGGTCGTCGCAACCCGTGGTCTCGAGCACGAAGGCGCCCGGCGGCTGCTCGCGCGAAAGCCCCGCCTCCACCGGATCGTAGACCGGCCCTACCGCGAAGGAGGCGTCGCGCGCCTCGGGCGGCTCCAGCAACTGGCGCAGCGATCGCACCGAGCCGTTGTGCAGGTAGGGCGCCGCCGCCCAGACCCCGTGCAGCGCCCGCCCCGCGTAGGCGCAGCCGGCCGGCGGGGGCGCGGGCTCGTCCACGAAGGCCCGCAGCTCCTCGACGGAGCTGCCGGCCCCCGCCCCCTGGATCAGCTGCGCGGCGGTGGCCAGCAGCGAGGGCGCGTCGGGCACGCCGCTCAGCTTCCACTGCACCACCGCGCCCTTGACGGTGAGCGACAGCGCCTCCTTGGGCGAGGCCTCGTCGCCCAGCGGCCCGATCCCCCCGCCCAGCATCTCGGGCAGCCGCAGGTAGCCGTCCATCAGCATCCCGGTCTTCACCGTGCCCGCGAACACCAGGCACTGGCGCACGTCGCTGCCCACGTCCACCAGCCGCGTCGCGTAGTAGAACGGCTGGTCGGGCAGGCCCCGCGCGGGCCGCTCGGCGTCAGCCTCGAGCGCCGTCCAGGGCTTGGGCTCGAGCGCGTGGCAGGCCTTGCAGCGCCGGGCGAAGATCGCCTCGCCTTCGGCCGCCAGCGCCTCCTCCTCGGCCGTCGGCGGGACCGGCCAGGCCGGCGGGCCGATCAGGGCGGCCAGCGCCTCGAGCCGCTCGAGGTTCTCGAAGTTCACCGAGTTCTCGGACAGCAGGTCGAGGTTGCTGACGATCTGCGCGCCGCCGGTCCGCCGGTGCGGCCCGAAGCGCGCAAAGACCCCGTAGACCTGTCCCACATTGCGCCCCAGCCGGTCGACGTCCGAAGCGTTGGAGGCGAAGCCCAGCCATTGCGTCCGGCTCTGCCGGGTGGCGTTCCACAAAAACGGGTTGCGCGCCGGCGCCACGGCGGGGCGGATGTTGGAGGGGATCCGCCGGATATCCGGCTCGTTGATGTCGAGCCCGGTCAGCCGGTTCGAGATCATCTGCAGCGCGTCGATCCGGCCCGGCCCCCAGCGCACGTCCCCGGGATCGGAGCGCGAGGTGATCAGCGCGAAATCCGAGACCCAGGCCGCCACCGCCTTGCGCAGGACCTGCGGGTCGCTCTCGCCGCCCTCGGCCGCCACGCGGGCGGCGAAGGCGTCGAAGGCGGCGGGCTCGTCCAGGGTGGCCTTGACCGCCGCGCCCAGCGCCTCGGTGAAGCGCAGGTGGTCGGCCAGCGCCGGGCCGCCGTCGGCGCGATAGGCGCGGCCGTCGATCTCGATCTCGCGCGTGTGGCAGGCCGCGCAGGTCATGCCCAGCACGGGCGCGTCGTCGAGCGTCGCGTCAGTGAAGCCCACCGGCAGCGCCCGCGGGTCGTAGAGGTCGGCGAGGAATCCGAACCGCGCCAGACCGTCGTCGAGGAACCCCGGCCCCTGAGCCGCGCCCTCGCGCCGCAGCGCCCGCGCCCAGGCCAGCGGGATCAGCGCCGAGCCCTGGTCGAGGCGGCTCCACTCCCGCCGCAGCTCCGGCGACCAGTCCGGGCCCTGGTCGAGCAGATGCGTCGCGCCCGCGCCCGGCCCCAGCGCCTCTCCCGCGGGCGCGAGCGCCGGGACCAGCCCGACGGCCATCACGCCGGCCAGCGCGCACGCGCCGGCGAGGAGACCCAGACGCAGCCCTCCGCGCCGGGTCGGTCCGGCGCCCTCATTCCCTTCGGTCATTCCACCCCTCCCTGCCGTGTCGCCGGCGCTCGACTTCCGCCCGGCATCCGCCCTATCGTTCGCCCGAACCGTTTTCCCGCGCCGGGCGCGTCGCCGCGCGGCCCGCGCAGATCCGCGGCGCGCGGACAGGACGAGGCGATATGCAGGCCCCGAGCGAGCGATCTTCCCGGCGCCGCCGCCACCTGACCATCCTGTTTTCCGACCTGTGCGGCTCGGTCCACCTGTCCTCGGTGCTCGAGGCGGAGGTCTTCGCCGATCTGGTCCGCGCCGTCTGGGCCGTGCACGAGCGCACGGTCACGGCCCTGGGCGGGCGCATCTTCGACATCCACGGCGACGGCATCCTGGCGGGCTTCGGCCACCCCAGCCCGTCGGAGGACGACGCCCGCCGGGCGCTTGACGCGGCGCTGTCGCTGCACGCGGGCGTGGCCGAGGTCGCCGCGATGGCCGGCGTGCCGCCCGAGACGGTGCGGTTCCACATCGGCGTGCACAGCGGCCAGGTGCTGGTCGACGACGGGCCCGGCGCCGCGGGCCTCAGCCTGTTCGGCCAGCCGGTCAATGTCGCGGCCCGCCTCTCGGACATCGCCGAGGCCGGCGAGACCCTGGTCTCCGAGGCGGCGCTCGGCCCGGTGCGCCGCTTCTACGACTGCTCCGCGCCGACGCCGCTGAAGCTGCAGGGGGTGGCCGCGCCGATCTCCTGCCTGCTGGTCCGCGGCCGCCGCCGCCCGGCGCTGGAGCGGGAGCCCAAGTACCGCGGCTCGATCCGTCGCCTGGTCGGGCGCGAGGCCGAGATGGCGACCCTGCGCGAGGTGTTCTCGCCCGCCGGCCTGCGCCGGGGGGCCGCCGCGGCGGTGCTGGGCGAGGCCGGGGCCGGCAAGTCCCGCCTGCTGGACGAGCGGCTGGCCGAGCTCGCCGCCGCGCCCGCCCCCGAGGGGACCGCCCCCCCCGAGATCCCGCCCGCCGAGGTCTCCCCCGTCGGGCTTCCCCCCGTCGAGATACATCGCGGCGTCTGCGAGGGCTTCCTGGGCGCCGAGCCGTTCCAGCCCTTCGTGCAGATGCTCCGTCGCCTGGGCCCCGAGGCGGTCGAGGGCGCGGCGGCCCCCGAGCGCGCGGCGCTCGACCGGCTGCTGGCCTCGGGGGCGGCGCCGGCGGACGCGGTGGGCATCGAGACCATGTCCGCCGCGCTGAGCGGGGTCTTCGCCCGCCGCGCCGCGCGCTGTCCGCAGCTTCTGTGCATCGACGACCTGCACTGGGCCGACGCCGGCGCGCGCCGGGTGCTGGGCGACCTGCTGCGGGCGCGGCCGGCCGGCGTCTCGGTGCTGGCCGCCACGCGCGGCGAGGCGGAGGCCGGCGCCCCCGGCGAGACGGCCGAGGTCGACGGCTGGCGCTTCGACCGCACGATCCCGCTCGGCCCGATCGGCGACGTCGCCTGCCGCGAGGCGGTGGCGCAGTTGAAACCCGGCCTCAGCGGCTTCGAGAGCGCGTTGTGCTGCGAGGTCTCGGGCGGCAACCCGCTGTTCCTCGAGGAGGTCTGCCACGCCCTGTCGGACGCCGGCGGCGACCCGCGCGCCGCGCTCGACTGGCGCCTCGACGCCTGGCTGGAGCAGACCATCGAGACCCGCCTGCACGCCCTGTCCGAGCGGCTGCAGCGCATCGTCCACGCCTGCGCCGCCGTCGGTCCCGCCGTCCCGCGGGCGCTGATCGACGCCGTCCTCGACCCGGCGCCGACCGAGGCCGAGCTCGACGCGCTGGCGGGCAGCGACCTGCTTTACCCCTCCGACGCGGCGGGGACGCTGGCTTTCAAGCACGGCATCGCGCGCGACGTGATCTACCGCACCATCGGTCTCGCCGAACGGCGCGCCCTGCACGCCCGCATCGCGCAGGCGCTGGAGGGCGCCGCCGGGCCCGAGGGCCCCTCGATCGAGCTTCTGGCCCACCATTCCTGGCGCGCGGGCGATCTGCGCGCGGCCGCCGCCCACGCCGAGAAGGCCGGCGACAAGGCCGCCGCAGCCTCGGCGCTGGACCGGGCGGGGGCGCAGTTCTCGGTGGCGCTCGACGCGCTCGAGCAACTGCCCCAGGACGCGGAGACGCGGGCCGCGCGCGTCTCGGTCGCCTGCCGGCTGGCGCTGGCCAGCGTCTTCGACCCCTCGGCCGAGGCGATCGCCCGGGTCGAGAAGGCCCGCGCCGCGGCTGAAAGCGCCGGCGACCGGCGCGGGTCGGCGCGCATCGATTACTGGGCCGGCTACCTGCTCTATGCCGCCGGCGACGTGCGGCGGGCGGTGGCGCGGCTCGGCTCGGCGATGCAGGCCGCGCAGGAGGCGCAGGACGCCAACCTCGCCGTTCAGGCCGCCGCGTGCCTCGGCAACTGCCACGTCTCCGCCGGGCGCCACGACGCGGCCGAGGCGACGCTGGCCCCGACCCTGACCGCAATGCGCCCGCATCTGTCGCTCGAGCTGGTGCGCGTGGGCTACGCCTACGCGCTCGCCTCCCGCGGGACCTCGCTGGCCGACCGGGGCGACTTCGCGCAGGCCGATGCCGCCTTCGAGGAGGCGCTGGAGACGGTCCGCGGCCTTGACCACGAGGTCGAGGGCTCGATCCTGCTGCTGTGCAACGCCGCCGCCCTCCAGCAGGGCCGCTGGCGGGAGGCGGAGGAGCGCATCGCCCGCGCCCTGGCGGTGGCCGAGCGGGTGCGCAGCCTCTATCTCGCCCTGCGCGGGCGCGCGGCCGAGGCCTATTCCGGCTCGCTGAGCGATCCGGGGCCGGCGCCGCTCGCCACCCTCCTGGGCGCCTCGGAACGGCTGGAGGCGCGCGGCCTGCGTCTGTGGAGCTCGCTGTCTTTCGGCTGGCTGGCCGAGGCGGCTGTGGCGCGCGGGGATCTCGCGCTCGCCCGTCGCGCCGCCGGGCAGGCCCTGCGCCGGACCCGCGCCGACGACCGGCTGGGAGAGGCCATCGCCCGCCGCGCCCTGGCCCCCGCGCTGGCGGCGGCGGGCGACGCGACGGGCGCGCGACGGCATCTGACCGCAGCCCTGGCCGCCGCGCAGACCCGCGGCGCGCGTCCCGAACTGGCGCTGTGCCGGCTCGCGGAGGGGCGCGCGGCGCTGGCGCTGGGCGAGCGGGCCGCCGCGCGCGCCTCGCTCGAGCGGGCGGGAGAGGAGCTGGCGGCGCTCGACATGGGCGGACGGGCGGCCGGGATCCCCGACCTCCTCGCCCGCCTCTGAGCCGCCGCGGCGCATCAGGCCGCGTCCAGCGTCTCGAGCACGGCCCAGGCCATGCCCGCCATCAGGCCCATCGCGACCTCCCGGCCCGGGCAGGCGTGCTCCTGCCCCGGGCGGCCGTCGCGGGGCTCGCGGTCGCCGCCGAACACCGGGCGCACGTCCAGCGACTCGAAGTCCGGGGTCGAGCCGTCGGCCGGGGTGATCGCCTGCTGTGTGATGCGCTCGATCGCCACCACCACCACGTCGCCTTCCTCGAGCCGCTTGCCCGCCAGGTCGTGATCCACGCAGACCGTGCGCCAGATCTCGACCGGGGTCGGGTCGTCGAGCATCGCGGCGGTCATCGCGGGGACCAGCGTCTTGCGGGCGGCGGCGGCCTCGCTGTCGCCCGCCGCGATGCGGGCGCGCATCGCCGCGGCCAGCGCCGCCTCCTCGCCGAAGTCGGAGCGATCGTCGCGCCAGGCGGCGATGATCTGGCGGAAGTTCTCCTTGGTGGTGGGCACCATGCCCATCACGTGGCCGATCAGGGTCGAGGCCAGCGCCTCGTCGTCCTCGATCCGCCGCCCCAGCTCGCAGGCGATCGTGCCGGGCAGGTCCATCTCGCCCAGGCGATAGCCGCGCACGTGACGCTGCAGGGCCAGGCGGAGTCGCGCGCCGGCCGCGCGCCCGCCCATGGTGATCGGGAACAGCGGGTCCTCGAAGAAGATATGGGCCGAGAGCAGCACGAAGTCGTTGGGGCACTGCGGCGGGCCGGTGTCGAGCAGGCGGGGGAAGGGCGGGCCGCTCCAGGGTTCGCCCTCGATCACCCGGTCGCCGGTGTCGGGCAGGCCGTACCATTCGCGGCAGGCGGCGGTCAGGACGGCGTGACTGACCTGCTCGGGGTCCGGGCGCGCGGGCCCCGCGTGACCGGCCAGCGCCCTGCGCGCGGCGGCCAGCGCCAGGTCGAAGCCGTGGTCCCACTGCAGGGCGCCGACGAGGGCGTTGGCGGTCGGGCCGACGGCGTCGTATTCCGCGCCCCGGTCGCAGCCGAGGTAGAACCGGCCCAGGCTGCGGTCCGCCCGCTCGGCGTAGCCGCGCACCGAATAGCGGCCGTGGACGTTGGAGAGCACCTCCATCGCCAGGTCCTCTTCGAGGATGTACCACACGCCCCGGACCTCCTGGATCGGGCCGCGGGCGACGATCAGGCGGGTGCTGCGCGGGTCCAGCGCGCGGCGCAGGCTGGCGCCGACGAGCTCCCCCAATCCGCTCAGGACGGATGAAATCGTGGGCCGGGGGTCTATTCCGAAGAACTCCTCCAGCGGCCGATGCGGCTCATGCGCGGTGTCGGGCGGCGGCGCCATGTCGTGATCCCCTCTGAAACCGTCCCTGGGACGAACCCTGCGTCAGCCGCAAGCTGCGAGCAAGCCGGCCGGCTCCCCCGGCCGCGTCCCCGGGGCGGGGGCGGGCGGTCGGCGCGCGCGCGGGGTCGCGCGCGCCGGGAGCGCCGGGGAGGAGGGACGGCGCCCCTTCCGCCGGCGACGGACCATCCCGTGCCCGCCGCCGGCTCGGCCGCGCGACGGGTCGGGATCCGCCGCGCAGCCTGTCCGGTCGGCGAAAGCGCCCGACCGGACGGGCGCGAACGACCCCCACGGCGTCGCGCCCCGACATCTCCACCCCAACGGCGCCTCCGACCGTGCCGGGTCGGGACGGGCTTTGGCCCGTCGCCCGTCGATCCGGGATCGACATCGGGCGCCGCATCAACCTCGCGGACGAGGTTAATTTCGGTAAAGAAATCGTAAGGGAAGCTTCGGCCGACTCTCACATGCGAATCTGTGAGAAAACGCACAGGCGCGCCGATTTCATCCCGGGACCGGCGCCGAGAGGGGGAGCGAGGGACGCGCGATGGGCGAGGAGACGGAGTTCCTGGGCCGGCTGCAGCCGGAGGACCTGCAGGCGCTGAAGGCGCGCGCGCGCCTGCGCCAGGTCGCCCGCGGCGAGGTGATCGTCGCGCAGGAAGAGCCGGGGCTCGACGTGTATTTCGTGCTTTCGGGGCGCGCGGTGGCCGCGATCTACGCCGACAACGGCCGGGTGGTGGCCTATCGCGACATCGGCCCCGGCGCGGTGTTCGGCGAGATCGCGGCGATCGACGGCGCCCCGCGCACCGCCAGCGTCGAGGCGGCCGAGGCGATGCAGGTGCTGGTCCTGCCCCCCGCCGGCTTCCGCGAGCTGACCGCCACCCGCCCCGGCTTCGCCTGGGCCCTGCTCGAGCATCTGGCCCAGCAGATGCGCCGGATGACCGAGCGGGTGTTCGAATACTCGACCATGCTGGCGCGCGAGCGGCTGGTCGCCGAGCTCCTGCGCCTCGCCGAGCTTCACGCCCCCGGCGCCCGCCAGGCCGAGCTGCGCCCCCCGCCCAACCATTTCGACCTGGCCTCGCGGATCTCGACCCACCGCGAGGCGGTCTCGCGGGAGATGAGCCGCCTGTCCTCGATGGGCCTGGTCGAGCGCGCCGACGGCCGCCTGCTGATCGCCGACGTCCCCCGCCTGCGCGCCGAGATGCCCGGCGGTCGCGAGGGCTGAGGGCCCGCGCGCTGTCCCGTCCGCCGCTCCGGTTCGTCCCACGCCCGCTTCGCCGGCGTCGCCCGAAGCAGGTTTCGACCGCCATGAGGCGCGGGCGCTGTCGGACGGGACGACAGGTCGCCCCCGGGCGGCGGCCGGGCCCGCAGGCGCCCTGCGGGCGGGCTAGTCGGTCGCGGCGGTCTGCGGCCGCGCTCAGTTCGCGAAGCGTTCGCCTTTCACCGCGATGCCCGCCGCCTCGCGGTCCCAGGCGCCCTGCGCCCCCTCGGCGCGCAGCTCGGTCTTCATCACCTTGGCGCTGGGGGTCTTGGGCAGCTCGGGCAGCACGCGGATGTAGCGGGGGACCATGAAGTAGGCCATCCGCCCGCGCAGGAATTCGAGCAGCGCGGCGGGGTCGATCTCGCGTCCCGCCACCGGCGCGACCACGACCATCACGTCGTCCTCGCCCAGATCCGAGGGCACGGCGACCGCGGCGGCCTCGTTGACGTCGGGGTGGGCCAGCACCTCGACCTCCACCTCGAACGACGAGATGTTCTCGCCCCGCCGGCGGATCGCGTCCTTCATCCGGTCGACGAAGAAGAAGTTGCCCTCGGCGTCCCGGCGAAACGCGTCGCCGGTGTGGAACCAGCCGTTGCGCCAGGCGCGGGCGGTGGCCTCCGCGTTCCTGTGATAGCCCGAGTTCATCGCCCAGGGGCGGTCGGTGCGCACCAGCATCTCGCCGACCTGGCCCTGCGCGACCTCGCAGTCGTTCTCGTCCACCAGCCGCACCTCGACGCCGGGGCGGGGCTTGCCGCAGGCCCCCACGGCCGAGGGGTTGGCCTCCGAGACGAGGGGCGAGCTGATCTCGGTCATGTTGAAGATGGTGCGGATCTCGACCCCGAAGCGGGCGCCGAAGCGCAGCGCCTCCTCGCCGAGCGGCACCGCCAGCGCCAGGCGCAGGGGGGTGTCGGCGTCGTCCGGCGCGGGGGGGCGTTTCTCGAGGAAGGTCGCCATCACCCCCAGCAGGAAGCAGACTGTCGCCCCGGTGTGGCGCACCGAGTCCCAGAACGTCGCCGTGTCGAAGCGATCGACCATCGCCAGCGAGCCGCCGCGCGCCAGCATCACGTACATCGGCCCCATGCCCCCGATATGGAACATCGGCGCGGCGATCAGGTAGCGGTCGTCCTCGCCCACGAAGGGCCAGGTCTCGGGCCCCGCGTTGGAGAAGATGTGCAGGTAGGACGCCAACACCCCCTTCGAGGGGCCGGTGGTGCCGGAGGTGTAGATGATCGCCATCGGGTCCCAGGGCTGGATGGGACGCGCGGGCGCGGCCAGTTCGCCCGCCTGCGGCAGCAGCGCCTCGGCGTAGCGCAGCGAGGGCAGCGCGGTCCCGGTCTCCGGGCCCAGGATCACCAGCCGCTCGAGCTTTGCCGTCGCCACCTCCGCGAGGCGCGGGGCGAGGTCGCCGTGGACCACCGCGAGGCGGGCGTCCGAGACCTCGATGACGTGCTCCAGCAGCTTGCCGCGGTAGGCGGTGTTGATCGGCACGTAGACGGCGCCGAGGTAGTTCAGCGCGAAATAGACCCGCAGCTGCTCGCGCCCGTTGGGGGCGAAGACCAGGACATGGTCGCCCTGCCCGACGCCGAGCGACTGCAGCCCCAGCGCCGTCTGCACGACCCGGTCGCGGAATTGCGCGTAGCTCCAGCGCTCGCCGTCGTCGTCGAAGACCACGAAGGTCTTGTCGGGCCGCTCGCGGGCCCAGCGGTCGATCAGGTCGCGGGTGACGACGCGGTCGCGGGGCGGGATGCGCGGGTCGGCGGTCGGCGGCGCCTCGGGCGCGGGGTGCACGTGAATGCCGGCGGGCGCGGGGGTCGCGTCGTCCATGTCGGTCCTCCCAGGATCTCGCCCGTCTTCGACGCGCGGCCGCGCGGGCTTTGAGCCTGAGTGAAGCGCCGGGCCGCGGAGAACGCAACGCCCGCGATCTCGGCGACGACGCCCGCGGCACGCGCGCTCGCGCCCGGGCGCCGTCGGCCGCCCGTCCCGGCGCCGGCAGGCTCATGCTCGAACGGGGGCGCGCCCCGGGCCCCGACCCGGGGCCTCGCGCCGCCCGCCGCCGGCGAGCGCTTTCCGGCCGCCCGCCCCCCGTCAGACCTCCGCGCGGCGCCCCGCGCGACGGGCGATAGCGTCGGCCAGCCGGTCGACATCCTCGGCATCCACGTAGGGCGCGCCCGAAAGGCGCAGCACGACCTCGCCGAGGAACGGCTGCACGTAGACCACGACGCCCTCGGCCAGCAGCCCCGCGCGCCGGGCCGCGGCGCGGGCGGCGGGATCGGGCCCGGGGGCCAGCGCCTCGGGCAGCAGGAAGGCGCGCAGGCGCAGGTCGGGGTCGGGCGGGGTCAGGGGGCGGGCGCCCAGCGCCTGCAGCCGCTCGGCGCCGCGAGCCAGCAGGCCGGCGCAGTGCTCGCGGACCCCGGGCCCGAGACGCTCGGCGAAGGCGACGCCGGCGGGGGCGGCGAGCCAGGGCGTCGCGTCCCGCGTGCCGAGGCAGTCAAAGGCCAGCGGAAACCCGGCCTCGGCGAAATGGCTGATCTGCAGGGGCGCCAGGCGGGCCGCCGCCTCGGGCGAAGCGTGCAGCGCCGCCGTCCCCCGCGGCGCATACAGCCACTTGTGGGCGTTGCTGACATACCAGTCCGCCCCGATCCGCCCGGGCGCCGCGGCCAGATGGCCCAGCGCATGGGCGCCGTCCACCAGCGTCGCGATCCCGCGCGCGCGCAGCAGGGGGACCATCTCCTCGACCGGCCAGCGCAGCGCCGAGGCCGAGGCCACGTGGTCCACGACCGCCAGCCGGGTGCGCGGGCCGACGCCGTCCAGGAACCGCTCGGCCGCCGCCGCGGGCGTCGTTGGCAGCGGCGCGCTCACGATCCTCGGCACGGCGCCGGTCCGCCGGCACAGCGCCGCCACCGCCAGCCGCACCGCGGGATACTGGTGGTCCGAGAGCAGCACCTCGTCCCCCGCCGCCAGCGCGACCGAGGCGAGCGCGGCCGAGACGCCGGCCGTCGCGTTCTCGACCAGCGCCACCGAGTCGGTCGGAACCTCCCACAGGCCTGCGAAAACGGCGGCGACGCGGCGCAGGGGGGCGTCGGAGCCGCTGCGGTGCAGGTCGGCGAAGAAGGCGTCGGGCGCGGCCTCCATCCGCGCGCGATGCGCGGCCTGCACTGCGGCCACCGCCCGCGGAGGCGCGCCGTAGGAGCCGTGGTTGAGGAACGCCGCGCCCTGCGCCAGCGGCCACAGCGGACGCAGAGCGCGACCGAAGACCGGCGCGGGCGGCGGGAGGGTCCCGGCCGGCGCGGCGTCAAGCGCGCCGGACGTCGCGAGCCTGTCGGCCGGTTCCATGCCCCTCGCGTCCGCCATCCGCTCCCCCCGTCAGCATTCCCGATCCAGGCTCGCCACGCGCGCGCCCCGGACCCGATCCGGGGCGCGCGCGCGGCCGGCCGCCGGGGCCTGGCCGCGCGGCCGGGCCCCGAGCCCCCGCAAGCTCAGTCGCCCGCAGGCTCCGCCGCCGCCCCGAAGGGCACGTTGCGCTTGCCATAGCGGCGGACGCGGACGTTGCACTGCTCGGCATGGGCCACGAAGCCCTCGAGCATGCACAGCCGCGAGCCGTACTCGCCGATCATCGCCGCCGCCTCGTCGGTCAGCACCTTCTGGTAGGAGTGGGTCTTGAGGAACTTGCCCACCCACAGCCCGCCCGTGTAGCGCCCGGCCTTCTTCGTGGGCAGCGTGTGGTTGGTCCCGATCACCTTGTCGCCGTTGGCCACGTTGGTGCGCGCGCCGAGGAACAGCGCGCCGTAGCTGGTCATGCGCTCCAGGAACCAGTCGTCGCGGTCGGTCATCACCTGCACATGCTCGGAGGCGATGTCCTCGGCGGCGGCCAGCATCTCCTCGTAGCTGTCGCACAGGATCACCTCGCCGTAGTCGCGCCAGCTGGCGGCGGCGGTCTCGGCGGTGGGCAAGATCGCCAGCAGGCGGTCGATCTCGGCCAGCGTGTCCTGCGCCAGCCGGCGAGAGTTGGTGATCAGCACGCAGGGAGAGTTGTAGCCGTGCTCGGCCTGCCCCAGCAGGTCGGTGGCGCAGAGCTCGGCGTCCGCTCCGTGCTCGTCGGCGATCACCAGGGTCTCGGTCGGCCCGGCAAACAGGTCGATGCCCACCCGCCCGAACAGCTGCCGCTTGGCCTCGGCGACGTAGGCGTTGCCGGGGCCGACCAGCATGTGCACCGGCTCGATCGTCTCGGTGCCGAGCGCCATCGCGCCCACGGCCTGGATTCCGCCCAGCACATAGATCTCGTGCGCGCCGCCGAGGTGCATCGCCGCGATCACGGCGGGGTTCGGCTCTCCCTTGAACGGCGGGGTCGCGGCGATGATCCGCGGGACGCCCGCGACCGAGGCGGTGGCCACCGACATGTGGGCCGAGGCGACCATGGGGAACTTGCCGCCGGGCACGTAGCAGCCCACCGACTGCACGGGGATGGTCTTGTGGCCGAGGATCACGCCGGGGATCGGCTCGACCTCGATATCGGTCATCGAGGCGCGCTGGGCCTGGGCGAAGGCCTTCACCTGCGCCTGGGCGAACTTCAGATCCTCCATGTCGCGGGGGGCGACCCGGGACATCAGCCCCTCGATCTCGCTCTGCGACAGGCGGAAGGCGGGGGGCGAATAGTTGTCGAACTTCTCCGAGCACTCCCGCACGGCGGCGTCGCCGCGCGCCTCGATCTCCGCCAGCGTCGCCTCGACCGCAGCACGGACCTTCGCGTCGTCGTCCTGGCGATCGGCGGCGGAGCGGGCGGTCTTGAGGTGGGTGATCACGGGCGGACTCCTCGGGTCGCGGGCAGGACGGCCCCAAGGGATAGAGCGATCGCGCGCCGGGGTCGATGCGGATGCGCGCGTTGCCGGCGCGGCGAGGGGCGGTCTATGCAGGAGGCCGAACGCCCGGCCGCTCCAAGGCGCGGGCGACGTCCTGGGAGGATCCCGATGTCCGACGCGCCCGAACTCCGCATCGAGGGGCGCTGCGCCCCCGGCTTCGAACCGGTGCGCGAGGCCTTCGCCCGCAACTTCGCCGAGCGCGGCGAGGTCGGCGCCTCGGTCTGCGTCACCCATCGCGGCGAGAGCGTGGTCGACCTGTGGGGCGGGCTCGCCGACCCTGCAACGAGCCGCGCGTGGGCGCGCGACACGGTCTGCGTGGTGTTCTCCTGCACCAAGGCGGCCACCGCCCTGGCCGCTCACCGCCTGGTCGAGCGGGGCCTGCTGGACCTCGACGCCCCCGTCGCCGACCTGTGGCCGGAGTTCGCGGCGCAGGGCAAGGGCGGCGCGACCCTGCGGATGATGCTCGACCACACCGTCGGCCTGCCGGCGCTGCGCGAGAAGCTCAAGCCCGACTGCCTGCTCGACCCCGCCTACATGGTCGAGCGCCTGGCCGCCGAGCCCCCGTTCTGGGAGCCGGGCGAGCGCACCGGCTACCATGCCCTGACCTACGGATTCCTGGTCGGCGAGATGATCCGGCGGGCGACGGACCAGTCCCTCGGCGCGGTCTTCGCGCAGGAGGTCGCGGCCCCCCTCGGCCTCGATTTCCACATCGGCCTCCCCGCCGAGCAGGAGGCCCGGGTCGCCCCGATGATCCTCTTCCGCCCGCCGAAGGACGCGCCCGAGACCGCTTTCTCGCGCGCCGCGCGCGAGCCGGGGTCGATCCCCAACCTGTTCCTGTTCAACCACGGAACCTGGGCCGGCGGCGGCGTGAACACGCCCGAAGGCCGCGCCGCCGAGATCGGCGCCGCCAGCGGCGTGGCCAACGCCCGCGCGCTGGCGGGAATGTTCGCCCCGCTCGCCTCGTCTGCGGGCCCCCGCCTCCTCGCGCCAGAAAGCTCGGCCGCCTTGGCCCGGGCCAGTTCGGCCGGCCATCTCGACGCCACGCTGAAGATCCCGACCCGTTTCGGCCCCGGCTTCATGCTGGCGATGGACAACCGCGCCCGCGGCCTCGACAGCCTGGTGATCGGCCCCAACGCGTTCGGCCACGTGGGCGCAGGCGGCTCGGTCGGCTTCGCCGACCCGGACCTCGAGATGTCCTTCGGCTACGCGATGACGAAGATGGGCCCCGGCCTGCTCCTGAACCCGCGCGGACAGTCCCTGTGCGACGCCGCCCGCGCCTGCGCCCGCTCCGCCTGACCGCCCCTCCGCCCGCCCTTGGCGCGACGCCCGGGCGCCCCGCGTCAAGCGCCTGTTCTCCGGAGCCGTCTCTCGCTGATGCCGTAAAGAGCGACTCGTCCGCAGGGGTCAGGGATCGCCGCAGGCGACCGCCGAAGGCGGCTTGTCCTTGACCCCTGCGGGCGAGTCGCTCAGGCATCTTCAGCGAGAGACGGATCCGGGGAACAGGCGCGGGGCTTGTTCTTGGGTGAGTCAGGAGCCCGCCGGAGGCTCCCGTCTTCCCCCTCCAGGCGCCCCCTCCCCCCTCACGCCATGCAGCCAGGCCCGCCCGCAGGGCGCCTGCAGACCCCTCGCGGGACAGGGGCGGCCATCCCCACGCGTCCGCCCTGCCCGCGAGGCTTCGCCCCTGCGCGCGTCGCTCAGCGCCCGCGGAACCGGGGGGCCCGCTTCTCCTTGAAGGCCGCGCGGCCCTCCGCGTAGTCCTCGCTGTCGAAACAGGCCTGGATGGCGGCGTCGATCGCTTCGATGTTGGCGGGCTCCCCGGCCGCGGTCGCGCCTCGGATCGCCATCTTGGCCGCCTGCATCGTCAGCGGCGCGTTGCCCGCGATGGAGGCGAGGTAGTCGGCCGCCGCCGCCTCGAACCCCTCGACCGGCAGGACCCGGTTGATCAGGCCGATGCGCAGCGCCTCCTCGGCGACGTAGTGGCGGGCGGTGTAGAAGATCTCGGCGGCGTGCGAGGGGCCCACCAGGTCCACCAGCGTCTTCACGCCGGGATAGCGATAGCCCAGCCCCAGCCGCGCCGCGGGGATCGCGAAGCGGGCCTCGGCGTCGGCGATGCGCAGGTCGCAGCCCAGCGCCGTGCCCAGTCCTCCGCCGACGCACCAGGTCCGGATCACCGCCACCGTGGGCAGCGGGCAGCCCGCGATCGCCTCGCCCGCCGCACGGCCCGCATGGTCGTAGGCCGCCACCTGCTCGGGCGTCGAGCGCAGGCGCCCGAACTCGGTGATGTCGGCGCCCGAGACGAAGCTCGCATCGCCCTCGCCCCGGATCGCCACCACCCGCACCGAGGGATCGGCCCCCAGCATCGCCATCGCGCCGGGGATCTGGCGCCACATGTTCAGGGTCAGCGCGTTGCGCCGGCGGGGGTTGGAGACGATCATCCAGCCCACCCCGTCCTCGACCTTCGCAACGATCCGAGGGGTGTAGCCGTCGGCCTCGGGGATCGGCGCAGGCATTGGCTCGGGCATCGGATGGGTCATGTGACCTTGCGCTCCTTCAGGGTTTCGATCTCGTCGGGGGTCAGGCCAAGCTCGGCCAGCAGCTCGGCCGAGTGCTCGCCCGCCTCGGGCGCGGGCGCGCTCAGGACCGAGGCGGCGCCCGACATCGCCACCGGCTGGTCGAGGACCTTCAGCGGCCCGCGGGTGGGATGCTCGACCTCGCCCACCAGGCCCAGCGCCTGCACCTGGGGATCGGCGAAGACCTGGTCGATGGCGTTGATCGGCCCGCAGGGGATGCCGGCGGCGAGCAGCGCCTCGGTCCACTCGGCGATGGCGCGTCCCGCGGTGATCCCGCCGATCAGCGCGTTCAGCGCGGGGCGGTTGCGCAGCCGGTCCCCGGGGGTCGCATAGTCGGGGTCATCGGCCAGCGCCGGCCGGCCGATCACGACGCAGAAGTCCCGCCACATGCGGGCGCCCGACACGGCGATGGTCATCTCGCCGTCGGCGGCGGGATAGACGCCCATCGGGGTGGCGGTGGGGTGATCGTTTCCGGCCTGACCCGGGACCTCGCCGTCGATCAGCCAGCGGGCGGCCTGGAAATCCAGCATCGCCACCTGCGCCTGCAGCAGCGAGGTCTGCACCCAGCGCCCCTGGCCGGTGACCTCGCGCTCCAGCAGGGCGGCCATCATGCCCATCGCGCACCACATCCCCGCGGTCAGGTCGGCGACCGGGATCCCCGCGCGCACCGGCCCCTGGCCCGGCAGGCCGGTCACCGACATCAGCCCGCCCATCCCCTGCGCCACCTGGTCGAAGCCGGGGCGCGCGGCGTAGGGGCCGACCTGTCCGAAGCCCGAGATCGAGCCCATCACCAGGCCCCGATTGCGCGCATGCAGCGCCGCCCACCCCAGGCCCAGCCGATCCATCACCCCCGGCCGGAAGTTCTCGACCAGCCCATCGGCGCCCGCGACGAGGCGCAGAAGCAGCTCGCGCCCCGCCTCCGTCTTCAGGTCCAGCGTCAGCGAGCGCTTGTTGCGGTGCAGGTTCTGGAAGTCCGAGGAGCCGCGGTCGGCATAGCCGCTGGCGTCGGCCGGCGGCTCGATCCGGATCACGTCCGCGCCCCAGTCGCCGAACTGCTTCACGCAGGTGGGCCCCGAGCGGATGCGCGTCAGGTCCAGGATGCGGAAGCGCGACAGCGGCCCGGCGGCGACGGGCGGCCTCACGGCCAAGGGCTCCGAATGGGCACGGGCGGGTCTCCTTCGGGCGTCCGGCGCAGCCTAACGAGCGCGAGCCCCGCCCGTCGAGGGCCAATGCGCCGGCCCGGGGCGGGGGCGAGACGCCGACCGGGGCCGCGCCGCCGCCCGCCGCCGGCGCTCCCGTCCCGGCCCGCGCCCCTCGCCACGCGCGACCGGCCAGCCGCGCGCCGCGGGCGAGACCTTCCGACCGGGCGCCGCGGCCGACGCGGCGCCCGGTTGCCCGGCCCCGCCCGCGGCGCAGGGCGGGCGCAGGCGCCCGGGACCCGCGCCTCTGCGCGAAAGAGGTCGCGCCTCAACGCTTCGCCGCGGGGACCGCGCCGCTCTCGAGCAGGGCCGCGACCTCGGCCTCGGAGTATCCGGCCTCGGCCAGGATCTCGGCCGTGTGCTCGCCGAAGGCCGGGGGCGCGCGGCGGAAGTCGGCCGGGGTGCGGTCCAGCTTCGCCGGGGCGCCGAGGCCCTTGTAGTCCCCGATCTCCACCCGCATGCCGCGGTGGCGGGCGTGAGGCTGCTCGAGCGCCTCGGCCACGTCGAGCACCGGGCCCGCGGGCACGCCGCCCTCGATCAGCCGCTGCGCAAGCGGCCCGCCGTCCTGTCCGGCCATCGCCGCCTCGAGGGCCACGCGCAGGTCCTCGCGGTTGGTCACCCGGTCGCCGTTGGAGGCGAAGCGCGGGTCCTGCGCGATCTCCGGCGCGCCGATCAGGGCGCAGAGGCGCTGGAACTGCCGGTCGTTGCCCACCGCCAGGTAAATCGGCCGCGTGGCCGTGGCATAGGCCGAGTAGGGGCTGATGTTGGGATGATCGTTGCCCGACAGGCCGGGCGTCCTGCCGTTCAGCACGTAATTGGCCGCGTGGGGGTGCAGCAGCGACAGCGCCGCGTCGAACAGCGAGCTCTCCACGAACTGCCCCTTGCCCGTGGCCTCGCGGTTGCGCAGCGCCAGCATCACCGCCAGCACCGCGTTCAGCCCCGCGACCATGTCCACCACCGGCAGGCCGACGCGGGTCGGGCCGCTCTCGGGCGTGCCGTTGACCGACATGATCCCGCCCATCGCCTGCAGGATCGCGTCATAGCCCGGCAGACCGCCCAGCGGCCCATCGGCGCCAAAGCCCGAGACGCGGCAGTGGATCAACTTGGGGAACCGCGGGGCCAGAACCTCGTCGTAGCCCAGGCCCCATTTCTCCAGCGTGCCGGTCTTGAAGTTCTCGACCAGCACGTCGGCCTCGGCCAGCAGGCGGAACAGCACCTCGCGCCCCTCCGGCTTCGTCAGGTCCAGCGCCATCGCCCGCTTGTTGCGGTTCAGCCCGAGGAAATACGAGGCCGTCCCGTCCAGGAACGGCGGACCCCAGGCGCGGGTCTCGTCGCCCGCCGGCGGCTCGACCTTGATCACGTCGGCGCCGTGGTCGCCCAGGATCTGGCCGCAGAACGGCCCGCCCAGCACGCGCGAGAGGTCGACGACCTTCAGCCCCGCCAGCGCGCCGGTGGGGGCGAGGCCCGGATGGGTTTCGGGGGCGTCCTTCATGACGGTCACTCCGCGGCCAGGGCGTCGGCGCCCGGCGCGTCGGCCAGGGCGCGGGCGAGAATGTCGGGGGCCTCGGCCTCCGCGTCGGAGGTTCCGCGCAGGGGATCGCGCAGGCCCAGCTTGTGGGCCACGACGGCGTCGGACAGGCGGGCCCGGTCGCCGGCATAGCTGTTGGAGCGCTCGCGCAGGCGGGCGTCCTCCCAGCACATGACCACGGCCGAGGCGCCGTTGTACACGGCCGAGGCCGCCTGGCGGGCGTCGGCCTCGCGGTCGCGGTCATGGGCCACGCCGTCGAGGAACTCGGCCGCGCGGAAATAGGCCTCGCGCGCCCGCCCCGCCGCCGCGGCGTCGCCGTCGGACTGGGCCGAAAGCTCCTCCATGTAGGCCGAGAGGTGGGTCAGCGCGTCCTCCCGCTTCACCGCGCGCGAGACGTCGAGCGCCACGATGTTCGAGGTCCCCTCCCAGATCGAGCCCAGGTGGGCGTCGCGCAGCACGCGGGCGTCGGACCATTCCTCAATGTAGCCGCAGCCGCCGCGCACCTCCATCGCGTCGCCGGCCACCTTGCGCGCGTCGCGGCAGGTGCGGAACTTCAGGAGCGGCGTCATGATCCGCAGCACCTTGGCCATGCGCGCGTCGCCCTTGTCGGCGGCCTCCAGCGCGCGGGCGGTCTGGAACACCATCGAGCGGCCCTGCTCGGCCGTCACCAGCATCTTCATCAGCTGGCGGCGCATCAGCGGCAGGTCGATCAGCCGCTTGCCGAAGGCGGTGCGGTTGCGGGCGATGAACAGCGCCTCGTTGACCGAGCGACGCATCATCCCCGCCGAACGGACGCCGTTGGCCAGCCGCGAGTTGTTGATCATGTCGGTCATCTGCTTGAAGCCCTGGCCGGGGTCGCCGACCATCCAGGCGGTCGCCCCCTCGAGCGCGATCTCGCCCGAAGCCATGGACTTCGTGCCCATCTTCTCCTTCAGCCGCAGGATCCGGTAGGCGTTGCGCGTCCCGTCGGGCAGATGCCGCGGCAGCAGGAACAGCGACAGGGCCTTGGTGCCCTCGCCCCCGCCCTCGGGGCGCGCCAGCACCATCGCCAGCGCCGCGTCGGGGTTCGAGCAGAACCACTTGTCGCCGTAGAGCTTCCACTCGCCCCCCTCCTGGCGGGCGACGGTGTCGATCGCGCCCACGTCCGAGCCCGCGACCTGCTCGGTCATGAACATCGCGCCCTGGAACAGCTGGTCCATGTCCTGGGAGGTGAGCTGGTCGAAGTAGCGGTCGATCAGCGCGCGGTCGCCGAACTTCACAAGCGTGCGGGTCAGGCTGTCGGTCATCGACAGCGGGCAGCACAGGCCGAACTCCGCCTGCACGAACAGGTAGACGAGCGCGTATTTCACCAGCGGCGGCAGCTTGTCGGGCGCGCCGAAGACGCCGGCGCGGTGGGACATGGCCGCAAGCCCGAACTCCGCGAACGCCACCCGCTCCAGCTCCCGGTAGGCGGGGTGCTTCTCGATCCGCTCGAGGTCGGCGCCGTTGCGCGCGCGGATGTGCAGGGCGGGCGGGTTCTTGTCCGCGGTCAGCGCCAGCTCCTCCAGCGCGCCGCCGGCGAGCGCGCCCATCCGGTCCACCTGGGGCATGACGCGGGCGAAGATCTCCGGGTCGAGGTAGGTCTCGAGCAGCGCCGACATCGCGGGGTCGGCCTGCAGCAGGTTCAGCCCGGCGCTGTCGGGGATGTTGCGGTGGATGCTCGCCATGGCGTGTCTCTCCCGTGGGGTCTCTCTCGCCCGAAAGCCGGACGGGGCCGGGGGCGAGACTGCGCCATCCGCGATTGCCGATCCAATACCGAGTTTCTATCGTTCGATAGGCTTTCAGCTATGGAGCGCGCCATGGCCATCACCTTCCGCCAGCTTCAGCACTTCCTTGCGCTCTCCGAGGAGCTGCACTTCGGGCGCGCGGCGGCGAAGCTGAACATCTCGCAGCCGCCGCTCTCGGCCAGCCTCCGCCAGCTGGAGGAGCAGCTGGGCTGCGCGCTGATGGAGCGCAGCTCCCGTCAGGTGCGGCTGACCGAGGCGGGGGCGGTGTTCGCCGCCCAGGCGGCGCGGATCCTCGGGCAGCTCGACCACGCCCAGGCGCTGGCGACGCGGGCGGCGCGGGGGACCGGGGGGCGGCTGACAGTCAGCTTCGTGCCCTCGATGCTGTTCCGCCGCCTGCCCGAGACCCTGCGCGGCTTCGAGGAGGGTTTCCCGGACGTCGAGCTCGCCCTGCACGAGGTCAACACCGCCGGCCAGGTCGAGGGGCTGATGCAGGCGCGCTTCGATGTGGGGTTCGTGCACGAGTGCTCCCTGCCCGAGGCGCTCGCCAGCCGCCTGATCGAGACCGAGCGCCTGGTCTGCGCCCTGCCCCGCGGCCACCGGCTGGCGGGGCGCAGCCGGATCTCGCTGGATCAGCTGGCGGGGGAGCGGGCGCTGCTGTTCTCGCGCGAATACGCCGCCGCGGCGCATGACCGGATCGCGGGGCTGCTGGCCGAGGCGGGGGTGGCCGCGCATGCGCCCTGGCAGATCCGCACCTGGTTCACCATCGTGGCCCTGGTGGCGCAGGGGATGGGGGTGGCGCTGGTGCCCTCGGCGCTGGCGCGCACCGGCTACGGCGACGTGGCCTATGTCGAGGTCGACGGCGCGCGGGCCGAACAGGGGATCCTGATGTGCTGGCGGCGCGAGGCGCCGAGCCCCGCGGCGCGGGAGTTTGTGGCCCACGTCCGGGCCAACGGCCTCGGCCGGCCGCTGGAGGGGGGCTGAGGCCGTCGCGCGCGACCTTCGCCGCCTCGCAGGCGACGCGCCCCGGGCCTGACCCGGGGCCTCCGTCACGGGCGCGGCGCAGGAGGCCCCGGGTCAAGCCCGAGGCGCCCTCCACGCCCCGAGACGGGTCCCACCGGCGCCGCGCCCGCCGCGCGCCGCGAGCGCGACGGCGAAACCAGGCGCCGCGTCTGCCGCGGCGCCTGGATCCGAGGCTCCGCTCGCGGCGCGCGGCCGGCGTCTACAGGGCTTCGACCGCGTTGCGCGCGCGGCCCATGGCCTTGCCCACGATCCGGCGGTGCTGGGCGTCGGTCCCCAGCAGCGTGCCGGCCGCAAGGATGCGCTTGACGTGATGGCCGACCTCCAGCTCGTCGGTGGTGCCCATGCCGCCGTGGACCTGCACGGCCGAGGCGCCCAGCTCCCGCCCCAGCCGGCCGACCTGGGCCTTGAGGATCGACAGGTGTCGCGGCTGCGCCTCGCCCGCGTCCAGCATCGCCGCGGTGACCAGCAGGGTCGCCCGGCAGCGCTGGTGGGCCATGTACATGTCCGCGATCCGGTGGCGCAGGGCCTGGAAGCTGCCGATCGCCACGCCGAACTGCTTGCGCCCGGCGGCGTATTCCGCGGTGGCGGCCAGCAGCGCCTCCATCGCGCCCACCGCCTCGGCGCAGAGCGCCAGCATCCCGCGGTCGAGCGCGAAGCGCAGCAGCGCCGGGCCCGCCTCGCCGTCGGCCAGCAGGGCGTCGGGCCCCAGCTCGACGTCGAGCGTCAGGTGCGCGCCGGTGCGGCCCTCGACGGTGCGGTAGGCGCGACGGCTCAGGCCGGAGGCGTCGGCGGGAACCAGGAACAGGGCCACGCCCGTCTCGTCCCCCGGCGCGCCGGAGACCCGCGCGCTGACCACCAGCCAGCCGGCGATGTCGGCGCCCAGCGCCAGACGCTTCTCGCCCGACAGGACCCAGCCGTCGCCGGACTTCGTGGCCTCGAGCGCCACGCGCGCCGGGTCAGGCGTGCCGTGGCCCTCCTCATGGGCCAGCGCCAGATGCTCGGTCCCCGCGGCGACCTCCTCCAGCAGGGCGTCGCGGGCGGGGCTGGCCGGGGCGCCGGCCAGCGCCAGGCCGCCCAGGATCACGGTCGAGACATAGGGCTCGATCGCCATGCGCCGGCCCATCACCTCGCAGACCGCGGCGAGATCGGCGGCCGAGCCGCCCATGCCGCCGCGATCCTCGGGGAAGGGCAGGCCCAGCAGGCCCATCTCGGCGAAGGCGGCCCAGACGGCCTTCGAATGCGGCTCGCCCGCCGCCACCAGCTTCTGGCGTTTTGCGAAATCCATCTCCCGCTCCAGGCAGCGCTCGACGGACTGGCGGAAGAACTCCTGATCCTCGGTGAAGGCGTATCCCATGGCTCTCTCCCCCTCAGCCCAGCACGCGGCGCGCGATCAGGTCGCGCTGGATCTCGTTCGAGCCCGCGTAGATCGTCGTCGCCCTTGCGTTGAGCCAGTAGGGCATGGCCAGCATGTCGAACTCCGAGCTCAGCGGATCGACGTCCGAGCCGACCTCCAGCGCCTCGAGCTGGCGGGGCAGACCCTCGACGCCGGCCACCTCGATCATCAGGGCGGCGATGGACTGGCCGAGATCCGCGCTCAGCGTCTTCATCATCGAGGGATAGGCCGGGTCCATCTCGCCGCCGCCCCGCGGAGAGCAGACGCGGAACAGGTGGTCGAGGCTCTCGACCTCTGCCGCCAGTTCGCCCAGCCGCTCCTGGAAAGCCGGGTCGTCGGACATCTTGTTCCCAAAACCGTCGTCGCGGGCGGCGGCGGCCCTCTGCACCTGGATCAGCTTGCGCCGCAGACCGGGCGCCGGGGCGCCGCCGCCGCGCTCGTATTTCAGCAGGTGCTTGGCGACGGTCCAGCCGTCATGCTCGGCGCCCACGATGTTGGCGCGCGGCACGCGGGCGTCGGTGAAGAACACCTCGCACTGCTCGGGGAACCCGTCGAGCGCGATGATCGGGCGAACCTCGATGCCGGGCGTCTTCATGTCGTCGATCAGCAGGAAGGTGATGCCCTGCTGGGGCTTGCCTTCGAACCGGGTGCGCACCAGCAGGAACATGCGGTTGGCGTGGTGGGCGTAGGTGGTCCAGGTCTTGGAGCCGTTGAGCACATACTCGTCCCCGTCCGCCACCGCCGCGCATTTCAACGAGGCGAGGTCAGAGCCAGCCCCCGGCTCCGAATACCCCTGGCACCAGAAATCCGTGCCGGAATAGATGCCCGGCAGGTATTTCGCCTTCTGCTCGGGCGTCCCCAGGTCCAGCAGCAGCGGACCGATCATCTTGAGGTTGTGGGGCAGCAGGGCCGGCGCGCCCGCGGCCTGAAGCTCCTCCTCGAAGATGTCGTGCTGGGCGTCGGTCCACTCGCAGCCGCCTTGATCGGCGGGCCAGCGCGGCGCGGCCCAGCCCTTGGCGGCCAGCGCCTGCTGCCAGGCCATGCAGGGGGCGAAGGGGGTGAAGACGCTGGTCGACTTGACCGCGGCCTCGCGCATCTCGTCGGTCAGCTCGGCGTCCAGGAACGCGCGGACCTCGGCGCGGAAGGCTTCCGGATCGGGGGTCATGGGGGCTCCTCCGGGGCTATTTCTTCAGGAAACGGGAGATGCGCTCGGCGGCGTCGGGGCCGCGGCCCTCGCTCTCCTGCCATTCCCAGGCGAGACCGGCGTCCAGCGGGCGGGCGTCGGTGGCCTCCAGCAGGCGTTTGGCGGCGGCGTGGGAGAACGGGGAGTTGTCGGCGATCTTCCGGCCCAGCTTCTCGATCTCGGCGTCGAAGGACGCCAGCGGGACCACGTATTCGGCCAGCCCGATGCGCAGCGCCTCGTCGGCCTGGACGGTGTCGGCGGTGAAGGTCATCCGCTTGGCCGTCGCGACGCCCACCCGGCGCGGCAGCCGCTGGCTCATCCCCCAGACCGGCGACAGCGCCCAGCGCCCGTGGGTGTCGGCGAATTTCGCGTCGTCCGCGGCCAGGATGAAGTCGCAGGCCAGCGCCACCTCCAGCGCGCCGGTGTAGCAGTGCGAGTGCACCGCCGCGATCACCGGCTTGGGCATCTTCTCCATCATCCTCAGGGTCTCGGAGTGCCAGCCCCGCGAGGGCGGCTTCTTGCCCGCGCCGATGTCGGCGAGATCGTTGCCCGCCGAGAAGCACTTGCCCGCCCCGCGCAGGACCACGCAGCGCACCGCGTCGTCCTCGGCCAGCGCCTCGACATGGTCGCGCAGCTCCTGGAACAGGGCGACCGTCAGGGCGTTGAGCTTGTCGGGACGGTTCAGCGTCAGGATGGTCAGCCCGTCGCGATCCTCGCGCAGCACCAGTTCGCCCATGGTCATCCTCCCGGCCTCTCGCGGCCTGATCTCGGTCCGGGGCGAGCGCCCCTCCGGCCCGTTAACCGGGCGATTGAAATGTTGTCCTACGCCATCCCCGCGCGCGGGTCGATCCGCTTCGCACCCGCCGCGAGGCGGCGGGCCGGCCCCCGGCCGCCCCGGGCCTCCGCCGCCCCCGACCCGCGTTAACCGCCCGATTGAAAAGCGCCGGGCGCGCGCGGCGTCCCCTGGGGCCCCGGCGCCCCGCGCCCGCGGCGCGACGACCTGCCGCGCGGGCGGGGCGGGCTTTCGGGCCTGCGCGGTTGCCGATGTTAACGAATCCGGGTGCACTTCCTGCGCGCGACGCGGGGCGCGGGGCATGAGAAGGGGGCGGCATGGATCGCATCGACATGCTGGTCATCGGCAGCGGGCCGGCAGGACGACGCGCGGCGGTGCAGTCGGCCAAGCTGGGCCGAACGGTCCTGGTGGTCGACCGCGGCCGGCGGCTGGGCGGCGTCTCGGTCCACACCGGCACCATTCCCTCCAAGACCCTCCGCGAGACGGTGCTCAACCTCTCGGGCTGGCGGGAGCGGGGCTTCTACGGCGCCGGCTACCGCGTGAAGAAGGACATCGAGGCCGGCGACCTGATGCAGCGCCTGCACAAGACGCTCGACCACGAGGTCGAGGTCCTCCAGCACCAGTTCATGCGCAACCAGGTCCGCTCGGCCTATGCCGAGGCGCGGTTCCTGGACGCCAACCATGTCGAGCTGGTTTCGGGCGACGACGAGATCCACCGCGTGGCCTTCGACAAGGCCCTGATCGCGACCGGCACCCGCCCCTTCCGCCCCACGCATGTGCCCTTCGACGGCGAGACGGTCTTCGACAGCGACGACATCCTCGAGATCCAGACCCTGCCCCGCAGCCTGACCGTGATCGGCGGCGGCGTGATCGGGGTGGAATACGCCACCATCTTCTCGGCCCTCGACGTGCCCGTCACCCTGATCGAGGCCCGCGAGAGCATCCTCGAATTCGTCGACCGCGAGCTGGTCGAGGATTTCGTGCACCAGATGCGCGACCGCGGCATGCAGATCCGCCTGGGCGCCACGGTCAGGGAGATCGCCAGGGGCCCCCGCGGGATCGAGACGACCCTGTCCGACGGCCGCACGGTGCGCAGCCAGATGCTGCTGTTCGCCGCCGGCCGCTCGGGCAACGTCGACGCGCTGAACCTCGCGGCGCTGGGGCTGACCCCCGACGCGCGCGGGCGGCTGAAGGTGAACCCGAGGACCTTCCAGACCGAGACCCCCAACATCTACGCCGCGGGCGACGTGATCGGCTTCCCCTCGCTCGCCTCCACCTCGATGGAGCAGGGGCGGGTCGCGGCCTGCCACGCGTTCGACGCCGCGCCCCCGCCGGCGCCCGAGACCTTCCCCTATGGCATCTACGCGGTCCCCGAGATCTCGACCGTCGGCAAGACCGAGGAGGAGGTTCGCGCGGAAGGCGTCCCCTACGAATGCGGCGTCTGCCGCTTTCGCGAGACCTCGCGCGGGCACATCATGGGGGTGGCCACCGGCTTCCTGAAGCTGATCTTCGCGCTCGACACCCGCCGCCTGCTGGGCGCCCACATCGTGGGCGAGGGCGCGACCGAGCTGATCCACATCGGCCAGGCGGTGATCAACCTGCAGGGCACCGTGGACTTCTTCGTCGAGAACACCTTCAACTACCCGACGCTGGCCGAGGCCTACAAGGTCGCCGGCCTCGACGCCTGGAACCGCATGGGCCAGGCCTGAGGCCGGGCCCGGCGACCGGCGGCGCGCCGTCACGCATGGGGCGGCGGGTCACCCGCCGGGCAAGCAAGCGCGCCGATCACGTGCCAGCGCGCAGGACCGCGCGGCCCGACGCCTTGCCGCAGATTTCCCCCACGCCGGCGCGTCGATAAAACGGGAACCCGCCGCCCTCTCCGCGCTATGCTCCCCCACCGACCCTTGCGCCCGAGCCCGCCATGACCCGTCCCGACGCGCCCTTCCTGAAGATCCTCGAGCAGCGGCTGCTGTGGCTGTCGCACTGGATGATCCACCACGCCAACCACGTCCGGCCCAAGGTCGACGGGATCAAGGTGGGCGGGCACCAGGCGAGCTCGGCCTCGATGGTCTCGATCATGACGGCGCTGTATTTCTCGGCGCTCCGGCCCGAGGACCGGGTGGCGGTGAAACCCCACGCGAGCCCCGTGTTCCACGCCATCCAGCACCTGATGGGGAACCTGCCGCGCGAGAAGATGGAGGCGTTCCGCGGCCTGGGCGGCGTGCAGTCCTATCCCTCGCGCACCAAGGACGTGGACGACGTGGATTTCTCGACCGGCTCGGTGGGGCTCGGCGTCGCGATCACCGCCTTCGCCTCGCTGGTGCAGGACTATGTGCAGGCCAAGAGCTGGGGCGAGGGCGCGCCCATGGGCCGGATGATCGCGCTGGTCGGCGACGCCGAGCTCGACGAGGGCAACGTCTACGAGACCCTGCAGGAGGGCTGGAAGAACGATCTTCGGAATTGCTGGTGGATCATCGACTACAATCGCCAGAGCCTCGACGGGATCGTGCGCGAGGGGCTGTTCGAGCGGATCGAGAAGATCTTCGGGGCGTTCGGCTGGGACGTGGTGCGGGTGAAATACGGCGCCCTGCAGCGCGCCGCCTTTGAGGAGCCTGGCGGGTCCGCCCTGCGCGAGTGGATCGACGCGTGCACCAACCAGGAATACTCGGCGCTGACCTTCATGGGCGGCGCGGTGTGGCGCAAGCGGCTGCTGGACGACCTCGGCGACCAGGGCGACGTGACCGCCCTGATCGAGCGGCGCAGCGACCGCGAGCTCGCCGCCCTGATGGAGAACCTGGGCGGCAACTGCGTGGAGACGATGGCCGACGCCTTCGCCGCCATCGACCACGACCGCCCCACCTGCTTCCTCGCCTACACCGTGAAGGGATGGGGCACCCCCATCGCCGGCCACAAGGACAACCACGGCGGGCTGATGACCGCAAAGCAGTTCGCCCGGTGGCAGGAGCATATGGGCGTCCCCGAGGGCGAGGAGTGGGAGCGCTTCGCCACCGTGCGCGACGTCGGCGCCCTGCAAGGCTTTCTCGACCGCGTCCCGTTCTTCGCCCGCGGCCCGCGGCGGCTGTCGGACGCGCGCATCGCCGCCCCCGCGATCGAGGCGGCGAGCGAGCGCGAGATCTCCACCCAGATGGCCTTCGGCAAGATCCTCGACGGGATCGCCAAGGGGGGCGGGGACCTGGCCGACCGGATCCTGACCACCTCGCCCGACGTGACCGGGACCACCAGCCTCGGCCCCTGGGTGAACCGCCGCAAGCTCTTCGCCCGCAAGGCCCAGACCGACGCCTTCATCGAGCATCGCATCCCCTCCACCGCCAAGTGGGAGTTCACGCCCGAGGGCCAGCACATCGAGCTCGGCATCGCCGAGATGAACCTGTTCCTGCTGCTGGGGGCCGCCGGGCTCTCGCATTCGCTGTTCGGGCGGCGGCTGATCCCCATCGGCACGCTCTACGATCCGTTCGTGAACCGCGGGCTCGATGCGCTGACCTACGCCTGCTACCAGGACGCGCGGTTCATCGTGGTGGGCACGCCCTCGGGGGTGACGCTGGCGCCCGAGGGGGGCGCCCACCAGTCCGTCGGCACGCCACTGGTGGGGATGAGCCAGGACGGCCTCGCCGCCTTCGAGCCCGCCTTCGCCGACGAGCTGGGGGTGATCCTGGAATGGGCCTTCGACTACCTGCAGCGCGACGGCGATCATGAGCCCGACGCCCGCACCTGGCTGCGCGACGCCACCGGCGGCTCGGTCTACCTGCGCCTGACCACCAACCCGATAGAGCAGCCCAAGCGCGAGATGACCCGGGCGTTGCGCGAGGCCATCGTCGACGGCGCCTACTGGCTGCGCGAGCCCGGCCCCAACGCCGAGGCGGTGATCGCCTTCCAGGGCGCCGTCGCCCCCGAGGCCATCGCGGCGGCCGGCATGCTCGCCGAGGGCCGTCGCGACATCGGGGTGCTGGCCGTGACCTCCGCCGACCGTCTCCACGCGGGGTGGAGCGCCGCCCAGCGCGCCCGCGCCGCCGGCCGGCCCGAGGCGCGGGCGCATGTGGAAAGCCTGCTCGCCCCCCTGCCCCCGCATTGCGCGCTGATCACGGCGATCGACGGTCATCCGGCGACCCTGTCGTGGCTGGGCTCGGTCCACGGCCACCGCACGATCCCGCTCGGGGTCGAGCATTTCGGCCAGACCGGGACCATCGGCGACCTCTACCGCCACTACGGCATCGACGCCGTCTCGATCGCGCAGCGGGCAGAGGCGCTGACCGTCGGCCGGCCGATGCTGGCGCGCGCGCGGCGCTGAGCCGGGCGGGCCTGCGGGCCTGCGCCGACCCTGGCCGGACACGGGCGCCTAGAGGAGGAAGTCGGCGGCCTTCAGCGCCCCGCCGCCGACCTGCACCGCGAAGACGAGGTCGGCGCGCCCGTCGCCGTCGACGTCGGCCTGCACGATCGCCGCCTCGTCGCGCAGGGTCCGCAGCCGGAGCTGGCCCGCACGCTCGGAGAAGTCGGCCTCGCCGATGAACTTGAAGGCGTCGTCGCGGCCGGTGTTGGTCCGCGCGTCGATGGCCGAGAGATCGATCCGGTCCCCCTGCCGCCGCGAGAAGTCCACGATCACGTCCAGGTCGTCGGCCGCGCCGCTGTCCTCGACCGCGAGGAAGACGAAGCGGTCCCCGCCCTTGCCCCCGCGCAGGATGTCCGAGCCCTCGCCGCCGACCAGGAGATCGCGCGCCGCCCCGCCTTCGAGCTCGTCGTCGCCGGATCCGCCGTCGAGCCGGTCCCTGGCGCCGCCGCCCTCCAGCTCGTCGCCGCCGGCGCCGCCCGCCAGGCGGTCCTCGCCCCCGCCGCCCTCCAGCCGGTCGGCGCCGGCGCCGCCGAACAGCGCGTCGCGCCCGCCATCGCCCAGCAGGCGGTCGCGACCCTCGCCGCCGTCGAGATGGTCGGCGCCCTCGCCGCCCTCGAGCCGGTCGTCGCCGTCGTCGCCGAACAGGAAGTCGTCGCCGCCGTGGCCGAAGATGCGGTCGTCGCCCGCCTCGCCGCGGATCACGTCGTCCTTGTCGTAGCCGGTCAGGAAATCGTCCAGCGACGTCCCTGTCACGTCGATCGCCGGGCGCAGGTCGACCGTCGCGGCGGTGGAGACGTCGCGCGTGCCATCGGCGGTGTTCTGCGTGCCGATCGAGGCGAGCAGGAGCCGCATCCCCTCACCCGGCGGCCGGGCCAGCGCCACGACCTGCAGGTCGGAGCCCACGCCCGACACCGCGCCCGGGAAGATGGCAGAAGCGATCACGTCGCCGTCGAAGTCCACGACCTGCACCTGCGCCTCGCCGCTCAGGGAGGAGGCCGCCACCACGGCATAGCCAACGCCCGCGATCTCGACCGCGCCGGCCGCGGACAGCCGGTCGGCGCCGGGCAACAGGTCGAGCGCCGCTTCCGCCGCCGCCCCCGCGCCGGGCCTGGCCACCGTCAGCAGCAGCCCGCCCGAGACGACCAGCGCGGCGGCGGTGTTGCCCGACGCGGCGAAGGTCGGCACGAAGGGGGCCGAGACGTTGAGGAAGTCGAAGCTCACGTCCGAACCGGTCCCCGCGAGGCTCTCGAGCGAGAAGCCCGAGACGAAGTTCCCCGGATCGAACACCGAAGGCGTGACCAGCAGCGTGCCGTCGTCGAGCGCCAGCGCCCGCGCCTCGGTCGACACCGACTGGTTGAGCGCGAGCATCCGCCCGGACCTGGGGTTGAAGCCGAACAGCTCCCCCGTCCCGCTCATCACGACCGTGGGTTGCGCGTCCTCGTCCGGCGCGGCGGCCGCGAGGAAGACCGAGGGCGCGATCCGTCCGTCGATCTTCTGGGAGTTGCTGGCGACCTGGCGCCCCTCGTCGTTGAACAGTCGAGACGTGAAGCGCGAGACCGGGGTCTCCTCCCCGGTCAGCCGCCGGCTGAGATACAGGATCCCCCCGTCGTCGGTCGCGGCGATCCCCGCCGACAGGTTGATGTCGCTGGGTTTCTCGACCTCGATCACCTTCGGCCGCCCGTCGGCCTTCAGCTCGCCCGCGGCGTCGGGGCGGAAGAAGGCGAGGCACAGACGCTCGATCTCGGAATCGTCCGGCCCCACCAGCGAGCGGTTGAGGAACAGCGCCGCCAGCCCCCCGTCCGAGGTGGCGACGAGGTCGAGGATCTGGGCGTTCGCGCGCAACCCTCCGAGGAGCAGGCTGAAACTGGTCATGGGTCCGATCCGATCAGATGACGCAACGGCATTTGATCGGGGCGGCGCGCGCCGTCCAACGCCCGCGCAGACCGGCGCGAAGGAAATCCCGCGCCGCGGCGCCGGCGCCACAGAGACGCGCGAATTCAATGGCATAAATGAAAGCGCCCGCCCGCGGTCGGCGGACGGGCGCAGGGCGCGGAGATCGCGCGAAGGCTCAGCCGATCAGCGTCTCGAGCCGGATCGGGAACTTCCGCGCCCGCTTGCCGGTGGCGTGCCAGAGAGCATTCGCGATCGCCCCCGCGGCGCCCGAGATCGCCAGCTCCCCGACCCCCTTCACGCCCAGCGCGTTCACGTGGGGGTCGTCCTCGTGCACCGTCAGCACCGTCATCGCGGGGATGTCGGCATGCACCGGCACGTGGTAGCCGGCGAGATCGGCGTTCGCGATCCGGCCCGAGACGGGATCGTGCACCGCCTCTTCATGCAGGGCGAAGCTCAGCCCCCAGATCATGCCGCCCTCGAGCTGGCTCTTGGCCAGCTTGGGGTTGATGATCCGCCCCGCCGCGAAGGCGCCGACCATGCGGGTGACTTTCGCCTGGCCCAGCTCCGGATCCACCGCCGTCTCGGCGAAGATCGCTCCGTGCGAGAAGAACGCGTGCGCCTCGCCCGCCGAGGCGGGACGCGAGGACGAGCCCTCGCCCACCACCATCTCCTGCCCCGCGCGGGCCAGGATCTCGGCATAGCTCTCCGAGCGGCTGTCGTCGTCGCGCCGGTGCAGGCGGCCGTCGCGGGCCTCGACGCCGGAGTTGCCGGCCCCGTGCAGCGGCGATTCCGGGTCGTTCACCGCCATCTCGGTCAGCCGCTCGATGGCGTCGGCGCCCGCCGCATGCAGCGCCGCCCCGGCCGTGGCCGTGTGGCCCGAGCCGCCCGCGATCCCCGCATCCGGCAGGTCCGAGGAGCCGGAGCGGAACTCGACCTGGTCGATGTCCAGCCCCAACCCGTCCGCGGCGATCTGGGCGAGCGCGGTCCACGCCCCCTGCCCCATGTCGACGCCCGAGGTCTCGACCATGGCGCTGCCGTCGGCCCGCAGCGTGGCCTTGGCCTGGGCGGCGAAGAAGGTGGCGGGGAACTGCGCGGTGCCCATCCCCCAGCCCAGCAGCCGCCCCTGCGCATCGGTCATCGAGCGCGGCTCGAGCGGCCGTTTCTCCCACCCGAAGGTCTTCGCGGCCTGCTCGTAGCACTCCCGCAGCGCCTTGGAGGAGAAGGGCAGGCCGGTGGCCGGGTCGCGGTCGGCGTAGTTGCGCAGGCGGAATTCGAGCGGGTCCATGCCCATCTCGTAGGCCGCCTCGTCGATGGCGCATTCCAGCGCCGCCGAGCCCGAGGCCTCGCCCGGCGCGCGCATCGCCATCGGCGTGCCCTTGTCGACCCGGATCCCGCGGTGGCTGACCGTCAGGTTCGGCGTCGCATAGAGGTTCTTCGAGACGTTGGCCGCCGGCTCCAGGAACTCGTCGAAGCTCGAGGTCAGGCTGTCGGAATGGTGGGTCACCGCCGTCAGCCGGCCCGAGTCGTCCATGCCCAGCCGCAGGGTCTGGCGGGTGCCGCCGCGGTGGCCGGTGGGGCCATACATCTGCTCGCGCCGGAACACGTATTTCACCGGCCGGCCCAGCGTCCGCGCCGCCAGGATCGCCAGCACATAGGGCCCCGTGGGGATCGCCTTCGAGCCGAAGCCCCCGCCGAGGAAGGGCGTGCGGATCAGGATGTTCTCGGGCGGGATGGCGAAGAAGCGCGCGAACATCGCCCGCGCCATCACCGGCGCCTGGTTGGGCATGTCGAAGGTCACCCGGTCGCCGTCCCACTCGGCCACCACGGCATGGGGCTCCATGGCGTTGTGGTACTGGTCGGGCGTCTCCCAGGTTCCTTCCACGCGGTGGGGGGCGGTGGCGAGCGCCCCCTCCGCGTCGCCGACCGAGTGGCCCGGAGGCGCGCCGACGCCCACGCTCTCGGGGGCGAAGGGCTCTCCGCCGTCGAACCCCAGACGCGGGGTTTCGGCCTCGATCCTGGGGGCCAGCAGGCGGGCGGCCTCGGTCGCGGCCTCCAGCGTCTCGGCCACCACCAGCGCGACGGGCTGGCCGGCATAGCGGACCCGGTCGCTCTGCAGCACGTCGATCTTGAAGGCGAAGGGGAAGGGCTTGGAGTCGGGATCGTCCGACAGCGCGGGACGGTTCTCGTGCGTCCAGACCTCGACCACGCCCGGATAGCTGCGGGCCGCCTCGACATCGAGCGAGACGATCCGGCCCCGCGCGACCGGCGAGGTCGCGGTCACCGCGTGCAGCAGGCCCGCGGGGTGGTTGTCCGCGGCGAAGGTGGCGCCGCCGGTGACCTTGGCGATCCCGTCGCGGCGGGACATCGGCTGGCCGGAGTTCGAGCCCAGCCGCGTGGGCGTCGCGCCGGCAAGGCCGGGGGAAGTCGCATCAGACATGAGCGGGCGCTCCATACTCGGCGTCGAAGGGGGAGGCCGGCAGCGCCGGCATCCGCGCGGGCGTGCCGGCCGCGGCCAGCGCCAGGGCGCGGGCGGCGGTGCGGCGGGCCAGCTCGATCTTGAAGGCGTTGTCGCCCGAGGGCCTGGCGTCGGCCAGCGCCAGGGCGGCGGCCTCGGCGAAGATCGCGGCCGAGGGCGCATTGCCCGTCAGCAGCGCCTCGGCCGCGTCGGTCCGCCAGGGCCGGTGCGCCACCCCGCCCAGCGCCAGGCGGGCGCGGGCGATGGTCCCGCCCTCGATCTCCAGCGCCGCGGCGGCGGAAACGAGGGCGAAAGCGAAGGAGGTGCGCTCGCGCAGCTTCACGTATCGGGCGTGCGCGGCGAAGGCCTCGATGCCTGCGGGCAGCAGCAGGGCGGTCAGCAGCTCTCCCGGACCCAGCGCGGGGAAGGCCTCCTCCGCACCGTCGGGCAGCGAAAAGAAGTCGCGCAGCGCCACCTCCCGCCGTCCCCCGATCCCGGCGATTTCCACCGAGGCGCCCAGCGCCACAAGCGGCACGCAGAAGTCGGAGGGGTGCACCGAGCGGCAGGCCTCGGTCCAGCCGAGCACGGCGTGCTCGCGCGGCTCGCCCGCAATCCCGCCCGACAGCAGCGCCCGGGGATGCTGGAGGATGTTGCCCCCCACCCGCGCCGCGTTGCGCAACTGCGCCGAGGCGCCCGAGAGCAGCGCCTCGGCCACCATCGGCGCGCGCGCCAGCACGTCGGGATGCCGCGCCACGTCGGAATTTCGGGCCATCGCGCCGATGCGCAGGCCCCCGCCCGGCAGCGCCTCGATCACGTCGAGCCCCGGCAGGCGGGTGACGTCGACCAGCGTCGAGGGCGTGGCGACGCCCACCTTCATCAGGTCGAGCAGGTTGGTCCCGCCCGAGAGATAGGCCGCGCCGGGGGTCGCGGCCGCGGCGACCGCGTCCTCGACCGAGGCGGGGCGCAGATATTCGAACCGGTTCATGCCGCGGCCTCCCCGGACTTGGCGTCTTCGGAACGCTCGTCCATCCGGGTCCGGGCGGCGAGCACCGCCTCGACGATGCCGGTGTGGGCGCCGCAGCGGCAGAGGTTGCCGCTCAGCCCCTCGCGGATCCGCTCGGGGTCGGCGCCGGCCTCGCCCTCGGCGATCAGGGACACGGCCGACATGATCTGGCCCGGCGTGCAGAAGCCGCACTGGAAGCCGTCATGGTCGATGAAGGCCTGCTGGACAGGGTGAAGGGCGCCGTCGAGGGCGAGCCCCTCGATCGTGGTGATCTCGGCGCCGTCGAGCGTCACGGCGAGGGTCATGCAGGAATTCACCCGCCGCCCGTCGACGATCACCGTGCAGGCGCCGCACTGGCCGCGGTCGCAGCCCTTCTTGGTTCCGGTCAGATCCAGCCGCTCGCGCAGCAGGTCGAGCAGGGTGACGCGGGGATCGTCCAGCGCGATCTCGCGCGGCGCCCCGTTGAGGGTGAAGCTCATGGCGGTCATGGGGGGCTCCCGTTGGCCTGGAGGCGGTCTGGTTTCGAGTCGACCTTGGGGCGGGGCTGTGTCACGGAGAGGGGGAGGCCCCCTCCGCATCGACCGCGGGCGCGGCCTGAAATCAATATGCGGAGGCACCCTCCGCTTTTCAAGGGCGACGTGAGCGGTTCGCTCCGGAGAGGCATGGGCGACAGCGGACGACATGGCGCGAAGGCGCCCGGGATCGAGCCTGCGGGCGACGCGCCGGCCCAGACCTCGCCCCGCGCTGCGCCGCGCGCGGCCCGGAAGCCCCGCGCCGATTCCCAGCGCAACCGGGAGCGTCTGCTGACCGCCGCCCGCGCCATCTTCGCCGAGGGCGGGCCGGAGGCGAGCCTCGAGGCGGTGGCGAAGCGCGCGGGCGTGGGCATCGGCACGCTCTACCGTCACTTCCCCACCCGCGAGACGCTGTTCCTGGCTGTCTACCGCCGCGAGGCCGAGGCGCTCGCCGCCCTGGCCGACAGCCTCGCCGGCGCCAACGATCCGGTCGAGGCGCTGCGGCGCTGGCTGCATGCGGCGGTGAGCATGGTGGCCACCAAGAAGGGCATGGTCGCGGTGCTGTCGCCGACGCTCGACACGGCCGAGCCGCTGTTCGCCGAGGTCAAGGCGATGCTGCTCGGCGCCATCGCCGCGCTGGTCGGGCGCGCCGCGGCGGCCGGCGCGATCCGCGACGACGTTCCGCCCGAGGACGTGATGCGGGCGCTGTTCGGCTTCTGCTACACGGTCGAGACGCCGGACTGGCAGCCCGCGGTCCTGCGCCTGCTCGACGTCTTCGTCGACGGGCTGCGGCTGCCGCCCGGCGACTAGGGTGCGCGCCGGGACACGCCCCGCTCAGCCCAACCGCACCAGCGCATCGAGCAGGACGACGCCCTCGCGGCCGACAAGGACGGGGTTGATCTCCGCCTCCTCCACCCGCGGATGCAGGGCGATGCGCGAGACGTCGGCGACGAGCCGGGCCAGCGCCTCGAGGTCCCCCTGCGGCCTGCCGCGGAAGCCGCGCAGCAGGGCGAAGCCGCGGACCTCGGCGATCATCTCGCGCGCCGTTTCGAGGGAGACCGGGGCCGGGCGCACGGCGGCGTCGCGATAGATCTCGGTCATCACCCCGCCCTGGCCGACGGTGACCACCGCCCCCGCCAGCGGATCGCGCGAGATCCCCACGATCGCCTCGCCAAGCCCGCGCCGCATCTCCTGGGCCAGCATGCCGCGCAGCGCGAGGCCGGGCGCATGCGCCTCGGCCGCCGCGCGCATCTCGGCGGCCGCCGCGCGCAGGGCCGCGAGGTCGGGCACGCCGACCCGGATCGCCCCCGCCTCGGTCTTGTGGGGCAGTTGCGCCGAGACCAGCTTGGCGACCACCGGCCAGCCGAGCCCGGGGTCGACGATCGGCAGCGCCAGGTCGAACAGCGCCTGCGCCGGCCGCGGGGCGCCCAGCGCCGCAAAGACCTCGCCCGCATCGAGTTCGTCCAGCACGCCGGGCCCGGCCGCGTCGAGCAGCGCCGCCGCCCGCGCCGGCAGGGGCGCCTCGGGGACCGGATCCGGCGCGCAGGCGCCAAGCAGCATGGCCGCCGTTTCGGCGCAGACCTCCACCGAGCGGAAGGTGGGCACGCCGCCGGCCTCGAGCATCGCCAGCCCCTCGGGCGCCTCGGGCAGCGGGAAGGCGATGACGGGGGCGGCGCCGGGCTGGGCCTCGGCGACCGCCTCGACGATGGGCTTGACCGCAAGCTCGGGCTGGAACTGGGCCGAGGAGCCGATGCAGACCACCAGAAGCCCCGTCTCCGGGTCCGCGGCCAGCGTCGAGACCACCGCCTTCATCGTGGCGGGGTTGGTCCCGGCCAGCGTCACGTCGACCAGCTTGCCGTGGCCCATCGGGATCGACTGCGCCTCCAGCGTCGCGCGCGCCGCGGCGCCGGCGCCCGCGATCCCGACCCCGCGGGCCGCCATCTGGTCGATCAGCATCGCCCCCCCGCCCCCGGTGGTCGAGACCACGGTGACCGTCCGCGGACGCTCCGGCGGCGGCGTCGCGCGGACCAGCGCGGGCGGGGCGTCGAGCAGCGTCTCGAACTGCTCGGCCTGCCGGATGCCCAGGCTGCGCAGCAGCGCCGAGCAGGCCTGGGCCGAGCCCGTCAGCGCCCCGGTGTGGGAGACCGAAAGCGCCTGCCCCTCCGTCGAGCGCCCGATCATGTAGGCGACCACCGGCTTGCCCCGGGCGTGGGCCTCGCGCGCGAAGGCGGTCAGCGCCTCGCGGTCGCGGATCGTCTCGAGGAACAGGGCGAAGGCGTCGGTGTGGGGATCCTCGAGCAGCAGCGAGCCCAGCTCCCCCACGCCCGCGCCGGCCTCGTTGCCCACCGAGATCAGGTGCGAGAACCCCCGCCCGCGCGCCTCGCCGCGCGAGAGCACCGTGCCGATCAGGCTGCCGCTCTGCGACAGCACGGCCAGCCCGCCGCGGCGCAGCGCCTCGACCCGGAAGGCGGCGTTGGCGGTGCACGAGAAGCCCGAGCGGGTCGAGACGACGCCCGTCGAGTTCGGCCCGATCAGCAGCATTCCCGCCTCGGCCGCCATCGCGGCCAGCCCGTCCTGGCGGGCGCGGCCCTCGGGGCCCGCCTCGGCAAAACCGTCGGCAAGCAGGCTGACCACCTGAACGCCCTTGGCCGCGCAGTCCGCGACCGCCTCGAGCGCCGCCTCCGCCTCGAGCAGCACATAGGCGTGATCCACCGGCCCGGGGATCTGCGAGACGCGGGCAAAGGCCGGGACACCCGCCACATTCGCGCGGCCGGGGTTCACCGGGTGAACGGCGCCGGCAAAGCCGTGCCGGCGCAGGAACGCCATCGGCCGGGCCTGCAGCTTGGCGGGATTGTCCGAGGCGCCCACGATCGCCACCGCCCGAGGGTCGGTCAGGGCTCGCAGCCGCGCGGCCGCGGCGACGCTCCCGATCCCGCGGCCTGCGTCCGGCCGCGTCACTCGGCGGCCTCCGCCCGCGGCGCCCGCTGCGAGAACCGCCGCCCGAAGACGCCCTCGGCGATGCGGTTCTTGAGGATCTCGGTCGAACCGCCGGCAATCTGCCAGCCGCGCGTTCGCCGCATGCAGTACTGGACCGTGCTCTCCTGCGAGAACCCATGCCCGCCCATCACCTGCAACGCCTCGTTGGCGGCGAAGAACCCCGCCTCGTTGCAGGCGAACTTGGCCATCGCCGTCTCGTGAGCCGAGGGCAGCCCTTCGCCCGCGTTCACCGCCGCCCGCATCAGCAAGAGCTGCGCGGCGTCGAGCTTCGTGGCCATTTCGGCGAACTTCCACTGCAGGCCCTGGAACTCGCACAGCGGCCGGCCGAACTGGCGCCGCGTCAGGGCGTAGTCGCGCGCGACGTTGAACGCATGCCGCCCGCAGGCCACGGCGCGCGAGGCGTTGCCCAGCCGCTCGACGTTGAACCCCGCGATCTGCTTCTTGAACCCGCCCGGCCCCAGCAGCGTGTTCGTCTTCGCCACCCGGCAGCCGGAGAAATACAGCGGCGCCCAGTCCTCGCCGTTCATGAACCCCGAGGGGCGGCCGATCTCGAACCCCGGCGTGCCCTTCTCGATCAGCAGGCTGCCGATCCCCTCCACGCCGGGACCGAAGCGGACATAGACCAGGAACACGTCCGCCTCGGCCGAGTGGGTGCCGAAGATCTTCTGCCCGTCCACGATCCAGTGGTCGCCGTCGTCGCGCGCCGAGGTCCTGAGTTCGGTCACCGCCGAGCCCGCGTCCGGCTCCGTCATCCCCAGCGAGATCGAGGTCCGCCCCGCCAGCAGATCCGGCAGGAACCGCGCCTTCTGCTCGGGGCTGGCGTATTCCCAGAAGGTGCGGATCGGGCCGAAGTTGCCCGCCTGCACCACGTCGCCGGAGCGGGGGCAGACCTCGGCCACCGTCTGGATGGCCAGGATCGCGTCGACCAGCGAGCCGCCCTGCCCCCCGTCGGCGGGATCGAGCGTGATGCCCAGCAACCCGGCCTCGGCGAAACGCTGCGCCACTTCGCGGGGGAAATGCGAGGTGCGGGCGCGCTCGGCCGCGCCCTCGGCCAGCTCGGCGCGGGCCATGCGCTCGACGCTGTCGCGGAACATCCGCTGGTCGTCGGTAAGGGTGAAGTCCATGCGGCCCCGCTGCGGCTGGTGGGTTGATCGGGGGCGGAGCCTAGACCAATCATCGGTTCTGAAAACCCCGTTCCGCTCAGCCCCGGAAAACCGCAGCTTATGGATCGCCCCTATCGCAGCCTGCCGCTGAACCCGCTGCGCGCCTTCGCGATCGCCTCGCGCCACCGCACCTTCACCGACGCGGCCCGGCACATGGGGGTCAGCCAGGTGGCGATCAGCCGCCAGATCGCGATCCTCGAGAACTGGCTGGAGGTGAAGCTGTTCGAGCGGGGCGCCCGCTCGGTGCGCCTGACCGAGGCCGGGCGCGCCTTCGGCCACGAGATCGCGGGCCTGTTCGACCAGCTCGAGACCGCCACCGCCCGGATGCTGGCCGACGAGGGGCGCAACACCGTCAACCTGCGCATCTACCCAACCTTCGCCCACCACTGGCTGCTGCCCCGCCTGCGGGAGTTCGCCGACGCCCATCCCGAGGTCCGCGTGCGTCTCGACACGCGGGTCGAGCCGCTGGACTTCCGCGGCGCCCATCTCGACGCGGCGCTGCAGCTGGGCGACGGCGCCTGGCGCGACGCGCGGGCGCGAAAACTGTTCGACGAGGTGGTCGACGTGGTCTGCGCCCCGGCCTACCTCGCCCGCTTCGGCGGCGCGCTTGCCCTGGCCGATCTGCCCCGCGCCGAGCTTCTGCATTCCCGCTATCGCCGGCGCGAATGGGCGCTGTGGGCGCGCGAGGCAGGGGTCGAGATCGATCCCCATGCGGGGGCGGAGTTCGAGACCTCGCTGCTCACCTACTCCGCCTGCAGGCAGGGGTTCGGGCTGGCGGTCGGGCAGCTCGACCTGCTGACCGAGGAGCTTGCTTCCGGCGCCCTGGTGCGCCCGTTCGATCGGCCCTGGCGCACGGGGGCGGCGTTCTGGGTGGCTTGGCCGACGATGACCTCGGCCGGCGCCTCGACCCGCCGCTTCGTGGACTGGCTGCTGGCGAGCGCGGGCCAGCCGCCCGAGTTCTTCCCCGGCGCCGCGAGATCCTCGCCCGTCGCCTGACTCCGGGCCCGGACGCCCCCATGCAAGACCTCAGGTTATGGCGGCCTGCGCATCGCGTCCTCGCCCCCGCGGGCGCGAGGCGCTACCAAGGACGTCGGCGGCGCCTCGACGCGCCGCAGGGCAAGGCCAGGTCCGGGGAGGACAGATGTTCGCCGATCTCCTGCGAACGGGCGGCGAGGGAACCCCTCTCGCCCACCGCGCCCGCGGCCTCTCGACCCGGGCGATGCTGCGCGCGGGCGATGCCGAAACCCTGGTCGAGCTGCGCGGCGGCGCCGTCGTCTCGGTCGAGGACGGGCCCTTCGTGATGCCCTCGTGGACCTTCGCGATCTCCGCTCCCGCCGAGGACTGGCGGCTGTTCCTGGCCCCGGTCCCGCCGCCCGGCTCCCACGACATGATGGCGCTGGTGCGCCGCGGGGCGATGCGCTTCGAGGGCGACCTTCACCCGCTGATGGCAAACCTGATGTATTTCAAACTGCTGCTCGCCTCCCTCCGCCCGCAGGCCACGCCATGATGCGGATCGAGCCGATCGCCGGCCGCTACGGTCATATCGAGATCGAGGGCCGCCCCCATCGGATCTACTGGGAGGAGGCGGGCGAGGGCATTCCCCTGCTCTGCCTGCACACCGCCGGCGCCGACGGCCGCCAGTGGCGGGCGCTGCTCAATGACCCCGAGATCGCCCGCCACTACCGGGTCATCGCCTACGACATGCCCCGCCACGGCAAGAGCTCCCCGGCCCCCGGCACGGTGGACGAGGATTATCGCCTGACCGCCGACGGCTACGTCGCCCAGGTGCTGGCGATCTGCGATGCGCTCGAGCTGGAGGCGCCGGTGGTCATGGGCTGCTCGATCGGCGGCCGCGTGGTGCTGCACCTGGCCGAGCGCCACCCCGAGCGGTTCCGCGCCCTGATCGGCCTGCAGAGCGGCGCGGCGGTTCCGCCCTACTACGACACCGCCTGGCTGCATCGCCCCGACGTGCATGGCGGCGAGGTCTGCGGCGCCTTCGCCTACGGCCTGACGGCGCCGACCAGCCCGGAGGCCGAGCGCGACGAGACCCGCTGGCACTACATGCAGGGGGGCCCGGGCGTGTTCCGCGGGGACCTCTACTACTACACCGTCGACGGCGATTTCCGCGACCGGGTGGCGGGGATCGACGTCTCGAAATGCCCGATCCACCTGCTGACCGGGGAATACGACTACTCCTGCTCGCCCCAGGACACCCGCGCGCTCGCCGAGGCGCTGGGGATCGAGTGGACCCTGATGCCCGGCCTCGGCCACTTCCCGATGAGCGAGAACCCCCCGGCCTTCCTCGCCCACATCCGCCCCGTGCTCGACCGCATCCGGGGCGCCTGAGGTCGGGGCGCGAGGCGGCCCCCGCGGCGACGGGCGACCGGGGCCCGCCGCCGCGCTTCCGCCCCTCGCGCCGGCGCAATCTGCTGCGAGCCTGCCAGCGGAGGGGGGATCTGACGCCATGCCCTGCGGTTATCTCGACATCGCCATCCCCCCCAGCGTCCGCGCCGCGCAGGCGGAGATGGGCGCCGACCCGCTGTGGGCCGACTTCAAGGACGACCCCGCCCTCCGACCGCTTCACCGAGGCCGAGGCCGCCCTCATCGCCCCGCGCGACAGCTCCCATATCGTCTCGGTTTCCGAGACGGGCTGGACCCGAGTCCTGCACCGCGGCGGGCCGCCGGGCCTCCTGAAGGTGATCGACGCGCAGAAGGCGTTGATCCTCAAGCAGGCGGAGGAAGGCGTGCCGATCAGCGGCGTCTGCCGGAAAGCCGGGATCAGCCAGGCGACGCCTCTCACGCCTGGCGGAGGACGTGCGCGGAGCTGCCCCCGAGCGAGATCGGCCGGCCGAAGGCGCTGGACGCGCGACGCGGGCCAAGCGAAGCGCGCCCCAAGGGACTTGACCAGATCCCGCCCGAACTCGAGGGTGCCGGAGTCGTTCCCATTCATTTCCAGTCGCTTGGCGAGCAACGCTGCGTTCTGGATGAACGTGTCGAATCAGCCTTGTAACTCGGGCGCTTAGGCTGCTACACCCCTCCGCGGAGACGTGGCCGAGTGGTCGAAGGCGCTCCCCTGCTAAGGGAGTAAACCGAAAGGTTTCGTGGGTTCGAATCCCATCGTCTCCGCCATTTCCCACCTTTAATGTGCTGACACTATTGAGAAAATTGCCGCGACTAGATTGATCGTCCCCCACCATGTCCCCCATTGTGCACTGCCCCCAAAGAACTGGACCGCTCGCAGCTGGAATCCCGGGTATTCTTT